>NZ_CM001974.1:2396103-2430749 GCF_000406105.1 Dickeya chrysanthemi NCPPB 402 | reverse complement strand
GGCACGGATGCGGTGCAGGGCGCACAGTCGGCACAGGTGGCGGTGGAGAATAACTATCTGAGTGTCTCTGAGAAATCGGAGCTTGAGATAGCGAAGCAGAAACTCCGCGACAGCAAAGACCCGGCAGAGCGTGAACAGGCGGAGAAAGACGTTGCCCGGTTAACGGAGCTGGATATCTCAAGGGATAAGAAAGTTATCGCCGCCTGCGGTAACGGAAATGCTGCCAGTGCGGGTTGTGCAGCCGCGCGGCTGGAGGCTTATCAGGCCAAAGTGGAGTATGAAAACACAGGTCCCTATAACTCCAGAGCCAGCCAGCAGTACGGCGATGCCTACGGCCAGATAGTGAACCTGCTGAATATAACCAGTGTGGATGCACAGAATCAGCAGCAGGTCAGGGATGCGATGGTTAACTACGCTATGAAACAACTTGGCGTGGATAAGGCTACTGCGGAGCAATATATCTCTACATATGATGGAATAAAAATAATTGCTGCATCTGTATCTCCTATAATAATTGGGGAAGCAGCTAAAACCAGATTAACTGATTTGGTTGGTAAGGTTAATTCATCTGAAGTTGGCCAGACATCAAGGATTGTTAAAACATATGGCCCGCATGAAGAGGGACCATTAGGAAACCCTAATGATTTAAATTCCGCTGCATCAACCTTTAGAAGTGGTACATATGCTGAAAAAGTTGCAGAAGAAGATATGTATCTTTATCGTGACTATGGTGGTAAGGCAAGGGTAAATGGTCGTTATTGGACATTGGAGCCTTCTAAAGGACCTGTACAGTCTCAAATTGATAGCGCTGTATTGCCTGAGTGGGGTAATTCATTTGAAAATCAAGCGATTATGAAGATACCTAAAGGTACTAAATTCTATGAGGGACCTGCTGCACCACAAACAGGAACAAAAGGCACACGACCTGAATTAATTGGTGGTGGTACGCAGGTATATTTACCTAGTTTGAAAGATGAATGGATTATTAAAAAATGAATGCTTTAGATGCAATTAATGCATGGGTTGATGATTATGATTCATTTTATTTCTTTCTTCCAGATGGTCCATATGGAAGGCCATTTGATAATCAATACTCAATTGATAAGATTGAAATGGATGAAGTAGGATTAAATATTTACTTTAAAGAAGGTGTTGTCTTCTGTTTTTATGGGGATGTAGAAGTGATGGAAGATTATGATAAATTAATAATAAGTAAATTTACTAAATTTAAATTTGAAGATATTTCTGAGGCAGCAAGATATTACGATTATGGTGAGGTAACACTGACTCGTTTTTAAATAGTAATGATCCCGATCCTGTGAAATGAACCCTGAAAGTTGGACACCCAACAAGTAGGGGGTACGAGTCAATCATCCCCACCGCCCTTGAGCGTGATCTGTGGCGGGTTGCCTGAAAATACTTCAACCCCCGGACAGGAAATGTTTTGTGGCCACCGCCAGTGGGCCGTGCCCCCAAAACCACCCGGTCAGGGCCATGCCCCGACACCCCCGCATTAAAACAAAAAACCCCGGCGCGGGCCGCTGTCTCTTATACACAAATCCTCCGGCAAAATTGTCGGGGGATTTTTTTTGAATCTTTTCTCTGTTTGTTGATCTCTATCTGATACTCCCCCTTGTTTCTGGTGTTCTGTTATGGTGTTTTCTGATTGTTATTCATGGGCTGACGACATTTTTGGATCCGCTGAATTAGGTGATGAGAAGTGAGATAAGTAATACCAAACCTGTGAGATAAATTATGGGATAAACTGGGTCGAAGTGGGAAGAGATAGGATGGTTAGTGTAATTCTCTTTCAGCATGTGAAAAAATCAGGCCGTCGAAAAATTCAGAGAAAATTTGTGTTCGGCCTGTCGAGTGAATGTTATTCCGCGTCCCGGTCATCGTCAAACAACCTGCCTTGCATTCGAGCCAACTCATCTTTCCTGACTCGTTTCACAACGCTGTATACCCATTGCAGCGAGCACCCAAACTGGCGCGCAAGTTCGTGATGGTTATGGCCATTGAACGCAGCGAAAATCTGGCGGTCGCGCTGACTGACTTTCCACGCCATGCCCATCGGGAAGTAAACGTTCTGGCCCCCCCACACCTGCATCATCTTGCTTGCAACAGCCTCGCCGATCTGCTCCGCCACTTCAGGGCTGATTGTATCAACGACTTCACGAGCCGTGATTGCTGTATGCTGCGCCAGTTCAATAAGCAGTTCTGGCCCCTTGCTGCGGAAGTTGTTATCACCGTTCATGATATTTTCCTCGCGTTGAGTTCCCGATATTGCCACTTCTTCAGCTTCTCAATTACATGGCTGGCCTGTTCTGAATTAAGCCATTGCAAACCATCAATACCGGTTTCCCGTCGTACAAACGCCGCCAGGGCGGCTTCAGAGCGTTCACGGACGATGCCCTTATCTGCCATTTCCAGCCACAAAGACCGGATTTTCCGAGACTGGGGCGCATCGTCCAGTTTGCGGCCAGTCACAGCCTTTTTAGCGGGCTTAACCTTGAAGCCACGCTTTTTCATCGCCTCCAGCACTATAACTAACTGCGGGACTGTCATGTCCCGCGTAGAGTTCTTCTTTGTCGTGTTTGTCAGAACCTGGCGATATGTGTCATCGTCGAGGCGCAAATCACGCTTGGCGATATGGATGAGCTTAATTAACTGGGTCTTGTTCATCTATTTTCTCTCAATCTTCGCCACAGCATCCTGCCCCGTACCATTAACAGCATGATGCAATTTGGCTTCTTTGCCTGCCTGATACCCAGCCCAGCGAGCATCTTCATCACCCCGGCATTTCTTAGCCTCACGGCTTTTCAGCGTACTGAAACCATCGCCTTCAAGTTTTATCTTGCGATAGGATTCCATCAGAGTTTTCTCTCTTTCATTAACGGAGAAGGCGCTGATTGCCTTCCACGCTCCAGATATCCACCCTTCGCAGAACTGGTCGGCACGATTGATCTTGGTGCTGCGTTTGATGCTTTTGCGCAGGGATGCGATGTAATCAGTCCTGGCCCTGCGCAATTGACGTGTTAAGACATCAAAACCATACGCCGCAACCTGTGGCCTTTCGTTCGGGCCATAAAAAACAACGGTTCTCCCTAAAAACGACTGAGTGTAGTAACAGCGCACGCCGAATGCATGGCTGAGCAAATTGGCCAGATAAACCACATATTGTGGTAACTTTTCAGCGTGAGACGGTGAATCCTTACTACCGGATTCTTTAATATCCATCAGGTCAATATCTGATTCATTCAGTCCATGAGCACGCATCAAATTTTGTGCCTGGCTGATGGCATTTGCCGCCTCATTTTCGTTTGTGCTCCGGCGTGCCAGATTCAACAGCTTCTTAATCTTTTCCAGGTATTTTTCTTTATTGCTGTCCGACATATTCCACCCCCAGCCGTTCTGCCAGACGCCGCAGCTTTTTCTGCTTCTGGAAGTCAATTAGCTTACCCAGTCCGTTGAGACGGAATTGCTCGATCATGATTTCGACATCTGCCATTTCACTGGCCATATCGACCTCGTTACCGAGGCCGTTGACATTGCGTGATGCGGCGGCGGCAAGTTCTGCCGCCTCCTCAATCAGTTTTAACAGTTGTGATTCAGGCCCGAACTTCTGTAATGCCAGTTGATATAACGACGAGCGGTTATTTAATGGAATACCTTTCATCAAACCACCTCCTGCTCAAAAGGAATAATAGAAAAATCCTCCACGTCTTTTTTGATGGTGATGCCAGGAATATTTTTTACTGCTGTCGGTTCATTGAGAATGGCATCTTTATTAATTTCCTCTTTCACGCGGATAAACCGGCTCAATTTCTGGTGTTTCAAAAACTCGATAACAGATTCAACACCGCGAATGCTGACTGAAGGCGGACGGTTGCGCCACTGCACCTCACCTGTAGTCAGGTTGGCGAACTTGACCTTTCCACCATTTGTTAGCTCGTCCCTGTGTGCCTCGCACCATGTCTGGATGCCGCTTTGCAGCTCCTCCATTTTGGCTTTCAACTGCTCAATAGCGGGGGAATGACTGGCAGTAATCTCGGCGATTGAGTCATTCATTTCTGTTTCAACACGGATTAATTCACGCTGAATATCGCCGAGCTGTTTAATTCCCGCGATAACCTCGTCTTTTGTCTGCGCGACGTACGGTGCCGCCACAGCTTTAAGCCGCTTTTTACTTTTCATATTTATTGACCTTATTACTGATGACTTAATTAATGGCTTCTTTCTTCCCACACGACACGGCAATTATTCAGATGACACTGATATTTCTGATACCTCCCGTTGTTATCAATACCCGTTGAATAACGAACCGCCTGACCGTCATTCACCATTTTTCTGCACGCCGGGCCTGATTTAACAATGATGGTCGGCCGTTTACCAAACTCAATGGACAATCCTTCTACCGGGATTTGTAGTGCAGTCAGTCGCGCTATTGCCTCCTGTGTTGCAACGATTGCTGCTTGTAATTCTGGGTTAATATCAATCGCTATTCGTTTACTGAGGCCCATATATTTACCTCGCTCAGTGATAATTCTTCCTGTCCGTTTCTGTTCCAGTTTCTGTTACTAATTTTACTGACTGCACCTGGTTTAATAGCTGTGCATTGGCAGAGCGAGTCAGGGCAGGCAGCCCTTCGTGAATCAAACACATCATGAGCAACACCAGCGCGTTGTCATTTTTCGCTGCTTCTGTTGTGGTGGTAATATCGATATCGACATCCATCATGCCGTTCGCCAGGATGTCCTCACTTTTTTGCTCAATACTGATGACGATTTTTCCCATAATTAAATTCCTTTCACTACGTCCGCATTGACAACCGGAACACCGATATCGTGGTTAGGCCTTCTCTTTGACAGTAATGTCGCTGATATCAAATAACAGTACGTCGCAGTTGATGATTTTTATGCCGTAAGAGCCATCCATATCAGGCCATCCTTCACGGTCATTAAACTCCTGAATAAGACCGTAAGTATTGAAGTCATGGGCAATCATCAGCTCCCAGCATTGCTGCCCCAACATTTTCAGAACGGCTACGAGAACATTGCCATCAGCATCATCCAGCCGTTCGTCCGCGCCGCTCCAGAATGAATTAATAGCGTGGAGGAATTCATCGGTAACCTGGTTATGGTCGATTTCCACAACGAGATCTAACTGATGGTCCCAGTTGACGTTATAGCGCTTGATACCCATTTAAACCCCCTTCACTACGTCCGCATTAACCACCGGAACACCGATATCGGCAGCCAGATTCATCGCTGCAATCACCAGATTGCTGACAGCAAGCGGGTACAACAGACTGACGCTTTGGCGCCCGCCTAACTGATTACTCAGACGGGAGCGGATTGCGTCGATAGCGCTGGCATCGATAATGTCGGCCAGCTTTTTCCCGGCGCGAGCCAGCTTGAAAGCAAGGAACTCTTCCAGGCTGTTATCCAGCGGCAACAATTCGACGACTTCACAGCGCTGGACGACCTCACGCACCTCCATATTGCGTTCAGAGAGCTTTGTAGCCAGTTCGGGCTGACCAATCAGTACGATTGACAGCAACTTCTTAAACCCGCTTTCCAGCTCGAAAAAACGCTTGAGGTGCTTCAATGTCGGGATGGGCAGGCTGTGGGCTTCTTCAATCACCAGAACGTGGTTGTAACCCGCTGCACAGCTCTCCTTCAGCACACGATGCAGTTGACGGTAACGTGCGTCTTGTGAGCGTTTGACGCCCTCAAGTGGCGATATTGTGCTGATGATGGCCTCGGCAATGGCGGCGGCTTTCAGTGTTTTCCCTTTAACGTCATTGTCCTCCATCGCAATGATGTACGGCTCAATGACAATCACCGGCGCGTTCTCGCGGTTGATGCGTTCGATAAGGTCACGGCGCAACGTTGATTTACCGGCCCCTGATTCACCAATAACCGCCATAAAACCGCCATGCCTGGCAGTTTGGTACAACGCTTCGCGGACATAGCGAATATCCGGTGTCGTAAACACGTCGTCGGCACCCTGCATGGCGTCGTCAGCGAACGGGTCACGGAACAGCCCGAACGCCTTTTTTGTCGCTGGAAACAGCACCTGTTTTTTGAGTAACATATTCTCCTCCGTTGTATCTGTGGTATCAGCAGTGCGGGGTGTGTCCGCATCCTGCACTGCGTCAAAAAAACTCTTATCTGTATCAATCCCTTTTGCTGCCAGAAATCTTGTTAATCTCTGACGAACTTCCCCGGCGTTGGTGCGTGGCCACGTATTGTGATTAACAATCTGTGCCAGTGTGGCTTCTGACACTGCGATTCCTCTTGCGACAACGGCCTGCGGCAGTCGCGCATTCTTCAATTGTTCTTTCAGTACCAACATGCTCACCCCCTTTTAATTGCCGTTGACGATGTTGATAACGTTGGATGCCGGAGCCATCAGTGATGACACAACATTATCCAGTTGGTCTTCAGGTACGCCGTCCGGCCAGTGCGAAGCCATCAGGCGGAAGTGCTCGGCTGTCCACTTTTGTCCACGTTCAGTAAAGCGCTCACGCAGAATTTTGGCGGCTTCGACGTGGGTCAGTGGGCGTTGCTCAATACGCGGCCCGCGTACCTCTGATGCCTGGCCACGACGCGGCATAAATGTCGGCAGCGTGGCGTCGTCGATGTGTTTATACGGGTCAAGTTTTCCGCCAAACGGCAGCGCCTTCGCCTTGCGCGCCGCAGCCGCGTCGGTGGCGTTATCCGTACCTGTCACCAACTGTTCCAGCTCCTTGGCTGCGGTCTGGGCGGGAGTGTCCGCCTGGGCTTTGTAGCGCTCGCCGATAACGGCGGCTGAATCAGCGAAACCGAATTCGTTCTTGGTGACTTCATCAACCAGGAAAAACGTTTCATGGCCATCTGCGCCAGTCAGCACGACTTGTGCTGCATCAGTGCGCCACGGGTTGCGGGTGATCAACAATTTCTCGCCCACCATCACGCCCGGAACAGTAGACACGTCGTATTCAATGCCACGGAATGAAACGCGCAGCTTAGGTGTGACTTTGCGCTCTTCCGGCGTTGCTACAGCCAGCGCACGGCAAACTTCGACGGATGGCGCTTTTATCAGTTGCTCTGCGGTGATTTTCAGCCAGACGTCGGTGCGGGTTTTACCGTGTCGGCTGTGTTTAGCGGTGGCGTTAAAATGCCCCCGCCAGTTCTTTGCCAGGGTATTCAGCTCTTCAAGGCTAAATACGGGCTGGAACTTCAATCCCGGCTCCAGCTTGCGCTCGATAATGTCACGCGCCTTTTCCACGCTGCCTGTCGAGCGGGCCGCATGGGCCTTGTGCGCCATCAAATCAATGCCCAGCGCACGGCACAGGTTCTTCGTCATACCAGCGGTGTTAGCCGAACCGGGGTCGAGGTAGAGGATTTTCGGCACGCCGTGCAATACATCGGCCCCGCTGCGCTCTTGCATGGCGTTAATCAACACAGAACACAGGTTCTCGCCGGATTCAGCGCCCATCACATACTCGACGTAGATCCAGCCGCTGGTGTGGTCAGTGATTTCATAACTCCATACCCGGTCACTGGCGATGCGTGCCACATTGCCCGGCTTGTTCTTATAAAATTTGGCGCTGTCCATCACTTGCAAGCCGTTATGGCCGTTGCTGAGGTAATAGAGCGTGCAGAGCGACGCGTCGATTTCCCAGACGTGATTCGGGTGGCGGCTGGCCAGCTCCGTGACTGGTGCAGGCTGGCTTAACTGGTCAGGGTGCAATCCATAGCCGCGCAGTGCGCGGCTGATAGCGGTTTCGGACAACGGGAGAAATTCACCTGTTGTTTCATCAAGACGGCCAGCTGTAATCATGCCGTTGGCCCGCAGGGCTTCAACAGCATCCGCGATGGAATACAAACGCTTGCCGTTCTTACGTGTGGCTTCCATCAGTGTTGCGGATATCACAGCGGCTTCGTCACGCGTCAGCGTGCTTTGCCCGGCGTCAGTACGCTTTTTGCGTTTATCAGTCACTGTGACCTCCTTCAGCTTGCGTAACAGCGTGGCGCGTGACATCCCAAGTTCCACACAGGCAGCGTCATAGATAGCGCCCCGCCCACCGTGCCCCGCCTCGCGGGCGGCACGGGCAATGGCCACCAGTTTTTCGGTCAGGGCCGCGCTCATTTATGCGCCCTCGCTATTCATCCAGTCCGGTTTTTGTATCTGCGGCTCTGGATCATCAAGAAAGGCAGGTCTGTCAGTACCTGTTGGCGAATCGGGCAGGTCAAACGTTGCCCGCAGAGAGCGCACCTGCGTTTCCAGCTCGCAGAGCAACCCAGCCATAAAGTCTTTGGGGACATCAATAAAGTTTTCAGCGCAATAGGCGACCAGCGTTTCAAACGCATTCGACAGGCGAACTGTAATCGCCGATTCGGCATCGGTAGCAACGCCCGCCACTTCTGTACGCAGGCGCTTGACTTCTTCATCCGGCTTGGGGGGCTGGAGACGGGATTTCTTTTCCAGCTTTGTTGAAAGTGTGTCAATTTTCTCGTTTTTATCTGCCAGCACGCGCTGCTGTGCAGCGTTGGTTTCGCGGGCTTCGCGTAACGCAGTTTTCAGTTCCCGACTGGTCATGCGGTCGATATCGTCGAGCGTTGCGCCCGCGATAGTGCCGCCATCAGCTAATGCAGCGAGTTCATCATCATCCTCTGTCATTAACTCGAATAATTTTGTTTTACCTAAAACGGCAAGCGCTTGCCGTTTTGGTTCTAGTGCTGGGGATAAGTATTTGAGAGCAGCCTGCATCATCATACGTGCTGTGCGCTGTGCCAATCCTAGCTGGCTTTCTACAATCTCTGTAAAATCACCATGTGGTTCATTTTCTTTGAGAATAACCAGACGTTTACCCGCTTCCAGCATGGCTTCGGCTGATTGCGCCATATAAAAACGCGCTTCGTGAACGATACGATCACGTTCATACGGCAGGCCGTCACCGAACTGAGCCATTACTTGCATACGGTGCTCGGTCAGCGCATTGAGTTTCACATTCAGATCGCCCGCTAACGGGGCATCTTCTACTAATTCAACCGTTTGTGATTTGGTGCGTGCCATTTCTTATCCTTAGCGACTGCCAGCCAGCAGGCGTTGATTCATTTCGTTGATTCTGTCCTGCGCACGCGCCACTTCGCTGGCGTGCGCATGGGCTATTTGCAGTGTCTGCATTGAGAGGGCAAAACGTCCGTTATCCAGTTTTTGCGCTAATCCTTCCTCGATCAGCGTATTCAGTGCGCGGTTAATATTGGCTGGCGAGTCGTCTAACGCAGCGGCTAACTCACTGTTTGACAGCCCGGTTAACGTGTGGCCTTTCAGGGCTTTAAACACCCGTAAAATTCGGGTGCCAGCGCTGGAAACGTTCAGTTTGCTCATGGTTATGCCTCCAGAATCAAAAATCGACGTGCGGCGTCATAGTCGGAATACGGCGTATCGCCCAGGTCGTCCGCACCTCTTAATCCCGCGAAATCGTCAACACGGATAATGCTGTGCGCCGGGCGGCCCGGTTGCCGTTTAACACGGCGGATAAACGTCCCGTTCAACGTGTTACCGGATGGCGTTAGTGGAGTGATTAACACGCGCTGACCGGCTCGCAATGCGCTTGGTTTCATGCTGTTCACCGTTTTCGAATATGTGATAATCTGTTTCCTATAATGGAAGGTTGTCAGGCTGCGGGCTTTAGGCCGAGCGCTACAGCAATCTCGTGGGACTTGCCGTACTTGGCTTTTACAAAGCCATTCAGTACGCGATAGACGGCTTGCCGTGGATAACCGTTTTGCGCCGCCCACTGTGTGACCGTGACACCGCGCTGATGCAGTTGCTGCTTAACCTGGTCTGGAGTCTTTTGCATGGTCTGGCCTCCTAAGTGGTCAATGATTATTGAATGATGATTGATTGATTTATGATTAATATTAGTCCCAAAAATGTCACATGTAAAGCTATGGAGGGACAAAAATGTCACAAGGGAAGCGGTTAAAAGATGAGCGTGAGCGCTTAGGGTTTAGTCAGGCGGAGTTTGCGGAACTCGCAGGTGCATCACGCAAGACACAGATTCGCTGGGAGCAAGACGAATCATCGCCAGGCATTGATGCAATGCATCGTTGGTCGCAAAAAGGGTTAGATGTTACCTATGTTATTACTGGTCAGCATCAAGAAACGAAATCAGATCATGGCGCGGATATAGATACAGAGTTGCTAATAAAAATTGTCCAAAAATTAGATTTGATTGCAAAATCTGCTGGACGGCGTTGGACATCTGACGAACTCATTTTGCAATCGTCCAGAATCTATAATTTTTTAATAAAAGAACGCTCGGTTGATGACGTGAAAATTGACAGCATTCTAAAACTGGTGGTTAACAATTAATATCGAAGGGAAAAAAATGGATAGCCGAGAAAAAGAGCTTTCAGCGCTAAGTGCACAGATTGCTGATAGTTTGAAAGGATTGCCTTTTGATGACGGACAGGAAAGACAAATAACGATAACTGTAGGCGGGAGTAATCCTGGTTCTATTCACGTTGGTTCGGTTGTTAACATCAATCCAGCTCCCCAGCGTCCTCTTGAACTCCATGAAATGGATGACCATACTTTGCGCGTAATGCGCAAGAACCTCACTGTGAAAAGGAATGATGCAAAGCGTCGCTGTTATCTTAATGGCCCGACAATGATTAGCCTTGCTCTTATGCTTTCGGCCTTCTTTTCTGCTTTATTCAATGGCTATTTGTTGATCAATAAAGAACCGCCAATCTTTATTCTGGATGAAAAAGTCTTTTTTGTTTTGATTGGATGGGCGTTTCTTTTATCCTTTTTCGTTAAGAGAATGGATAAGATTAGAAAGATAGAATCAATAATAATCAATGAAAATCAATCAATTATTGATGCGATAGACGTGATTTTACGCCGTAGAAATTCATGATTTAACACCGAATAGACCACTTTGATTGTCAGGCTTGGTTCGTTCTTTTGTTTTTATATAAGGATATGAGATGAAAGAGTTATTTTCCCTTGTCGGTGCTGTTGTTATCTGGGTATTGGTTGCCAGGTATCTTTCGCGTATGTTCATCAAGAAAGGTCATAAACCGTGGTTAAGTAAAACCAGTGGTGTCTGTGTCGGTTCGGTTGTGGCCCTTGCTTTTCTGGTCTCTGTCGTTCCAACTTCAGCTCAAAATGCGTCAACACAAAATATTACGGCTGAAACAAAACCCGCATCTAAACCGCATGATGGCTGTCTTGAAGTGTATAAACCTGATGGTCCATCAGAATGGGACTGTGAGAAGAAAGAAGCACCAGCACCAGCACCAGCACCAAAAAATATCGAACCTGCTGAAAACGTTGCAGAAGTAAAAACACTAGATATTACACCAGACGTTTTTGCTAAACGGATGAACTCAAACCTGAAAAAGACTGATGTGCCATTTCGCCTTAAAGTGAAAGTTCAGCCAGGAGAAGTAAACAACACCTTTAATTACGCGTTTAATGAGCATATCGGTATTGTCGGGTCGGTTGATAAAAAATCTGGTATTTTGAAAAACATCTCGATTATCACCAGCGGTGACGGCACAGATAAATCGGGAATGAACGTTATGGCAGTCGTAATATCTGCCTACTCAGCAGTAATGGGTGATAACACTATGGGGACGGGAGAACCGGCAAGGATTATGTTGAAACTGATGGAAAACTATCAAGAAGAGCCGGAGAAATCTCAGTCAGTTATTCTTAACGGGATTAAGTTTAGTTTTATACCTAGTAAGCAGATTGGCAATTGGTTCTTAGCTCAGCCCTTATAACAGTATGTTGAAAGAGGGAGAACCTCTCCCTCTGCGTTCTGTTTTACCACCATTAACGCTGTTTAAAATCCCCACGTAGCACAATCCGTCATGCTGTCTCCACTACACAAGGAGACAGCTATGAACCTCAAAAAATTCCGCATCAAACGTCTTGAACGCCTGTTCGGCTGGCAGATTACCGCCGTTCTGCTGCTTTCTGTAATTGCGCTGGTATCACCGCAACAGCTCCCCGTTGTTATCTACAAAATCGCCCTGATTACGCTGGCGGCGGTGCTCGGTTACTGGCTTGACCGCTCGCTGTTTCCGAAAGCAGCGCTCGGCCAGTACCTGAAACACGAACCCGCGCTAATGGATGTCGGCATGTATCCCATCAAACCCGGCCATCACCTGGTGTTTGCCGCTGCGCTGATTCGCCGGGCGATCATTGTTGCAGCTGTGTGCCTCGCTGTGGCAATGGGGCTGTAATCATGAACTGGCCGCAAATCACTTTCATCATCCTGCTCGCCTTTGGTCTGGGCGTAACAGCTATAAAACATGGCGAACCACGCAACGATAAATACAGCTTCTGGTGGCAGCTTGTGGCCAATCTGGTGATTGCCTGGCTGCTCTGGTGTGGCGGCTTCTTCAGTCAGGCCCATGCCGCACAGCCGCCCGCCGCTGCCCAGCAATACCGCAACGACGTGATCCGTAACGCCAGAATCGACTGGGGGCTGAATGCCCCAGTTGCTGACTTTGCCGCCCAGTTACATCAGGAATCCGGCTGGAACCCGCGAGCGGTGTCGCCCGTCGGTGCCAGCGGTCTGGCGCAGTTTATGCCGTCAACCTCTGAGTGGATCAGCAATGCTATTCCTGCGCTGTCAGCTAATCAGCCGTTTAACCCCGCCTGGGCCATTCGTGCGCTGACAAGCTATGACCGCTGGCTGTGGCAGCGCATCAATGCAGCCAATGGTTGCGAGCGCATGGCGATGGCGTTGTCCGGCTATAACGGCGGATTGGGCTGGGTACAGCGCGACCAGAAATTGGCTACCCAGCACGGGCTGGACAGTCAGCGCTGGTTCAGCCAGGTCGCTACCGTCAATGCCGGGCGTAATGCAACCGCATGGCGTGAGAACCGCCATTATCCGCAGCGCATTCTGCTGGAACTGGCTCCGCGCTATCTGACCTGGGGAGGGCGTAGCTGTGTTGACCGGGCTTAATAATCTTCCCTGGAAATTGCTGCTCTGCATCGCTGCCGTGCTGGTCGCGCTGGGTTTTGTCCACCAGCGCGGTTATCAGCAGGGTTTCACGAAGGCTGAAACAGAGGGCAAAGCGGCGCTGGCGAGCTTGCAGGCAGACTATACGCGACAGGCCCAGCAGCAGGCAGAGCGGGATAACGCGGCGCTGGTCGCATTACAGCAGCGTTATCAACAACGGGTGAAGGCTGCGAATGACGCAGAACAGGAATACCTCACAACCACAGCCGCCCTGCGTAAACAAAACGAAAACCTGAAGAGGAAAATCGACGATGTTACTGAACGCTGGATTGACGAACGCGGCCAGAGCCATGTTCAGCGGTGCGTGTTTACTGCTGGCTTCGTGCAGCAATACAACGCCGCCTTTGGCCTCGCCGCTGGAACAGGAACTGCCGCCATTACCAGCTGGGCTGGCGACCCGACCACAACCGCTGGCCCCGCTGACGCCAGGTTACGCGACTCCGGCGTCACACAGCGCGACGTCCTCGCCCACAGTACGGACGCAGGCGAGCGCTATCAGCAATTAGTTGCGCAGATTAACGGCCTGCTGGATTACATCGACGGGCTGAAGAACAGGAAGAAACAATGAAAATTGAAGTGGAGTTCTGGCAACTGGTTGGGCTGATGCTGGGCTTTTTAGGGTTCGTGTTCACTATTGCCAAAATGTTCCTGGCTCAACTGGAGAAGCGGCAGACCGAGCTGATAGGAACGCTTGAGGGAAGTCTGCGTGAATTCAATGGCAGCCTGAACGGGTTGGAGCGTGATTTCATGGCACTGAAGGCAGACTTGCCGCTGAACTATGTCCGTCGGGAGGACTATATCCGGGGGCAGACTGTCATCGAGGCCAAACTGGACGCGCTCTATAACAAACTTGAACTGGTGCAGCAGCACGGGAGGCAATAGTGGTTGATGTGTTACGGGTACGCCGCGAGTCAATGCGCTGGAATTTATTGCTGACGCTGAATAAAGCGCGGCCGTATACCTCAAATGAAAATTTCTTGCTGGACGTCATGCGGGCGATTTACCCGGATACCACCGCGCTGGAGTTGCGGCGGGAACTGGATTACCTGGCAGACCGCAAAATGATTGAACTGGTGAAGCAGCCCAGCGGCACGTGGTTTGCAGACCTGACCCGGCTGGGCGTAGACCTGGTTGAATACACTGTGGAATGTGGCCCTGGCATCGCTCGCCCCGAAAAATACTGGAGCGAATGATATGGCAAGACGCAGCACTATCGACAAACTGCCGGATGATGCCCGCCGCTGGCTTGAGCGTGCGCTGACCGAATCAGGCTTCAGTGGCTATGCCGAACTGGAGAGCCTGCTGCGTGAACAGGGCTACGTTATCAGCAAGTCGGCTATCCACCGTTATGGCCAGAAGATCGAGCGTCGTTTCGCGGCAATTCGGTCAGCAACGGAAGCCGCCCGGATGCTGACTGAGGGTGCAGCGGATGATCAGGATGCGCGTTCGGAAGCGGTCATCGCGCTGATACAGACCGAGCTGTTCGAGAGTATCGTCCAGTTGCAGGAAGCAGACGAAGAAGAAATCGATCCGCAAGTGCGCGTAGATCTGCTGTCGAAAGTGGCTAAGAACGTCGCCACGCTGTCGCGGGCCAGCGTCAATCTGAAAAAATTTCAGGCAGAGCTACGGGACAAAATCGCCGCCAAGATGGATGCACTGGAAGCCGAATCGAAACGGTCTGGTCGCATTGATGCGGAAACCCTTCGTCGGGTACGCGAAGAAATCTACGGGATTGTCAAATGAGCGCCGCAATTCAGTTACACCATTATCAGCAACGGTGGTTTCTCGATCGCGCCCGTTTCAAGATTGGCATGTTTGCCCGTCAGACCGGGAAAACATTCACTACCACGCTGGAACTGGTAGACGACGCGTTTGAAACAGAGGTGGCCGGTGGCCGCACGCGCTGGGTGATCCTGTCTCGCGGCGAACGGCAGGCGAAGGAGGCGATTGAGGAAGGCGTGAAAAAACACTGTCGGGCCTACAGCCTGGCGATCCAGGAAATCGAAGGCGGGTTCAAGGGGGAATCCGGCGAACGTTACACCATGCTGGATGTGGTGCTACCCGGTGGCTCCAAAATCACCGCATTACCAGCCAACCCGGATACTGCACGCGGTTTTTCCGCCAATGTATTTCTGGACGAATTCGCGTTCCATGCCGACAGCCGCAAGATTTGGGCCGCACTGTTTCCTGTCATCTCGAATGGCTGGAAGTTGCGCATCACGTCAACGCCGAATGGCAAAGGCAATAAATTCTACGAACTAATGACCGACACGAAGCTGGCAGATATCTGGTCGCGTCATGTTGTCGATATTCATCAGGCAGTGGCAGACGGTCTGCCGCGAGACATCGAACAGATGCGGCTGGCGCTGAATGATGACGATGCCTGGGCGCAGGAGTTCGAGCTGAAATGGCTGGATGAGGCCAGCGCCTGGCTGTCATTTGAGCTGATTGATGGCGTCGAGCACGATCATGCCGGACTACCTGAACACTACACTGGCGGGCCGTGCTTCGTTGGCGTCGATATCGGTATTCGTCACGACTTGTTCGTCATCTGGGTACTGGAACAGGTCGGTGATGTGTACTGGACACGGGAAATCATCATCCGTAAACGTGCCACATTCGCCGAGCAGGACGCCTTACTGGACGACGTGTTTTTCCGCTACCGGGTGCTGCGTTGCTGCATGGATCAAACCGGCATGGGAGAAAAACCAGTGGAAGATGCCAAATACCGCCACGGCAGCAGCCGGGTTGAGGGCGTCATTTTCGGTTCAGCCAGTAAGCTGACAATGGCCACACGCGGAAAAGAGGTGTTTGAAGACAGACAGATCCGCATCCCTCGCGGCAGTCAGGAACTGCGCAGTGACCTGCATAAATTGCAGAAAGTGTCCGGCCCGACAGGTGTTCCGCGCTTTGTCGCCGAGAGTGACAGTGGCGGTCACGCAGACCGGGCCTGGGCGTGTTTCCTGGCAATTAATGCATCAGACGGCCCTGCTGGCCCGGTCACCGTCAATTCACGCCGCCGCCGTTCGTCCACACGTCTATTGGAGAATTACTGATGACACGCGGTATTTGGGTTTCTCCCACTGAATTTGTTTCCTTTTCCGAGCCTAAGAAATCACTCAGCGAGCAGATCGCTTCACGTGACCGCAGCATGGATTTCTACGGGTTGGGCATGTACTTGCCGAACCCCGACCCGATATTGAAGGCGCAGGGAAAGGATATTCGTATTTATCGTGAACTGCGCACTGACCCGTTAGTCGGTGGCTGTATTCGTCGTCGTAAAGCAGCAGTGAAAGCGCTGGAGCGCGGCGTGGACAGAGGGAACGCCTCTGAACAGGTATTCAGCTTTATCCGTGACATGCTGATGGATATGGATATGTCACGCATCATCGGGGAAATGACCGATGCGGTGCTGTACGGCTACCAGCCCTGTGAAGTGATGTGGCAACGTTCCGGGACAAGCTGGCATGTTGGCGACATCGTTGGTAAACCGGCCGATTGGTTCCAGTTCGACACCGACAACCGGCTGCGCTTCCGTTCCCGTGACAGCGGGTTTGAGGGCGAAGCCATACCAGACTACAAGTTTCTCGTGCCGCGTCAGGATGCAACATACGACAACCCATACGGCTTCCCCGACCTGTCAATGTGCTTCTGGCCCGTGACGTTTAAAAAAGGCGGGATGAAATTCTGGGTGAGGTTTGCCGAGAAATACGGTTCACCGTGGGTGGTCGGTAAGCATCCTCGCGGCACGTCGCAGGGGGAAATCGACAACTTGCTGGATTCGCTGGAAGCGATGATCGAGGACGCTGTTGCCGCTATTCCTGATGACTCCTCCGTTGATATCAAAGAGGCGGCAGGCAAAGCTGATAGTAGCGAGATTTACCAGAATCTGATCGCAGTATCGCGCAGCGAAATTGCGATCGCCCTTCTGGGGCAAAACCAGACCACAGAAGCAACGGCAAACAAAGCCTCGGCGCAGGCTGGGTTGGAGGTTACTGGCGATATTCGGGATGGTGATGCCGATATTGTAGAAGGAGCCATCAACCAGCTTATCCGCTGGGTGGTTGACCTCAATTTTGGCAGTAACGTTGTCGCGCCGGTGTATAAGCTGTGGGAGCAGGAATCTGTCGATAAAGTGCAGGCCGAACGTGACGAACGGCTCAGTAGCGCGGGTGTGGTCTTCACCCCTCAATACTGGAAGCGTGAGTACCAGTTGCAAGACGGCGATATCGACGAAACGCCCAAAGCGACGCTATCTGGCAAATCGCTGGCGTTCGCTGAAGCCGTCAATGCCGATGTTAACGCACAGGATGCACTCGATGCGGCACTTGATGTTGTGATGAACGGTGGTCAGCTTGACGACACGCTGGAGCCGCTGCTGGCTCCGCTGCTTGAACGCGTCCAGTCCGGCGTTCGTCCCGGCGATTTGATGGGCGAACTGGCGGAGCTGTATCCGCAGATGAAGGCCGACGATCTGCAAGAGCGCCTGGCGCGTATCCTGTTCGTAGCAAACCTCTGGGGGCGTCTGCATGAGCGTAACCGCGACTGAACTGGCGTACTGCATGACGCTGCCGCCTAAACGGGCTATCAGTTACTTACAGGCAAAAGGCTATGCGATAAGCTGGGACTGGGAAGAGATCTGGCAGGAATCCCACGCCCGCGCCTTTACTGTCGCTAAAGTGACCCGGCTGGATATCCTTGAAGATATCCGTCGCGCGCTGCAGGAAGCGCTCGATGGCGGCAAGACTGACCGCTGGTTTCGCAAAGAGCTGGAACCTGTGCTGAAAAAGAAAGGTTGGTGGGGAGAACGCGATACCACAGACCCGGTGACCGGTGAGCCGATCACTATTCAGCAGGGGTCAGCGTGGCGGCTTGATACCATCTTCCGTACCAACATGTCGGCACTCTACAGTGCGGGCCGCTGGGCCGAGCAAATGGAAAACGTCGATGACCGGCCGTACTGGATGTACAGCGCCATCCGAGACAGTCACACTCGTAAAAGCCATTTGCAATTACACGGCAACGTATTCCGTTATGACGATCCCTTTTGGCAGGCATTCTATCCGCCCAACGGGTGGCGCTGCCGCTGTTCTGTGATTGCACTGAGCCAGCATGATATAGAGCGGCGCGGTATGAAGGTGGCTAACGCCATAAATTCGATGGGCTGGGAACTGAAGCTGGTCTCAGAAAAAACTGGCGAGATGCAGCGAGTAGCTACATTCAATACGGGCAGCACAACAGTCAGTACCGATCTTGGCTGGTCGTATGCACCGGGTGCCGCATATCGCCCGGATTTGGCCCGTTATCAGGGCGGCCTCGCGTCCCTTGCTAAACAGGAGTTATCGTCATGAGTACCGTCAGTATCACGATTAACGACAGCGATCTGCGGCGTGGGCTGCGTGCGCTGGAGAGCGCAGCGGCGGATATGACCCCAGCGATGCGCAAGATTGCTGGCACGCTGCACGCGGAAACCGACAGCAATTTTGATGGGGGCGGACGCCCTGAATGGATTGTGTCACAGGCAGCTGAAGATCGTGATGGCCAGACGCTGCGTAAAACCGGGCAACTGCAAGGGTCGGTATCAACAGAATATGATTCGAGCAAGGCAATGATAGGCACGAATACTGTATATGGTGCTATCCACCAGTTTGGCGGCAAGACCGGGCGAAATGAGTCCGTCGAACTACCAGCACGTCCGTATCTGCCGATGGATGAAGATGGCAACCTGCAATCAGAGGCGGTCAACTCGGTATTGGACACCATCCAACGGCATCTTGAATCTGCGGCGCAGCATTGATTTCACGCGGCACAGTTAAGCCAATGTGCCGCTTATCCTGAAAAATGGCTTAAATTCCTTTATAAAGGCTTTACAGCCGCACTATTCCCGCCACACCAAACCGGCTTTGCGCCCTGTTTTTCTTAATTGAGATTAACAGCCAACTTTATTACTTCAGTTGACACTGTCCTGAGTTTTCCAAACCGGGACAGCACTATGCCACTCCACATTTTTAAATCCGGCACACATACCGATATGCACGGCACGAAACTGCCGTTCACGACTGCTGATTTGGCCGCGTGTGCGGCGGCTTATGATCCGGCGGTACATGAGGCACCGATGGTGATCGGCCACCCGAAAGCGGATGCACCGGCTTATGGCTGGGTGGCCTCACTGTCAACCAGCGGCGGCGATCTGCTGGCTGAACCTAAGCAGGTCGATCCGCAGTTCGCTGAACTGGTGGATGCAGGCCGTTACAAGAAAGTTTCCGCCTCGTTCTACCTGCCTGATTCGCCCAATAACCCGAAGCCCGGTACGCTCTATCTGCGCCATGTAGGGTTCCTCGGCGCACAGCCGCCGTCGATTAAGGGATTAAGGCAGGTGGCCTTCAATGAACAGGAGGACGGCGTGGTCGAGTTCGCCGACTGGGGAATGATGACCAGCGCCAGCCTGTTTAGTCGCCTGCGTGAGTTCATCATCAGCAAATTCGGCATGGAAGACGCCGATAGCGTCCTGCCGTCGTGGCAACTCGACACGCTGCGTGATGAAGCGATGCGAGAGGACAAAACCGTACAAACCGACCCGGCATTTCAGGAACCCAACCCCGCTAATCCCACATCTACCCATGAGGACACCACTGTGACCAAAGAAGAAATTGAGGCCCTGCAGGCCGAGAACGCCCGTCTGAAAGCAGATGCAGCCACCCGACTGGCCGCTGATGCGAAGCTGAGACAGGAAACGGTGCATAACGGCAACGTCGCCTTTGCAGAAAAACTGGTGACGGAAGGCCGTCTGGTGCCAGCGGCAAAGGCCGTTGTCGTCGCGCTACTGGATGAAGTTTCTAAAGGCGACCAGCCGGTTGAGTTCGCTGAAGGTGAGGTGAAAAAGCCGCTGGCCAGCGCGTTTAAGGAGCTGTTAGGCGGTGCGACACCTGTACTGGATTTCAGTGAGCACGCCACCAAAGACCGCGTCAACATCGATATCACCACGACGTCAGTGGAATTTGCTGAAGCCGATCCTGAGCGCCTGGCTTTGCATCAGAAAGCCACAGCGCTGGCGAAGAAAGAAGGCATTAGCTACGACGCCGCCGTCGCTCGCTGCCTGTAACAGCGGCAATCCGTAACCGTAAGAAAAGGAGACATCATGTCTGATTATTTAAGAGGTAAACGCGTTGTTGACCCTGTGCTGACCAGTGTGGCACGGGGTTACAGAAACGCCGCGTTTATCGGTGAAAACATCTTCCCCATCGTTCAGGTGGAAAAGGAAGGTATCGTGGTACCGCTGTTTGGAAAAGGCGCATTCGTTGAATACGACACTGAGCGTGCAGTCGGCGCAGAAAGCAACGTCCTGTTGCGTGAAAAGTCCAGTTCAATGGATTTGGTGCTCAACGAGCATGATTTGGCTGCGCCAGTGGACTACCGGGAACAAGCTGAATCGCTGTTTAACGAAGAGGCGAAGGCCATTCGTCGTGCGACTAACGGCGTCAATCTGCGGCGCGAACTGTATGCCGCACGCCTGGCACAAGACCCCAATGTCTATTTAGAAAAATCCAGAAAAGCACTGGCTGCGGCGGAGCGCTGGGCAAATGGTAAAGGTGAACCCGTCACTGCGATTGAAGCGGGTATCGAGGCTGTTCGTAATGCAACGGGCTTACGCCCAAATCTGATGACGATGGGTGCCAGCGTCATGTCGGTACTGCGTTATCACCCTGCTATTCAGACACAGATTGGCGCTAACGAGCGTAAGCGCATTACAGCAGAAATTCTGCAAGATATTTTCCAGATCCAGAAAGTGGTGATCGGTGAGCCAGTATCCAGCCCGGACAGTAAGAACGGGCCCGTTGATGTCTGGGCTGACAACCTGATGCTTCACTACGTTTCACCGCCGCAGCCCGGTACGGAAAGTGCGGACGAAGGAGAACCATCTTTCGGTTACACATTCCGCCGCAAAGGGATGCCTGTTTCTGACAAATACCCGGGCGTGGGGGGCAAAGTCTCCTACGCGCGTTTCACCGACATCTACAAAGTCGCGGTAGTCGGCGGCGATGCCGGGTATCTCATCACAAATATCCTGAAATAACGGGGGCATTATGGGAGCCACACAACAGGTCATTTTGACCACCACGGTTCTGGCCAATGCTGCCCTGGCACAGCAGCGTTTTGTCGGTGCGGATAACGCTCCGTGCAAAGCAGGTGCTGCCGCATTGGGCGTTGCCGAAGTAGATGGCGCGGCAGGCGATGCAGTGCCAGTTAATGTGCTCGGTATTTTTGTCGTTGAAGCTGGTGCAGCTATCGGGCGTGGTATGTCTGTCCAGTCCGACGAGTCCGCCCGAGCCGTTCTACTGACAGAAACGGGCGTATCGAATGGCATCGCACTGGATGCAGCCCTCGCCGACGGCGACATCATCCGTATCCTGCGCGGGGTGTAACCATGTACTGCACCCTGGCGGATTTGATTGAGCACGTCCCGGAACAGACGCTGATTCAGTTGACCAATGACGAGATGGCTACTGGCTCTATGTACGGTGAAACGTTACCAGTGAATACCGCAGTCATTGACAGTGCTATCCGCTATGCCGATGAGCTGATCGACGCCAATCTGCGCGGGCGTTACACCCTGCCGCTTGCCGAAGTCCCGACAGTGCTGCGCGACATAGCTATGACGCTGACTCGCTACCGGTTGTATGCCCGTCGCCCGGAAGGCTCCATGCCAGACCTGGTGAAAGACGATTGTAAAACGGCGCTGAAACAGCTTGAGCAGATACGTGATGCAAAGCTGACGCTCGGGTTGCAGTCAACCGGCACCGATGCACCGGAGCGCGGGGAATTCAGGGTGCGTGGGCGTCAGCCCACGTTTGGCGGGCGTAACGGCGTACTGGATAAATTCTGATGGACGTCTCACCGATTGTGGATGCCGTGGTATCACGGCTGCGCGAAAAACTGCCCGCGTTGCACATTGAGTATTTCCCGGAGAAACCGGCGGACTACCGGCTGAACCATCCTACCGGGGCAGTTCTTGTGAGCTACGCCGGTTCCAGGTTCGGCAAGCCGGAAGACATCGGCGCAATGTTGCAGGCCCAGACCGTGACGTTTAACGCCACCGTGGTATTCCGACAGCTCAATGGTCGCCAGGGCGCGGTGGCGGTACTGGATGTATTGCGCCGGGTGCTGTGCGGTTACAAGCCGCCTGGTTGCAACCGGAAAATCTGGCTGGTACGGGATGTGTTTATCGGCAACGTCGCCGGGTTGTGGCAGTACGCCCTCGACTTCGCGACCGAAGCCGTACTGATTGAAGACACCGATCTCCCTCACGGCCCGCTACTGGCGGGGATTGATACAGAGGAACAGGACGAATGAAAAACTATCGCTACACCGGCCCGGCCAGCGGCGTCACGCTGGCCGACGGTACTGAAGTGCTGCTGTGGCCAGGCAAAGACGTCTTGCTGCCGCCTGATAACGACTATGTAAAAACATTACTGGCGCTGGAGTATTTAGCACTGGTTGATGAACAACCTGTCGTTGTTGTCAGCCCGGCGAAAACCAGACAAAAAGAAGAGGCGAACAACAATGGCAGCTAACTATCTGCACGGTGTGGAAACCACAGAAGTCGAAACCGGCGCTCGCGTCGTCAAAGCCGTGAAGTCAGCCGTGATTGGACTGATTGGCACAGCGCCGATGGGGCCGGTCAATACCGTTACGCTGTGTACCTCGGACACCGCAGCGGCGAAATTCGGCAGTCAGTTGAGCGGCTTTACTATCCCACAGGCGCTGGATGCCATTTACGACCACTCCGCCGGTACGGTGCTGGTTATCAACGTACTCGACCCTGCGGTGCATAAAACGCATGTGGAGAATGAGCCGGTAACGTTCGACATCAACGGTTCTGCAGCACTGGCTAATCCTGTCGTTGCAAATCTGGTGCTGAAGAAGGATGCGAACGCCGTGCCGTTTGTCTTGGATACGGACTACAGCCTGGAACCGCAAACCGGCATCATTACACGTCTGAATAAAGCGCTCGGTGATACGGCGCTGGCCAGTTACGACTACGCCGACCCGACGAAAGTGACGGCTGGCGACATCATCGGTGCTGTCAATGCAGCGGGAAACCGTACCGGGATGAAGCTGTTGCACGATACCTATAACACATACGGCTTCTTTGCAAAGATTCTGCTGGCACCCGTTTACTGCACACAGAACAGTATCCGCGTTGAGCTGCAAGCGCTGGCAGAGAAACTGGGGGCAATGGCATATGTGGATGCGCCTATTGGCACGACCTATGAGCAGGCGATCTCTGGTCGCGGCCCTGCTGGCACCATCAATTTCAACACCAGTTCTGCGCGTGTCAGACTGTTTTATCCGCATGTCAAAGTCTACGACGCTGCATCTAACAGCGAACGGCTGGAGCCACTGAGCCAGCGGGCGGCTGGTTTGCGGGCTAAAGTTGACCTGGAAAAAGGCTTTTGGTGGTCATCGTCGAATCAGGAAATTCAGGGCATTACAGGCGTTGAGCGTCAGTTGTCTGCGATGATTGATGACCCGAACTGCGAAGTGAACCTGCTGAACGAGCAAGGTATCACGACGGTATTCAACAGCTATGGTACTGGTCTGCGGTTGTGGGGGAACCGTTCGGCAGCCTGGCCAACCGTCACGCACATGAAGAACTTTGAGAACGTGCGCCGGACGGCGGATGTGATCAACGAGTCGATTCGGTATTTCAGTTTGCAGTATATCGACATGCCAATCACACAGGCGCTGATTGACGCGTTGACCGAATCGGTAAACGCCTATGGTCGCAAGTTAATTGGTGATGGTGCATTGCTGGGGTTTAAGTGCTGGTATGACTCGACCCGCAACGAAGAAACCGAGTTGTCATCCGGGCATCTGCTACTCAGCTACCGTTTCACGCCGCCGCCCCCGCTCGAACGCCTGACGTTCGAGACGGAGATCACCTCAGAATACCTGGCAAACCTGACATCAGGGAGTGACAGCTAATGGCAAAGATTGAAGTTAACCGCATCACTAATGCGAATATTTATCTCAATGGTACAAATCTGCTGGGCCGCGCCGAAGAAGTGAAATTGCCGGACGTCACCATGACCATGCAAGAGCACAAGGCGTTGGGAATGGTCGGCAAAGTGGAACTACCCAGCGGGTTCGACAAGCTGGAGGGCGAAATCAAGTGGAACTCGTTCTACCGTGACGCGATGCTGTCCGCCGCAAATCCGTATAGTTCGTTATCGTTACAGTGCCGTTCTAACGTTGAGCGTTACAGTAGCCAGGGGCGCATTGATGAAGTGGCGCTGGTCACTTATCTGACCATCATGTTTAAGAAGAACCCGCTGGGGACGTTCAAACAGCATGAGAACGCCGAGTTCTCCAGCTCGTTTACCTGCACGTACATCAAGCAGGTTCTTGATGGCGAAGAACTGCTGGAACTGGATTACCTGGCAAACATCTTCCGCGTTGGCGGCGTTGACCAGTTGACTGACTATCGTATTAACATCGGGGGCTAGTCTGAATAAGAGGACAGTGATTAGCACATCATTGTCCTGCTTCATATTTCCCGGTGCGTATTAGTTGGGCTGCGTCCCTGTTAACGGCTTTTCCAATCACGTTGCCCGTCAATCGTCGGTTTTTTTCCAGTTGCTCAATGATTGACTCTCTATTTATAAAGGCATCAGTGATTACCAGTTCAATAACCGCACTGCCTATCGCATAGACCATCATTTGCATGTGTGAGTCGTCTAACTGCATAAGTGTCACCCCATATAGCGTTGCTAATCCGATTTAATATCCGTTTTTAGTACATAGAGCAATACTGCTTCTGAATACCAACCTTTTATTCAGGAGCACCACATGTCTGATGTCCTTTTTCCTCTTTCTATCCCGTACACCACTGCGGCTGGCGTTCGTATCGAATCGCTGACGCTACGACGCTTGCAAGTCAAAGACCTGAAAGCTGTGCGCAAGGTCAGTGCTGAGCCTGCTGACTGGGACGATCTGCTGATCGCCCGTTCCTCTGGATTTGTGCCTGAAGATTTTGATGGTATGGATTTGGGGGATTATCTGGAGTTGCAGAAACGATTTCAGCAACTCACTGGATTGGCTAAACAACCCCAGGGCGCTGATGCGGTCGCAGGCGATGCTGGCGAGGTGGTTCCGCTGGCAACCGAGTGAATTAGACGCGCTGGATGTGGAAGAATTTGAGGACTGGCTGGAAATAGCCAGCCAGCAGATTAAGCGTGAGAACGGCGACGACGATTCAGACGGCTGACCAGCGAACTGATGGCGGCAAACACGATGGCCAGTAGGGCTATAACGGGTTGCAGGATAAAGATAACCGGCACCATCGCGACCGATAGCACCGCTGCGCCGACGATCATCATCACCACCCACACCAGGGTATCGCTACTGGTGTGGGCGGTATAGATGCCCCAGCGAACCAGCAGATAGATGTACAGCCCGCCAATCGCTGTGACCAGCAACCCCTTCAATAGCGTCAGCGCGTTTTCCATATCTGTAATCCCGTATCAACTGAATAAATGGAGTGTAGACGGTGGCTACCGAGTTCTCAATAGGCGTCATTATTGGCGGAGCGATATCCGGGGCGTTTCGCTCTGCGATGTCCGGCACGCGCCGCACGCTGGATTCGCTCGGCGATGTCTCACGCCAGTTGACAGAGCGACAGAACACGCTGACCCGCGCTGTTGAGCGGTATGGTCAGGTCGGCTCACGCAGCGCACAACGCCTGAATGCCGATTTACAGCGCGTGGGCAGGACGCTGGATCAACTGCAACAGCAGCAAAAACGGTTGCAATCTGCGGCGGCAATGAGCGACTCGGCAAAAGCGAATCGCATGGCGCTATACGGTCAGGGCGTCGAAACCTATGCCGTGGCAAGAACGGCGGCAGCACCAGTGATGGATGCCGTCACAAAGTACGCATCATTTGAATCTGGGCTGCGTGATATCTCTGTGACTGGCGATCTATCTCGTGACCAAGAAACGAAAATAGGCCATGTCCTGCGCAAATCAGCAAAAGAGGCAAATCAGCTTCAGGAAACGCTGATGGAAGGAATGAATACGCTGGTTGCGGCAGGGATGGAACCAGTCAAAGCATCAGGCTTCATGAATCTGTTGGGGAAAACCGCAACAGCATCAAAAGCCAACATCAACGATCTGGCAAAAATGAGCCTGGCGTTTGAGTCGCTAAAAATATCTGGCGATGCCGCAATGAAAGAAGCGTTCAACCGCGCCGTATTTGGTGCGAAATCTGGACGGTTTGAGCTGAAAGATTTGGCACAGTATTTACCAGAAATGGCCACTGCATTTGCTGCAAAAGGGATATACGGTCAAGAAGCTGTGTCGCAGATTATTGCATCGCTCGAAGTCGGCCGCGAAGGCGCTGGCACGGAAGGCGAAGCTGCGACAAATATGCGCAATTGGCTTGCTGCAATGAACCGCAGCGACACGATTTCAAAATATGCGAAAGCCGGGGTCGATTACCAAAAATCCATGCAGAGCTATGTCGCACAGGGCTTCTCGCAATATGAAGCATCACTGATGATTGCCGATCGCTTTGTAAAAGGAAAAGGCGATGCATTTCTGAAGCAGTGGGAAAAAGCGGGTAAACAAGGTGACAAAGACGGCCAGCAAAAATTAATGGAGTCTTTCGGTTTAGCCGAAATATTCACTGATATTCAAACCGTGAACCATTTATTAGCAATGCGTCAACGGTGGGATGATTATCAGAAAACAAAAGCTGGGATGGGTAGTAAAGAGGCTCAAGGCTCAATAGATAAAGATTTCGACTCGCAAAACGACACATTAGAAGCGCAATGGCGTCGCAGCAAAATAGCAACAAATGATTCAGCCATTGGGTTGGGTGAGTCATTACGCCCAGCACTAATTTCAGTCAGTTCTGCCATTACTCCGTTGATGGATCAATTAGGTCAATGGATATCTCAAAACCCGGTGTTAGTGAAAAATATCGTCCTCGGAGCGGCGGGATTACTGGCGTTTAAAGCGGGTTTGATTGGTGCTCGACTGGGTATGAATCTGCTGTTATCCCCGATTGTTGATACCTACAAGGGCATTATGTTGCTGCACTCAAAATGGACGCTGTTGCGGCTGGCGTTCAGCGCCGGTGGCCGCGCTCGCCAGTGGATCAGCGTATTTGGCAATCTGGCAAAGGGGGCCATGAACCTGGGCAGGATTTTAGGTAGCTCATTATTACGCGGTATTACATTGGTGAGTCGTGCCATATTAATGATGGGTCGTGCGCTGTTAATGAATCCCATCGGATTATTAATAACCGGTATTGCCGTCGGTGCGTATCTGATTTATCGCTACTGGGAACCGATCAGCGGCTGGTTTAAACAACGCTGGGCTGATATTAAAGCCGCGTTTTCAGGTGGCATTGGTGGTGTTACGCGGCTAATTCTCGACTGGTCGCCCCTCGGCCTGTTCTACAAGGTTTTTGCCGGGGTGATGAAGTATTTCGGTGTTGATATGCCAGGCAAGTTTAGCGAGTTCGGCAGCAACATCATTAGTGGGCTGGTTAATGGCATCCGTAATAAATGGGAGGAAGCTAAAGCCAGCGTCGGCGAACTGGGCGATAACATCAAGGGCTGGTTTGCCGAAAAACTCGGTATCCATTCGCCTTCCCGTGTATTCGCGGGGTTCGGTGACAACATCGCACAGGGGGCGGCGATTGGCATCAGTCGCAGCACACCGCTTGCCGCTGCTGCCGGGCAACGGCTTGCAACAGAGCTGACACATGACATGCCCAAACTTCCTGCGGCTGCTCAGTCTTTTGACCCAGCTAATTTGCGCCGTGGCAATGCGGCATCAGGTATGGCATCTGCGCCGGGTATCCAGGTGTCATTCTCACCGACGATTAATATCAATGGCCAGCAGCAAAGTGGTGGCTCGCCCGATATCGCCAGTGCGCTAAATCTGTCACTCAACGAGCTTGAGAAAATGCTGCAACGCATCGTCGCAGAACAACAACGCCGGGGGTATGCCTGATGTTTGCGGTTCTTGGTGATATTGAGTTTGAGCTGATCACGTACTGGGACGGGTTTGAAGCCCAGTTCAGCGTCGATTATGCCGAACATGCTTTAATTATGGGCAAGCCACGGTTGCAGTTCATCGGTGAAAAATTAGATGAGATTAGTATCAGCCTGGTATTCAACTGGCTGTACTGCACGCCGGAAACCGAGCTTGCGCGGCTGCGTAATCTGATGCGCACACATAAAGCGCAGGCTCTGGTATTCGGCAACGGCGACTATCGCGGCTGGTTTGTTGTGACAGACGTGCGGGCGACCAGTGAGCAGACTGACCGCTCGGGTAATGTGTTGGCACTCAATGCACAGGTTACGCTGCGTGAATATGTCGGCGACCCGAAAAAGCCGCTCACAGCCCCAGCTATCGCGCAAACCGTGCCGAATACCAAAGCAGTAGCAAAGTCCACTGCGGCGGCACCCTCCGGCATGGCATCCATGGTTCGCTCTGCTGTCGGTTATGCGCGTAATGCGCAGTCAGCGTTACAGACAGCAACCAGCACAGTTAGGTTGGTGCAAAAGATGGCAACCAATCCGACGGTTGCGCTGGCTCGCGTTCCAGGGCTGATGACGCAACTGGGCGGCGTGGCAACGCCACTCTCTAACTCCATTCCCGCTTTGTCGTCAGTCACCAGCGCGTTCCCCGATGCTGCTCGTGCTGTGCGTTCGTCAAGCCAGGCGCTGTCATTCGTCAATAATGCACGGTCATCCCTGGCGAGTGTTGGCACAGGGAATATCGCGGCAACGATGAGTGAAGTGAGTACGCAACTCGGGTCAGCGACAAGCATGATGAGCGCGTCATCACCGACGATTAGCCGGATGACTGCTGCTATCGCCACGCGGAGGGTTTAAGCAATGTTTATCGAACACATCACAAAAGCCGGGGAGCGCTGGGACAGCATCGCGTACACCTATTACGGCGACGCGCTAGGGTATGACAGGATTATTGCGGCTAATCCGCATGTGGCTATAACGCCGGTATTGCCGTCCGGCATCGTGCTGGCCATCCCCGTCATCGAACCGGCCGACGTCAACAGCGCGGAGGATACCCCGCCGTGGCTACGTTAACGACTACAACGACGACACAGCAGCAACAGCAATCCGATACAGCACGTGATGTGCTGATACCGATGTTTACCCTGGTGTACATGAAAAAGAACATCACTAACGATATCGCACCCTATGTGCTGCGTGTGACGTACACCGACAACATAAAAAGCGAATCAGACACGATAGAGGTCGAGCTGGAGGATACGGACGGAAAATGGGAAAACCAGTGGTATCCGGGCAAAGGCGACTCGGTGAGCCTGAAGATGGGCTACCTCGGCGAAAAGATGCTGGATTGCGGCACCTTTTCAATCGACGAGATTGAAAGCCGTGGCCCGCCGTCAACGGTATCCATCAAAGGGGTGGCGACGTCAGTGAATACGGCGTTGCGCACCAAGTCAAACCGTGGATTTGAGAACACAACGCTCGGCGCGATTGCCAGTCGCATCGCTAAAAAGCACAAGTTAAAGTTGGTCGGCAGCATTGAACCCATCAAGTTAGACCGTGTAACGCAGAACGCCGAAACAGACGTCGCGTTCCTCAAGCGCCTCGGCAAAGAGTACGGCTACGCAGTCAAAGTGACAGCCACGCAGATTGTATTTTCTCATCTCGATACACTGCGCGGGTTGCAGAGTGTGATGACGCTGGCAAGGACTGACATCGCAAGCTATTCGCTGCGTGACACCATCAACCAGGTATATAAGTCAGCAAAACTCAAGCACCAGAAGACAGGCGATAAAAAACTGGTTGTGTATGAAGCCGAAGGCGGTGTATCTCAAAGCACAAAGACGGCCAAGACCGCAAAAACACACGCCGACACCACCAGTGCCGACACGCTGAAAGTCAATGGCAGGGCCAGTAATCAGGATACCGCTGAACGTAAAGCGACTGCGGCGCTGAATTCGCATAACGAGTATCAAGAGCAAGGGCAAATCACCGTGATGGGGGCCGTTAAGCTGGTGGCAGGTAATAAGGTCACGCTGTCAGAGTTCGGCAAGTTCTCTGGGGACTGGCTGCTGAATGCAGTGCGACATACGCTGACACGCAGCAACGGTTACGTGTCAGAAATGGAGATTGTGCGCGGGCCAATAACAAAAGGCACGAAAGCAAAGAAAAAGACCACTTTGACCGTGTATCACCCGGACAACACGACGTCCACGACAGTGAAGGAGAAGAAAAAATGATGCGTACCGGCACAGTCAGCGCCGTTGACCCTGAGACATGCCGCGCACGCGTTCGCCTGCCGGAGTTTGATAACATGCGGACTGGCTGGCTTGATGTTGTGCAGCGCAATACGCGAAACAATAAAGACTACTGGCTCCCAGACGTGGGCGAACAAGTCAAAGTGCTGCTGGATGAGCACGGCGAAGACGGCGTGATCCTCGGCTCAGTCTATTCCAGCGTCGATACACCGCCTGCAAATAACCCGGATGTGCGTGGCGTGACGCATGGCGACGGCGGTGCTTTCTACTATGACAGGCAGACGCATACGCTGACGATTAACGGCGGCATTGAACATATCGTGATTGAATGTGTCGCTGATGTGACTGTCAGAGCACAGAAAGTCACACTCGATGCACCCGAAACCGAAGTGACAGGAAATATGCTGGTGAAAGGGAAACTGACATACCAGGGCGGGCTGGCCGGTTCCGGCGGCAGCGGCGCGGCGGCGATTATTCAAGGGAACGTCAGCGTAGACGGCAGTATCAATGCCACCGGCAGCGTAATGGATGTCGGCGGCAACTCAAACCATCACTCTCATTAAAGTCGTTTAATATCCGGCTTTCTCTCCGGGGGCGATACTGCCCCCATGAATACGAACTCGAACTCTGTTTTTTGGCAACCGAAGCTCAAGACCCCCGGCACGATTGTCGAGGGGGCTGACGATATTGCACAGGCCATCAGCATCATTCTGCGTACACCACGCGGCAGCGACCCGCATCGGCCTGAGTTCGGCAGCAATCTCCATCTTTATATTGATTACCCAATTGACCGCGCTATTCCGCACGTCGTCCGTGAGTCTGTTGAGGCCATCAAGCGTTGGGAGCCGCGTTGCAAGCTGCTTGCTGTAAAACCGACTGTGGACGGTGAACACCTGACGTTACGTGTTCAATGGCAAACCACGACAGGTACTGATACTGCAACGGAGGTTTTATGGCGGTAACGACAGAGCCGGTTTTCATCGAGCGTGATGCCGATGCCATCACCGCCGAGATGATTGCGAAGTATGAAGCAGACAGCGGCAAAACACTCTACCCGGCACAAGCCGAACGGCTGTTACTGGACATTATCGCGTATCGGGAAATGTTGTTGCGCAGTGCCATTCAGAACGCCGCAAAACAAAATCTGGTGCGATATGCCGCCGGGCCGATGCTGGATTATCTGGGCGAGCTGGTTGGCACATACAGACTGTCTGCCATCGCGGCGATTATTAAGCAGTTGCTATTTACAGTTGAAACAGTGCTGCTGACAGATGTGCTCATTCCTGCCGGAACTCGCGTCAGCGCGTCTGACAGCGTGATATTTGCGACAGACACTGACGCGGTGCTGAAGGCTGGCCAGCTCTCAGTCACCGTATCTGCGACATGCGCGGAAGCCGGAACTGTTGGCAATGGCTGGCAACCGGCACAAGTCAGCACGCTGCTTGATGAAGTGGATGATGTGGATTTCACAGTCAAAAACCTGACTGCAAGCAGTGGTGGGTCAGATGACGAGTCTGATGATCATCTGCGTGAGCGCATCATGCTAGCCCCGGAGGCGTTCAGCACAGCCGGTTCAAAGCTGGCATATCGCTATCACGCAATGAGCGCACACCCGGACATTGTTGATGTCGCCGTCGTTTCGCCCGTTCCTGGCACAGTTGCGTTATATCCGCTGATGTCATCCGGTGCGCCATCTGACGCGGTTATCGCGCTGGTAGAGAGCATTTGCTCTGACGAAAAGGTCAGGCCGCTCACTGACACGGTTACTGTCTACGCCCCGGTGACGGTCAATTACGAAATCCGGGCATCGCTGGTCATTCGGCGCGGCGAACTGTCAGACACGGTGAAAACAGCGGCAGAAAGCGCAGTAACCGCGTGGGCAGCAACAAAAGGCGCAACGCTGGGTAACGACATCGTACTCAGCCAGTTGATCGCAGCCCTGTCTGTAACCGGGGTGTATGACGTTGCAGTTTCGTCGCCTGTCGCATCGCTGGCCGTCGCAGAATATCAATGGGCCAACTGTACAAACACCGTGATTACCGTCAGCGGGGTGTCTGATGACTGATATGCAACTACCGCCAGTTATCGCATCTGATGTCAGTTTGTCTGCGCTAGCCAATCTCACAAGTCGATTTGATGACCTGAATCTGGATACGCTGATGGTGTATCTGGTCGATATCGTTAATGAGAGTGCGCTTGATGCGCTTGCAGATCAGTTCTCGCTGAAAAAAGGCGATGGCTGGGAACTAGCTGAATCAGATGATGCACGCAGGGCGATGATCAAGACCGCTATCGAGCTGCACCGTTACAAAGGCACACCCTGGGCGATACGCCAGGTTTTCCGCAGCCTCGGATTTGGCGAGGTCGAGCTGATTGAACACATCGGAAGACTGAATTACGACGGCCAGCGTAACTACGATGGCTTGATGGTTCACGGCGATAAATCCGCGTGGCCGATTTACCGCGTACTAATGAGCCAGCCGATCACGAACGACCAGGCGCAGCAACTTCGCAACACGCTCAACATGATTGCTCCGGCCCGCTGCAAGCTGGCTAGCATCGAATATACCGCAGCACCAATCCGCTACAACAGCAGCGCCGGGCATGACAACAGCTACAACTACGGGAGCGCAGGATGGCAGAGTTAACAGAAAAGACAGAGTGGGTAGATGGCATCTATCAGCTCGAAACGTCCGATCCAGTTATGGGTGGGCCTGGAGGGATTTCTAACAGGCAGGCAAATCAACTGGCAAACCGGACTGCATACCTGAAGCAGCAGCAAGAGCAAACAGGAAATGCGCTGAATCAACATGCAACAGCGGCGAATCCACATCCGCAGTATGCGCCGCTCGCCAGCCCGGCGCTTACTGGTGTGCCGACTGCGCCGACTGCGGTCAAAACGGATAACAGCACCAAACTGGCTACCACAGGTTATGTCAAAACAGTGGTCGCTGATTATGCGCCACTTGCCAGCCCGGCATTAACTGGCACGCCTACCGCGCCGACGGCAGAACAGACGGTCAATAACACGCAACTTGCTACCACGGCATTTGTGAAAGCTGCGATGGCGGCACTAGTCGCTTCATCTCCGGCGACACTTGATACACTGAATGAACTGGCAGCAGCTTTGGGTAATGACCCCAATTTTGCCACCACGATAACTAATGCGCTGGCACTAAAAGCCCCGTTGGCCAGCCCTGCGTTTACCGGTACGCCTACCGCGCCAACGGCAGAACAGACGGTCAATAACACGCAACTTGCTACCACGGCATTTGTGAAAGCTGCGACGACCTCAGTAATGGCGTCAGGGCTACTTGAGCAAACCGGGCGATTGACTATACCGCTGAACATCAGCGGGGTACTCAGAACGATTTATATCATGTGGGGGCGGACAGCAGCATCTGAAGATATCGGCGATACTGCATGGACGGTAAATTTCCCATCTGTATTTCCGAATGCGTTTCTTTCAGGCCAGGTTTCGTTGCGCTACCCATCGTCGATTGATGGCAACGCCGCAGTATACTTTTACAACGAATCAACAAGTGGCATGTCGATTAAACTTGATAAATACACCAATGTTCTCGCTGGTATTGTTGCGCATTGGCTCGTAGTTGGATATTGAGGCAAATAAATATGAAATTTTCTGTCATGGCACAGGGTTTTTACCCGGATGATATTGATTATGGTAATGCGCTACCTGCCGATGCGGTTACTATTACTGATGAGCAGTATGAGCAGTTTTTTAACGCGCTAAACACGACTGTCGATAAGTCAGTCGTAGTTTTCATGGATGGTGGGGAACTGAAGCTAAGCCCAATCAGGCCAGATGTATATTACTGCTGGGATACGGGTGCCAGCGCATGGGTTATAACTGATGATGCACAGCGACAGCGAACGGCCGATCAAATTTCAGCAGCATCGTTACAAAAGTCAAACTTGTTGGATGCTGCGACGCAGCAAATCGCACCGTTGCAAGATGCTGTGGATTTGGGCATGGCAACCGACACCGAAGCTGCGCAACTGACAAGACTGAAAAAATACCGGGTGCTTCTGAATCGCGTTGATACATCTAATGCGCCAGATGTTACGTGGCCGGATAAACCGTATAAATGAAATTTTCTTTCAACATTTGAAAATGTTCGCCGCACAATTTATCGCGCATCTGATGCCTGATTTATCGCGCCGCGCATCAATTAGGGGATTTACGCCGTACCCGGCGGCTTGTCACCCTGGTTTCCTCACTGGCTCAATACACTGGACTGTCTATCGTGAAATCCTCCCATTCTTCTGCTGAA
>NZ_CM001974.1:2391270-2396003 GCF_000406105.1 Dickeya chrysanthemi NCPPB 402 | reverse complement strand
AAATTGCTGTGGGTGAAGCAGGAAGGAAAAACGTTACCGGAAAGTCCCCCGACAGTGAAATGGGCCTGCCAGTCACTGGCAAAACTGGGGCGATGGTATGACAGTAAGCGAACGGGAAAACCGGGCTGGATAGTCATATGGGATGGCTGGTTCAAACTTCAGGATATGGTTGAAGGCTACAGACTGGCAAAGTCTCTTGATCAGGAGATCTGATCAAGAGACAGGCGCGGGCCGGGGGGGAGGGTGATTACTCGGCGAACTTAAGGCCGCCGGGGTAATGCCTGATCCAGTTGGCCGCCGCGTCCGGGTCAAAAGGTTCGATGCTGAGCCCTTCGAGACAGTGCCACAGCTCGCGGGTGTTCTGGGCGGTGATGACCATGCAGCCGGGCATGACCCGTATTTTTAGCGGCATCCCGTCGGTAAGTGGGCGGTAGCCTTACCTTCAACAGTATGATTGGCAGCGGTTACCTGTGACAGTGCACAGCAATTTCGATAGCGTGCAGGAGCAGGGCGGGCTGTTTGCGGTCAACGGCGGTTACTACATCCGCGTCGGCAACCACACGCAACGTCTGGACTTAACTTAACAGCAGATCCTGATAAAACGGCAATAATATTAGGTACGTTTAAGGATGGCGCGGAGGCTACTATTGTAGCGATGTCGTGATTCTCTTTTCGGATATTGAAGGGACCCTGTCGGATCCCTTCGGTACGCTAATGGTTAGTTTGCCAGCGGTGCTTCCGGGCGAAGGCCCAGCCAGCCGGGTGTCGGGTCGCCTTTTGCTTCCCCTACATACAGGCTCATTTGCGCACGGAAACGCTCAACGGCGCCGCGGTCAGACATAAAATCGGCAAAAGCCTGCGGGCGGGTATTGCTGTATTCCCAGATGCGTTTGTAACCGGCGGGCGGTGCTACATCGGTACGTACCGACCACATGCGTGAAACCTGGGTTTGTGTTTGAGGATCCAACAGCCAGCTCAGGTACAGCTTGGCGCTTTCCGGGTGTTTGGCTTGTTTGAAAATGGCGGCGCGCTGTGCCCAGGAAACAAACGGATCAGATTTCGGCAGTACAAAGCGGGTTACTGAACCGGCGGCCGGAACCAGTGCGCCGGAGCTGGTGAATGTCGCGCTGTATTTGCCGGTGGCAATCTGAGCACCGGGAACGTTGGTGCCGCGTACGTAGACGGGGTCCTGTTCCTGCAATTTTTCCACAAACTCCCAGCCGTATTTATCCACGATCTGTTTGTACCAGAACAGCACCGCGTCATCGTCGTTCGGGTAGGCCAGAATCAGATTGCCTTTTAAGTCAGGGCGCAGATAGTCGTTTGCTTCTCGCGGCCAGGATTTTTCATCCAGCACTTGGGTGTTGACCAGATTGCTGAATGCGATGACATACGCGCCGATCCAGGCACCGTCTGCATCACGAAATTCCGGATAAACTTTGTCCCAGCCTACGGGTTTGTAATTCAGTAATACGCCTTGTTTTTTCCAACGCGGGAAATCTTGCACCGTTTGCAACTGTGCGACGTCCGGAATCAGGGTGTCGGTTGCCAGTTGGTTGTCGATACGTGCATCGTGGTATTTGCTGTAATCGACAATCACATTCAGTTTGATGCCGGGAAAACGGTTCTCAAATGCCTGTTTGAAGCCTGTTTGCTGTGACTGCACGTCGCCGCCGGCATAAACGGTGAGCGTACCGCCTTCCTTCAGTGCGCTCTGATAAATTTCATCCAACGAACGGGTGTCCGGTGCGACGGCCGCCTGACTTTGCCAGCTACTGATACCGGCCATCATGGTCAACATGAGCGCAGTTTTTTTCAGGTACTTCCCAGTGTATTGCATCGTAGTCTCCTTGACTGGGGGATAACAATCCGTGCCGGCGCGACATGAACAAGTAAGGTTGAACGACGGCAACGGTGTGATTAGCAAACTCTGTTTAATAGTGGGTATTCCCTTGCTCCATAAGGGAATTGAGCATCGAGTGTATCGGATTGAATATAAACGGAAAGGAAGAAAAAATGAATGAAATGGTTAAAATCATTGAATGATTGATGGCAGGGGTTTGCGCTTTCCAAACCATTGTTTGTGGAATTAAATGAGGTTTGTGTGGGATTGGACTGACATTAATGTTCATTTTTTCTAATTATTTTCCATTGGTTAATGTAATGGCCTGATTGGGTTGGAAGGAGACATGGATCACAGACAAAGGGTAAACGCCCTGATTGGCAGGGTGCAAAATAGGGTCAGGCGGCGGTATTGACCAGATTACCTTGTGACGAAAACGAAGCCAGCGAAGAAGAAAAACTTTGCAGGAAAGACGATAGCGATGTGCTGTCTGTTAAGGAAGCCGATGACATTGTTGAACTTACATCCGACGGTAAGGTTCAGAGTTCGAAGCCGGGCGCGACCTCTTTCACCGGTTTGCGGCAGGCGGCGGGTAACTCAGACTTCGGAAGCTGGGCGGAACAGTCCGGCGTAAAGGGATTGAGTGACTCGCGGTTAAGGTAGATCAGCCACAACAGCAGAATCAGCAGGACGGTGCGCAGGCGTTTTCTTTTTTTCATGATTGGCGTTTTTTCATGATCATGGGGTGGATATTGACGACGGCGATCAGGTTACTGGAGCGATGTTCGGCTGTCTCGCTTTGCAAACTTTTGTCATCGTCGTGCGGGCGTCAACGTACGTCGGGGAACTGAAGGCATCGTGTTGCCACTCAGAGCTGGGCGTTATTTGCCATATTCTGAGGGGAATCGACATTATGAGCCGTATTGATAATCGTATCGGCCTGTGGCCCGAACCTGCCGCACCGTTAATCACGCCGGAGCAGGCGCCATTGCCGTCCGAAACAAAAGGGCGTGCTGTCGAGTTTGGCAACCCAACGATATCCGCTACGTCATCGCCAGTGGCCCCCACTTCATCGATTGCGCCGGCGAAGGTGGAGCGCGCCCATGCCGCGCCGACCGCGACACCACTGGCAGCGCAACAGGCTGCTGCGATGCTGGACCGGTCTCACTACAGCGATACGCGCGCACTGGAGCAATGGATGCCGCTGGTGAGTTCATTGCCGAAACAGGAGCAGGAGGCGGCGGCGAAAGCGTTGAACCGGCCGCTTGCCGCTGCCAGGATGTTGAAAGCCGGCGGGGCGGAGGCGGAGGTGGCGATGGTGTACCTGCGGGCTAATCCGGCGCTGATGACCGCGTTGGATACCAGTAAAAATGGCGGGAAAGCCGATGGATATCTCTCCCGGCGGGATATCGGCGCATTCATCAAAAATATGACTCGCAGTGCTCAGAGCGCGCAACGGAGCCTGGATGATTATCGGCAGGCGCATCCACAGGCCGATGCGCGCTCATTGCGACTGGTCGAGAGTTCCGCCTTGCTGTTGGCGAATGAGCCGCTGCTGCGTGCGGCCGACCTGAGTCACTCGGCGGCTAATGCCGCGCCGCAAGGCGTTTCCTCTCTTTCCCGGCAGAGCGATATGGCGGCGTTGGCTAACGGCAATCCGCTGTTGTCGCCCGCTTTGCAAAACGCGGCCCGGTTGTGGTCGCATCCGGGATTATTCGGCATGCTGGAACATGCGGATGTGAAAGGAGAAAAGCTGGCGCGGGTGGCGCATGACGGCAAGTTATCGGCCGGCGATATCAAAAGTTGGATAGCGGATCAGGCGCCGGCGGATAACGCACAGGCGACGGCCTTGTTTCACGATGCCGCCGCGCTGGGGTTGGCCAGCCAAACCGATATCAGCCGCCTGAATGACGATGTGTTTGCGCATTCTGAGCGTTATAGCGGGGCGCAAAAGGCGGCCACATTGGTCAAATTGCAGCAAACGCTGGATCAGGTGACGGCAGGGCGAAAGTATCGCAATACCGATGAAACCGAACAGGTGTTGAATGCGCGAATCGGCCAGCTACAGCAAGACGCCGATGTGGTGCGGCATTTTGAACAGTCGGTGCCGGCGGAGTCGTTACGGTTACAGTGGTCTGACCCGCAACTGGCACCGTTGGCGCAGCGCGATGACAGTGGCTCGTCGGTGGGGTCTGCCGCCGCCGGTTCCGACGGGGAACAGGCAGTTACGCAACGTCAATCGGGCAAGCAACTGGTGGGGCAATTGGAGCGCCGATTGATGGATACCGCCAAATCGTCACTGCATATCACCGATCTCAGTAAAACGGCAGGCGGCAGGACGGCGATCGGCCTGGCCGGCAAGGTCGGAGCGGCAGTCGCCGGCAAGGTGGTGGGCACCATCGCGGGTGAAGCCGCCGGTGTGGCAGCGGCTTCCACGGTCGGCGCTGTCGCCGGGCCGGTGGGATGGGCGGTCAGCGGCGCACTCAGTATCGGGATGGGAATTGCCGAATTGGTCAATTTCTTCAAGGCGAAGAGCAAGCTCAAACACCGTCGGGCGGATTTCGCCAGGACCGTTAATCCCACCCTGACGCAGTTCAATATTCCCAAGCCGCGTTAATTCTCCGGTGTCTATACCCAAAATAATTCGAGTTGCAGGAAGGCCGCAAGAGAGAGACAAATTCGTTGGGAACGAATTTGACCAGCCAAAGGCTGGCCTCTGGTGAGAGACAGGATGTCTCTCATTTCATCCCGATGAGCTTACTCAGGTAAGTGATTCGGGTGAGCGACAAATCTGCCGGGAGCAGATTTGAACGCTGCTTGCAGCGGCCCGAAGGGCGAGGCCCATTGATGGGCCGAGTCACGCAGCCAACACACCTGCAACTTGAAGTAT
>NZ_CM001974.1:2266598-2391170 GCF_000406105.1 Dickeya chrysanthemi NCPPB 402 | reverse complement strand
CTTACTCAGGTAAGTGATTCGGGTGAGCGACAAATCTGCCGGGAGCAGATTTGAACGCTGCTTGCAGCGGCCCGAAGGGCGAGGCCCATTGATGGGCCGAGTCACGCAGCCAACACACCTGCAACTTGAAGTATGACGGGTATATAACGGGTGGTATCACCACGCCAGCCGGTTACCGGCGTAGTCGACGAAGTAGTGTCCGCCCTTACCCTGATAACGTGCGATTTGTTGCAGCAGGCCGCTGACGCTGGTTTCCACCGTCAGCGGTGCGTTGCCGCCGCCGAGATCAGTCTGTACCCAACCGGGATGCAATGACAACAGCGTTACCTGCCGGTCGGATACGGCATCGCTCAGGCTGCGTGTCAGCATGTTCAGCGCTGCCTTGCTGGCGGCATAGAAGGGCAGTTCCGCGTGGGGATTTTCCGTCAGGCTGCCTAGCCGCGAGGTCATGAACGCGAGTGTAGCGTGCTGAGCCAGACAAGGCCGCAGCGCCGAGGCCAGCGCGATCGGCGCCAGCGTGTTGGTGATAAACAGCGGCATCAATTGCTCTGGGTCGATCGCCGTCGGATCTTGCTGTTCCGGTCCATACACCCCCGCATTAATCAACACCAGATCAAAACGCTCTTGTGCCAGCGACTGACCCAACGCGGCGCGTTGGGCGGCGTCATTGATATCTAACGCCAGCCAACGTATCGGCAGGCTATCGGTGGCGGCGGAAGGGGCACGACGGGTGGCGGTCACCTTCCAGTCTTGCTGGTGCAGTGCCGTAGCCATGCCCAATCCCAGCCCGCGAGAGGCACCGATGATCAATGCGCGTTGTCCTGAATCCATAATGATGACCTCCTGAATGGTCTGGTTGCGATGGAAACGCGGTGGCTCAACCGCGTGAGGTTGGCCGAATGGGCGATTCTACGTGTTGCGGATGTGGCGTCACAAGGTGAAACGGGCCATGGGCGGTGCAGGCATAAAAAAGCCAGCGCTTGGCGCTGGCGTGTAAAGTCAATGCATAGGTGAATCATAACGCATTGCGTTGTTGCTGCAGGGCGATCAGGTGGTCGGCTATCTGGCGAATCACCCAAAACGCGGTTTGCCCCACGTCGCTGTTCATTTCCGGGTCCAGTGACGTATCGACGCTTTTCAAAAAGTCGGCTTCCAGCGAGTCGACAAAGGTATCGAAGTCAAACCGGCCGCTGCGCGGCAGCTCTTTCTGGCTCAGCACCAGATTGAGACGCCGGGTCACCATCTGGATGGCCTGCTCAAACGCCTGACGCTGTGCCGGCGTAATGTACCCGCCCCGGTCGACCAGATCGGTCCAGCGGGTAGGGGTATCGGTATCATGCTCGGTCATGGTGCGCTCCCCGTCAGCTTACTTGCAGGTTGGTGGATTTAGGAACTTTGTAGTGATTGTTAACGTTATCCAGGTTGGCATTGTTAACTTTCACGTTCAGCCCTTCACTGTCACTTTTCACAAACGAGAACTTACCGTTCTGCGCATCGATGTTGCTCAGGTTGAGATTCCAGTTACCCTGCTGGCCGCCGTTGGTACGGACGAAGGTCCCGAAGTCTTTCGCCTTGAAGTTATCGACGTTGAAGTTGGCATCCGCATTCAACTGGAATATTTTGTCGGAAGCACCCTGGGCGCTGCTGTTGGTGATAGAGACGTTAGCCGGTTTACCGTTGTTGCTCTTCACCGTCAATGCATCTTCACCGACGTTAGTCCAGTGTACGTTATCGATTTTGGCATCGCCGTGCAGATGGATACCATCAGCCGCGTTATTGCCGAAAGTCACGTTCTTGACGGAACCGCCGTCGGCCACTTCAAACAGCGGTTTTTGTCCTTCTTTCTGGCCGCCGTCACCTAATGCCGGGCCGGCAACGTAGGTTTTGCCTTTACCGTCAAAGACTTCACCCGGTCCGACTTTGATCGGTTCATTGACTACAATGGCATTGGCATTATCCGCCGTGGGGAAGGATACCGGGCCAGACTTACCCGCGCTGCCGGTTGATGCCGTGCCGCTATCACCGGTTGCGCCCGTTGCATTGCTGCCGCCCACCGAAGGCGCCGCGCCGCCACCGGCACCACCGCCTACAGAAGGCGCTGCGCCGCCACCGGCACCACCGCCTACAGAAGGCGCTGCGCCGCCACCGGCACCACCGCCCACAGAAGGCGTCGCGCTGCCGCCGGCACCACCGCCCACAGAAGGCGTCGCGCTGCCGCCGCCGCTATTATTGCCTGCGCCGTCCTGCGGTTGACCAAACTGATTTTTCTGGTTTTCCATCAGCATCGCGACCAGCGCCAGCAGAATTTTCAGCAGCGGGTTGTCACCGATCTGGCCGCCGCCATCTTGTGTCGGGGAGATGCCATTGCTGAGCGCGCTTTCACCGGTATCCTGCAACAATGATTTGCTGAGATCTTCCAGGCCGGAGGTGCCACCAGCCCCCTGGGCGCCACCGGCTCCCTGCGCGCCGGAAAGCCCGCCGTTGCCGCCTACGCCGCCGTTACCGCCCATGCCACCGTTGCCTTGCAGACCCTGACCGCCCTGCGACCCATCTTTCGGCATCAGTATATCCAGCAATTTGGTGAGCAGGTCGCCCAGGCCATTCTGGCCCTGTCCGCCACCCAGCCCCTGTCCGCCACCCAGCCCCTGACTGTTGCCTAAACCACCACCTTGTGCGCCACCGGCGCTACCGGCGCCATTATCGCCGCCGAGTGCGCCGTTGCTGCGTTCCAGCGGATTATTGCCGCTGCCTTGTGCGCCGCCGTTGTTACCCAGCAGAGCGGTCAGAACGACCGCCAGTGCTTCCAGTAATTTGGTGTCCTGCGAAGAGGATTTATTGCCGGAAAGCCCGTTATTGCCCAGCCCGCTGTTGCCGGTACTGTCCGCGCCGCCTAAACCGCCCAGCCCGCCTTGCAGGCCTGAGTTGGGGATACTGAGTGTGATACTGATGTCAGCCATAATTTGCCTCTTTACCCAAAGATGAGATGCCGTTCCCGAAACAGGCAGACCCCTGCCTGCCACCTAATAAGTGAAAAAAGCGCCTGATAAGTTCCACGAAGGGGATAACAATCAGGCGCATAAGACGATTAAACCGTAGCTTTCCCGGTATCGGCGCCAACGGCATCCAGTGCGGGCGTCAGGCCGAGCTGATTGCCGCCCGCGCTTGGTTGCCCTTTGCCGTCAGCCAGTTCGCCGGCGTTATTACTGGCTCCGGCCGGCGTGACGCCGCCGATTTCAGGTGCTGCTCCGCTGAGAACGGGGGCAGCACCACCAGCGGAAGGCGTGCCGGCGGCGTTGCCTGTACTGGGTGCGCCGCCGGAAATCGGTGCCGCACCACCGGAGCCATTGCCACCGCCGGAGCCGCCCTGCGGCTGGCCGAACTGGTTTTTCTGGCTTTCCATCAGCAACGCCACCAGCGCCAGCAGGATTTTCAGCAACGGGTTATCGCTAATCTGGCCGCCGCCGTCCTGCGTTGGGGATATCCCATTGCCGAGACTGCTTTCGCCGGTATCCTGCAACAGCGATTTACTGAGATCCTCAAGCCCGCCGGCTCCTCCCGCCCCGCCAGCCCCACCCGCTCCGCCCGTACCCTGTGCACCGGACGCGCCGCCGCCCGCACCGTCCAGTCCGTTGCTTTGCAACCCCTGGCCGCCCTGCGCGCCGTCTTTCGGTATCAACAGATCCAGCAACTTGGTCAGAATGTCGGTCAGACCGTTCTGGCCCTGACCGCCGCCGGCACCGCCGAGCCCATCGCCCAAACCGCCGCTCAGACCATTACTCACGCCGCTACCGGCGCCATCGCCCAACCCGTTTCCGGCACCGTTGCTTTGGCCTGCGCCCGGTGTATTGCCCATTCCGCCGCCGCCGAGGGCGTCGGTAGTGCGCCCCAACGGGTTATTGTCGCCGCCCTGACCGCCGTTGTTGTTCAGCAGATTGGGCAGCAGTGCGGTCAAAACTACCGCCAATGCTTCCAGTAGCTGGTTTTCCTGCGCGGTTGATTTCTTGCCGGAAAGTCCATTATTGCCCAGACCGTTATTCAGATTGTCTGCGCCGCCAACGCCTCCCAGTCCGCCATTCAGGCCGGCGCTGGGAATACTGAGCGTGATGTTGATATCAGCCATAGTTCGCCTCTTTTCATTTCATCAGGATGTGGGTGCCCGTTATCGAAAACGTGCGAGTGTCAGCACGGCAAATGCCTGCTGTTTGCTGAGTGAGCAATTGCGTGACGGCGGTTCCGTGCCGCCGTGGTTTGTTCTGAAAGTAATAGGGCGTTGGAAGAAGGGAACCGGCGACGACGTCAGTCCACTCAACACAGACATCACCCCAAGTTCAATCCAGTAATCCAGCACACGGGAGAAAGCCAATGTTGGGCATGAATCATATTCAGCGACAGCAGTCGCTGTCGGATAGACAAAACACGGCCCCCCAGGTCAGCCATGCGCTGACGCAGGGCAGCACATCGGTACCCGGACAGTCCGCTTCCGCTTCGCTGCAACGGGAAGGTATGCACGCCGGAATGACGCCGATCAGCCAGCAGCCCTCGTTGCCCCAAAACGAAGGCGCGCAGATTGGTCGTTCCCCCAATCTGAAGGACATGCAGTCGGCTGTCGAACGTGCGCTGTCGTCCGAACCGGCGAAAGATTTGGTGTCGCTGGATAAAAAGGGTCAGCTTACGTTGGGCAATGGGGTGTCCGATCACCTGAAAACGCTGTTGTCGCAGACATTAGGCAAGAACAGTCAGCCGTATGTGGCGCATCAGGCCGCCGAAGACGGCGGTCAGCATGTACTCATGGACAAGAGCGGTCGCCTGTTCAGCCTGCAACAGTCCGGCGACAGTCTGGTGGCGCTGCACTCCAGTACCCCTACGCAGGCGAATAAAGCCGCTGAGGCGCTGTCGGGCAAGAATAAGGCCAGTTATACGCTGGCGATGGACGACACCCATGTGAGTGCGTCGATCGTCAATCGTAGCGGCGTCAACACTATCAACCTGCCGCCGCCGGGCCAGGCTGCGCAGGCGCAGTTGACCGGGGTGCATACCGACCCATTGCACGGCAATGAAAAATTGAGGATTCATGACAAAGCGCTTTATAGCCTGAATGCCGACCAGGTGTGGGAGAAGAAGAGCGATACCCCACACAGCCAGCTAGCCGGGCAGGCGGATGGCAAGCTGTATGCCGTGAAAGACGATAAGACGCTGGCTAACCTGTCGGCGGGGCACGACTCGGTTCCGTTTGAAGACAAAATTAAATCGTTTTCGGCCAACGCGCAGGGCAACGTGGCGGTATTGACGGAAAACGCTGACCACACCGCGCAGATTCATCTGTTGCCGAAAGCCGACGCCCCGGCAGACGAACATAAAACGCTCAACCTGAAGCTTGACGGCAATGTCGCGTTGGCGCGCGGTAGTGAGCAGGTCAACGCCAAGGCTGTTGGGCTGGATGGCGACCGGCTGTTTGTCGCCGATGACGAAGGCAAGGTGTTTGCCGGGAAGTTGCCCTCGGACGGCGACAATACCGTGAAGCTGGAACCGTATCACAGCCCGGCGCTGAATGCCGCGTTTGGTGCTGAACACAAGGTTCAAGGGTTTGTCGCGGGCGATGGCGGCACTATGCATGCGCAGGTCAGCGATGCCACCGGACAAAAACATCTGGCGCCGCTGGCGGATGGCAGCAAACCGGGAGAAACCGAAGGGTTCAAACCGGGCTGGAACCTGAGCGACGCACTGGTGGTTGATAACAAGACCGGGCTGAATGCGGTGCGGCCGCAGCCCCATGATGTCATGGACATGGGGCGACTCGGCACCATGGCGCTGCACGACGATAAAGTACACTACCTCGACAGCACCACCCAGAGCTGGACCAAAACCGATGTGGGCGCCAGCCAGTTGAAACGCGGGCTGGATAATCAGGCGTATGTGCTGGATGAGGGGCAAGTGAAGAAGCTGTCCATCAACCAAAAGGCCGACAGCGTCACTCACGGCGATAGCAACGTGTTTGCCGTCACGCAGGGGCGCAATTCGCCGTCGGCGGGCGACCCTTTGCCGGGGCCGGAGAAAAACAGTGGTACAACCGCGTTGGCGGTGGTGGATGGCAACAAGTTCGTTACCGCCAATGATAAAGGTGAACTGCTGTTGCACCTTAATAAGCCCGGCCTGGCGCGGGCGGCGATGCCGCCTCAGCCGTTACCGACCGCCGGGTTGAGCGGCGAGGTAAAAGATCTGGCGTTGGATAAAGATCAAAACCTGTTTGCGCTTAACAAGGAAGGACAGCTGTTCAAGCTGGATAAGCAGGCGTTACAGGGTAACGCCGAAGCGCGTGCCGGCGCCCAGTGGCAACCGGTCTCCTTGCCGGATAATGTCAAAGCGGAACACTTGTCCACCACCAAAAATCATGAGCCAGCGATCTCTGAAGACGGTCACCAGCAGCACCAGTTGACCAGGAACGGCTGGAAAACCACGGTGCCGGATACACAGCTCGCCAGACCGCAACCTCGTGCGGCTGAAATCACCTATGACCGTCTGGCTGGCGCCACCAAGGCGGTTCATATTCCGTTAACGAATCTCACCGGTAAAGTCGAGTCGCAGGTGCTGGGGCGCTCCGGTATGGAAGGCAGCAAACTGAACAGCAACCTTGGAGACTTCCTCGGTGCTTACGTCAAAGAAACCGTAAAAGAGATGGTGAGAAAGCCGATTGACGCCGCCCAGCACCACATGAAAGGGCGCGAAGGGTTGTCACCGCTTTATGACACCCAAGCGAGCATGTTCAAAAAACTGGAACAGTCGGTCTCTTCCCATACCTGGAGCGCCAAACGGGACGACCTGCAAACCCGGATGGACAAACTCGATCTGGGCGAGGCCGGCAAACCGTTATTGGCTGAATTGAAATCATTCCAGAACGATCTGGAAATGAGTGCGGCTAAATCCGCCACGATGTTGGGTAAGCATCAGGGCGTGTTGCAGAGCAACGGCGAGGTGAATGAAAAATTCAAACCGTCGGTCTTTAAAGCCGTTACGCAATCCATCAATGAGAAGCGATCGGGTAAAGATCTGAGCGTGGCGTTGTCGACGATAATGAACGCCGCACCGTTATCCAAAGACAGCAAGGCCGGTGAGTTGCTGAATACCTTTGTGGATAAGAAAGTCGACATGAGCTACCAGAGCGACAAGGTAGCTGCTGGGCCACATCGTGATTTGGGGGATGCGATGGCGTTGACCAAATCCCGCCTGGCGCTGGATGTGATGACCGCAAGCAGCTTGCACGGCATCGTCGACAAGCTGGAAGCGTTATCCGGCAAACAACCCACCGCCGATGATCTCAAACCGATTCAGGCGGCGTTAAGTGAACTGCGTGATCATCAATACGGCGGCAACGACGTGAAAAAGGTCACCGATATGGGCTTTACCCGTTTCGGTGCACTGGAGGCCGATTATGATGCGGTAAAAACCTTTGCCGAGGCGTTTGGCAATGACCGTAGTTCGGTGAGTCTGACTTCTCAGAAGTCACTGGATGCTGAAGATAAAACCGAACTGACGAAGAAACTGAAAGACACCGTCTTGTCGTTGGATAACGGTGAAAGCCTGTCCGTCAACCGTAACTACAATGCCGGTGCCAGCACGGCCTATGTGCCTGCCAAAGCCAGTGTACTGATCCACGCCACCTCGCTCCCGATTATTCCCAGCGGCGGCGTAACCGGTGACCGAAGTTACAGTTTAAGTTTTAGCCGCAGCGATAACGGTATTGACGTTAACTTTGGGCGCAACGGCGGGCTGAACGCCAGAGTCGGGGTGGCGACCGGCCAGTCGCCGAATGATGCCAAGAAAAATTTTAATTTCGACGATAAAAAACACACGCTGGCGTTGGACGTGCGCTTTGGCGGCAGCGTCACCGCCGGATTGGGCACCGTGCAGCAGAACGGCCTGAAATTCACGCTGAGTGAAAAAGAGTTGCCCGGTTTCATCGACAAACTGATCGATGGCAAGGTTAACCCGCTGGAGCTGGTCACCAAGGGCAATGACCACCGGGTGAAAGAAGGGTTTTCCGTTAAATTTGATGTGGATGCCGCACTGACGGCCGATGCCCGCGCAGGCATGAACCTGAGGAACAACCCCAGCGCGGAGCAAAGAGGCAAAGTAGCGACCTCCGCAGGCCGACTTTCCGTCGGGGTGGGCGCCGGGGCGAACCTGATGTCCGCCAGCCACGAGCACAGCACGGTGCGCGGCGAGTTTACCGAGCAGAACGCCACCACCAATAACCGGGTGCGCTTCATGAACCAGGTCAACGTGGGGGCGAACGCCACGGGGTTCGCCGGTATCACCAAGCCTGACCCGAACGGCTCGTGGACGGCGCCGCTATCAAGCAACGCGTCCGTCACCATGACGGTGGATACCAAAACCAACCACAGCATCAGTATGCAGCTCAAACCGGCGCAACCGCTGCAAGCGAAGGACATGGACAGCCTGATTACCTCGCTGGGGAACAACTTTACCGACCCGGAAACGAAACAGGTGCTGAAAGGGGTGAAAGACCTGACGGATAACGGAGAAAAACTGGCGATCCTCAATAAGCATTTTGAGGCCAAAACCCCGGCGGGCGATGGGCAGTACGGTGCGATTCAAGGCTTGCAGAGCAAAAGCCGGCAGCATGAAGCCGCGGAAAAACAGGGGGTGACGCTGGATAGCGCCAGCTACAGCACCAGTTACGCCAACCTGTCCAAACTGGACAGCAACGGTATTTTCCATGCGTTGCGCAAGCTGGTCAGCGATAACCTGCCGCCGACCAACGCCGAGCGTATTCACGGCTTCATGGAGGAAAACCCGGCGCTGAAAGCGGTGGTGCAAAAAATGCAGTCGCTGACCAACGCCACCGCCGGCGTCAGCCTGGAACTGAAAGATGAGGTGAAGGCGAAAGTCGAACAAGGTATTCAAAACAACACGATGGGTAAGGATGACATCGCGGCGATCTTCCGTGACAGCAACAACCTGCGTATTAAGTCAGTCGATTTCACCCAGACGGTGAAAAACAAGGAAGGTCTGGCGTTCCCGCTGCCGATTGTCAGCGCAGGCAGCAGTGCGGACGTCAGCATGACCAAACTGCTGGGCAAGATTAATTTCAGCTACGGTCAGAACCAGGATAGCCCGAGCAGCTTTAGCCTGGAAGGGGCTATCGCCAAGGCTGACCCAGGGGTATCTCAGGCGGTCAATCAGATGCATCAGCATGGCATGACGCTTGATAAATCCTGATAAAGCAACGGTATATGTGGAAACGGAACGACGAATATTTATCGATTCATTAAAGGAGTAAAACCATGACATCAGCACAACAACAGGCGGCACGCTTGCTGCAACATTTCAGCCAGTTCAACAAAACCCGCCTGACGCTGAATAACGGTATCTGTGTCCTGAACGGCGCCGACGGGCAAGAGGCGGCGGTGATTGAAGTGCCGGCGCAGAGTGACAATCTGTTGCTGCACTGCCAGTTGGTCAACCTGAAAGGGGAAGACCGTGTTGCCATCTATCGGCTGATGCTGTTGCTCAATTTCGAGATGGCGGCGATGCGCGGGTGCTGGCTGGCGCTGGATGAGTTCGACAATCTGCGCCTGTGCAGTCAGTATCCGCTGGATAAGCTGGATGAACCGGGCTTTAGCGCACTGCTCAATGGTTATATTCGGCAGGTAGCGGAAACACGTTCATTTATCGAGCAGACGCTGACGGAAGTCAACGCCGCCTGAGTCGGGCTGTTGACGTAACGGCTCCACCGGTTTCAACAACGCACTGTGCGATGGGGTAAAAAACCTGTCGCTTGTGCGTTTTTTACGCGCGCTGGCGTGATGCCAGTGAAAATAACCGCCAGACAACCCGCCATTCTGCATCGGCACATGCCCACCGAATCCTCTTGAATGCTAAGATATTTGCTGACTGTACCGAAATTCGGTACACCGTTGCGGCAACGAGCAGAGATATCGATGAGCGAAAACAGGTTAAACCCCGGTTTGATGGCGATCCACGGCAACCATCCTGAAGATCTGCGCGACGTGCTGGTGTCGTGGATGGCGTCCAATCCACTGGACGGGCTGGAAAACGAGCTGATTCTGGTACAGAGCAACGGCATCGGGCAGTGGCTGAAGCTGGCGCTGGCGCGCGATCCCCGCGAAGGCGGATGCGGTGTGGCGGCGGCGCTGGACATCCAGTTACCGTCGCGTTTTTTCTGGCAGGCCTACCGTTCGGTGCTGGGTCACGATCAGGTGCCGGAAACCTCGCCGTTCGATAAATCCTTGTTGGTGTGGCGGCTGTTGCGCCTGTTACCTGATCTGCTCACGCAGCCGGAATTTGCCGCGCTGGCGCGCTTTCTGCATCAGGACACCGATCTGCGTAAACATTACCAACTGGCCGAGCGGCTGGCCGACCTGTTCGACCAATATCAGGTATATCGCGCCGACTGGCTGGCCGACTGGACCGCCGGGCGTGACGTGCTGACCAGCCACCGACGCGGCGAGGAGACGCTGCCGGAAGAGCAGCGCTGGCAGCCGTTGCTGTGGCGGGCATTGCTGGCGGATATCGGCGAGGCACTATCCGGCACCAGCCGTGCGGCGCTGCACCAGCGCTTTCTGGATGAGCTAAAACGGCGGGGCGATAGCGAACGTCCGGCCGGTTTACCTTCGCGTGTTGTCGTGTTCGGTATTTCGTCGTTGTCGCAACAGGCGCTGGAACTGCTGGCGGCCATCGGGCGTTGGACTCAGGTGTTCATGTGTGTGCATAACCCGTGCCGGCATTACTGGGGCGATATTATCGCCGATAAGGATCTGCTGCGCGCCGAGCGCGCCCGTCAGCGGCGCAAACCCGGTATGCCGGATGTCCTTGCACTGGAAGAATTGCATCAACACGCCCACCCGTTGCTGGCGGCGTGGGGTAAACAAGGGCGCGATTACATCGGGTTGTTGGATGAATACGACCAGCGCGAGCATTACGCCTCATTGATTGAGCGTAGCGACCTGTTTTTCAGCAACGACAACGACAGCCTGCTGCATCAGTTACAGGACGATATCCTGGAGTTGCGCCCGCTGGCGGAAAGCGGCGCGCGCTGGCCCGCCGTCGATCCGCAGCGTGATCGTTCGATCCGTTTTCATCTGGCGCACAGCCCGCAGCGTGAAGTGGAAGTGCTGCATGACCAACTGCTGGCGGCGTTTGCCGCCGACCCGACGTTGCGCCCGCGCGATGTGATCGTGATGGTGCCGGACATCAACGGCTATGCGCCGCATATTCAGGCGGTGTTCGGGCTGGTCGACCGGCAGGACCCGCGCTACATCCCGTTCAGTGTGGCGGATCGCGGGCCGCGCCAGAATAACCTGTTGCTGGCGGCGCTGGAAAAACTGCTACATCTGCCGCAATCGCGCGTGGCGGTCAGCGATGTGCTGGATTTGCTGGACGTACCGGCGGTACGTCGGCGTTTTGCCATCGACGACGAGCACCTGCCGTTGCTGCAACGCTGGATCCGGGCCGCCAACGTGCGCTGGGGGCTACACGCCCGCCAACGTCAAAGCCTCGACTTGCCTGATGCGCCGGAACAGAACAGCTGGTTTTTCGGGCTGCGCCGCATGTTGTTGGGGTACGCGGTGGGCGCCGGCAGCGCCTGGCGAGATATCGAGCCGCTGGATGAAGTCGGCGGGTTGGATGCGGTGCTGGCCGGCCAACTGGCGCTGCTGCTCGACCGGTTGGACTCTGGCTGGCAACAGCTTTGCCAGCCGGCGACGCCGTCGCAATGGGGCGAGCGGTTGCGGGCATTGCTAAGCACGTTCTTTGCAGCGGATGAGGGGGAAGACGGCTTTATGCTGCTGCAACTGGACGACGGGTTGCAGAGCTGGCTGGAGGCGTGCGAGTCGGTAGCGCTGGATCAGGCACTGCCGCTGTCGGTGGTACGGGAGCACTGGCTGGGATTATTCGAACAATCCAGCCTGACGCAACCGTTTTTTGCCGGCACCGTCATTTTCGCTACGCTGATGCCGATGCGCGCGATTCCGTTTCGCCACGTCTGCCTGCTGGGCATGAACGATGGCGATTATCCCCGCAACCGGGTGCCGCTGGATTTCGACCTGATGGGGCAGGACTATCGCCCCGGCGACCGTTCCCGTCGCGAAGACGATCGTTATCTGTTTCTGGAGGCGCTACTGTCGGCGCGTGATCAGTTCTACATCAGTTGGGTGGGGCGCAGCATCCACGACAACAGCGAACGTCCGCCCTCGGTGCTGGTGGCGCAATTACGTGACCATCTGAGCAATGGCTGGCGAGCCGTCGACGGGCAGGACGTGTTGCCCGCCTTGACGGTGGAACACCGGTTGCAGCCATTCAGTGCGGATTATTTTATCGCCGACAGCCCGTTGTTCAGCTATGCCCGCGAATGGCGCGCCGGATTGGTGGCGCAGGATGCTCCGGCGACGGAAGCCGCGCTGAGCGAGTATCAGCAGGATGGCGTGCTGACGCTGCGCCAACTGGCGGATTTTATCCGTGACCCGGTGCGCAGCTTTTTCCGGTTGCGGCTCAATGTCTGGTTCGAGTTGGAAGACCCCACCAGCCAGGATCAGGAGCCGTTTGCCATTGACGCGCTGGAAAACTGGCGGCTGCAACATGAGCTGATTCAGGAACAGAAAGCGGCGTTGAATCGGCAGATTCCCCGAGAGCAGGCGCTGGCGGCGCAACTGGATCGCATCGCCCGACGCGGCGAACTGGCGCCCGGCGGCTTTACCTCGGTGTTGGCGCAGGCGTTGGCGGAACCGATGGCGGATCTGTTCACCCGTTACGCGCAGGAGCAGGAAAAATGGCCGCGATCATTGCCTGACGAAGCGCTGTCGCCGCCCGATTTACCACTGGAAGACTGGCTGAACGAGCTACGCGCCGATGAGCAGGGTAACCGCTGCCGTCTGGTGCTGGAAAGCGGCGGATTGCTTCACCCTGTGCGCCGCAGTTACCGACTCGACAAGCTGTTGCCGTTCTGGGTGACGCACCTGGCCGGGCACCTCGACGGGCTGCCGCTGCACAGTACGTTGGTCAGCAAAAATGGTACTGTTCACCTGCCGGCGCTGGCGCCGCAACAGGCGACGGCATACTGGCAGGCGTTGATGGAGGCCTGGCAGGCAGGTATGCGTTACCCGCTGCCGCTGGCGGTGAAAACCGGATTTTGCTGGCTGGAGGCGGGCGGTGAGCCGGATCAGCCGCCGGACGGCGAGGCAGGCAAAGCGGCGCGCCAGTGCTATGAGGATCATGACCCGGACAACCGCAAGTTTGCCGAGTCGGCGTCTAACCCTTATCTGGCGCGGGCTTTCCCGACGTTCGAACACCTGTGGGCCGACGGCGAGTTTGCCCGCTGGACACAGCAGTTGCTGGCGCCGCTGTACCTGACGCTGAAAGCGGCATCGGCGAAACAGAAAAAATCAGGAGGCCAGTCATGACGGCGCATTCGTTACCTTCCCCGCTGGATGTGCTGCGTTTTCCGCTTTCCGGCAGCCGCCTGATCGAAGCCAGTGCCGGCACCGGCAAAACCTTCACCATCGCCATGCTGTATGTGCGGCTGGTGCTGGGGCACGGCGGCGAGCAGGCGTTTTCCCGGCCGCTCAACCCACCGGAGATTCTGGTGGTGACCTTTACCGACGCCGCCACGCGCGAGCTGCGCGACCGTATCCGTGCGCGGCTGGCGCAGGCGGCCGCCTACTTTCAGCCGGACGGCAACGATAAACAAGATGACCCGCTGCTGCATGAACTGCGCGCCGATTACCCGCCGGAGCAGTGGCCGGGCTGCGCACGCAAACTGCAACTGGCCGCCGAATGGATGGACGAAGCGGCGGTCTCCACGATTCACAGCTGGTGCAACCGGATGTTGGGCGAACACGCCTTTGACAGCGGCAGCCTGTTTAACCAGACGCTGGAAACCGACCAGAGCGACTTGCTGCTGGAGGTGGTGCGTGATTACTGGCGCACGTTCTTTTTCCCGCTCGATGCCCGCGATGTGCTGGAACTGCGCGACAACTGGTTATCGCCGGAAAGCTTTTATCGCAGCGTGACGCCGTTACTGGAGTATGCCGATGAGATTGGCATCGACGAGCTGCCCGCGCAGATTTTCAGCGCGGTCCGCGACGAAAAAACGCACCGGCTGGCGGCGCTGAAAGCACCCTGGCCGCAGTGGTGCGGCGAATTACGCGACGTGCTGCATGATGCGGTGGCGCAGAAAAAGGCGGACGGCCGCAAGCTGCAAGCCCGTTATTTCGAGGCATGGCTGGATAAACTGTACCACTGGGCCACCAGTGACGAGACGACGCTGGATATCGGCACCGGCTGGACGCGGCTGACCCCGCAAGGGTTACGAGAGTGCTGGAAAGTGCCGGAAGAGGCGCCGCAGCACCCGGCATTGACCGCAATGGAGACGCTGGCGCAGCAGTTGAGCGAATTGCCGGAACCGCGCAGCCGGCTGTTACGACATGCCTGCCGTTGGGTCAGCCAGCGTTTTCACCACGAGCAGGAAAGCCGGGCGCAAATGGGGTTTCAGGACTTGTTGACCCGGTTGGACGCCGCGTTGCGCGGCGATAACGGCGAACGGCTGGCGCAACGTATTCGCCGCCAGTTTCCGCTGGCGATGATCGACGAATTTCAGGACACCGACCCGCTGCAATACCGCATTTTCGATACCCTCTATCGGGTGGCGGACAACGACCCGCAGCAGGGATTGATCCTGATCGGCGACCCGAAACAGGCGATTTATGCATTTCGCGGTGCCGATATTTATACCTATTTGCGCGCCCGCCGCGATACCGATGGGCGACATTACACGCTGGGCACCAACTTCCGCTCCACGCAGGCGATGGTGGATGCGGTAAACCAGGTGTTTATGCAGGCGGAGAACCGCGCCGACGGCGCGGGGGCGTTTCTGTTTCGACAGCCGGACGGCGATAATCCGGTGCCGTTTTTGCCAGTGCAGGCCAACGGCCGCGATGAAGTCTGGATGCGGGAAGGCGCAAAGGCGGCGGCGCTGACCTGCTGGACGCTGGAAACGGATGAACCGATATCGTCGGCGGAATACCGCCAGCGGATGGCCGCGGGCTGCGCCCGTGAAATAGTGCGGCTGTTGCAACTCGGCGTACAGGGGCTGGCCGGTTTTGCCGCGCCGGGTCAGGCGCTGCGCCCGGTCAGGCCGGGGGATATGGCGGTGCTGGTGAATACCGGGCGTGAAGCGATGGCGGTGCGGGCGCAACTGTCCGCTCGCGGTGTGCGCAGCGTGTATTTGTCGGATCGGGAATCGGTTTTCGACAGCCCGCAAGCCGGTGAGTTGCGCTGTTGGCTGGCGGCTTGCGCCGACCCGGAGAACGATCGGTTACTGCGCGCCGCGCTGGCGACGCCATTACTGGGGCTGAGCTGGCAGGCGCTTGACTGTCTTAACCACGACGAGCGGGAGTGGGAACGCCGGGTGATGCAGTTTGTCGGCTACCAGAACTGCTGGCGACAGCAGGGGGTGCTGCCGATGTTACGGCGACTATTGTGGGAGTTCGATGTACCACGCCGGTTGCTGGCTGCCGACAATGCCCGCGCGCTGACCGATGTGTTGCACCTGTCGGAGTTATTGCAACAGGCCAGTGTGCATCTGGACGGCGAACACGCGCTGATCCGCTATCTGGCGGAGCAGTGTCAGGCAGAAAACCCTGGCGGCGACACGCTGAAACTACGGCTGGAAAGCGATGCCGATCGGGTAAAAGTGGTGACCGTTCACAAATCCAAAGGGCTGGAATATCCGCTGGTGTTTTTGCCGTTCGCCTGTGCGTTTCGCGCCGTCAGCCAGCGGGATGTGCCGCTGAAGTTTCATGATGATGACGGGCAGCCGCACCTTGAGCTGACCGCCAGCGACGCGGCGGTGCAGCGTGCCGACCATGAGCGGCTGGGCGAGGATTTGCGTAAGTTCTATGTGGCGTTGACCCGCGCCCGCTACGCGCTGTGGCTGGGCATCGCGCCGTTGAAAGAACTCGAAAAAAGCGCGCCCGGTTACCTGCTCGGCGCCGGCGAGCCGTTGGCGCCGGGACAACTGACGCAACAGTTGGCGGTCTGGTGCGGCGCGCACAGCCGGATAGCGCCGCTGCCGGAGACCGATGAGGCGAGGTATCGCGCTGTGCAGGCGTCGCCGTCGCTGGGTCAGGAACCACCGTTGCCGGATATCCGTCGCCATCGCTGGCGCATCACCAGTTACTCGGGATTGCAACGGGCGCCGGAAGGGCAATTCCAGGCGCAGCGCGAACCTTCTGAAAACGAGGCCGCCGAGGTACAGAGTGCGCGGCAGGAAACCTTCAGCGAACCGCAGGACGTTGCAGAACGTCTGCCGCCGTTGCCGGCCGGCTACGATATGTACAGTTTTCCACGCGGGGCGGTGCCGGGCAGCTTTCTGCATGGCTTGCTGGAGTGGGCGGGGGAGACGGGCTTTGCGGCGCTGGCGGCGGATCGCGACCGGGTGGAAGATCAGGTGGCGCGGCGTTGTAACCGACAAGGCTGGACGCCGTGGATACCGATGCTCACCGACTGGCTAATGGCCTTGCTCCGTCAGCCGCTGACCTTGCCGGGATCATCCGGCGGCGCGGTGTCGCTGGCCGGGTTGACGCAGTATCAGGTGGAAATGGAGTTTTGGTTTGCGCTCAATCAGGTTGATACCCAGGCGTTGGATAATCAGGTCCGGGCCGCCACGCTGGCGGGTGAGCCACGGGCAACACTGATGCGTGAGCAGCTTAACGGCATGCTGAAAGGGTTTATCGATTTGGTGTTTGAACATCAGGGGCGCTATTACGTGCTGGACTACAAATCCAACTGGCTGGGGGCGAATGCCGCTGACTATGACGGGTTACGGATGGCGCACGCCATGCTGGAGCACCGTTACGACCTGCAACTGGCATTGTACCTGTTTGCGCTGCACCGCTTACTCAAGTCCCGCCTGCCGGATTACGACTATGATCGTCATGTCGGCGGGGCATTGTACCTGTTTCTGCGTGGTAGTCAGGCACCGGGCGGCGGCGTATACGCCGAGCGGCCGGACCGATCGCTGATTGAGGCGCTGGATCGCCTGTTTAGCGGCGACACGGAGGCGATGGCATGAACATGACCCGTCATGACGAATTAACCCGGTTGCTGGACCAATGGGTTGACTGCGGCTGGCTGCGAGAGCTGGATCGGGCGCTGGTGCGCTTTCTGCATCAGGAGTGCCCGGAGGCGTCGCCTTTATTGTTGCTGGGTGCGGCGCTGGTCAGTTATCAGCTTGGGCGCGGACATGTGTGCCTCGATCTGGCCGCTACGCTGGCCGACAGCGGATTCTCGCTGGCGTTGCCGCCGGAAGGCGATCGCAGCGAAAACAGCAAAATAGCACGCCCGGCGGAGGTGCTGGCCGGGGTGACCCTGGCGGCCTGGCAGGCGGCGCTGCAACAGCCGGCGCTGGTATCGTCGGGGGAAGGCAATACGCCGCTGGTGCTGGTAGGCTCGCGTCTTTATCTGCGTCGCTACTGGCAGTACGAGCAGGATGTGCATCACGCCGTTATGCAGCGGTTGCAGCAAAATGCGGCGTTACGCGCGGCCATTGCGCCTGCGGCGCTGCGCCGACGGCTGGAGGCGCTGTTTCCTGCCGCCGGGAGTAACGCGACCAACTGGCAGAAACTGGCCTGTGCGCTGGCGGCGGGCAGTGCGTTCAGCATCATTACCGGCGGGCCGGGCACCGGGAAAACCACCACCGTGGTAAAACTGCTGGCGCTGTTGCAATCGCTGGCGCTGGAGCAGCAGGGCAAACCGCTGCGTATCCGGCTGGCGGCGCCCACCGGCAAGGCGGCGGCGCGGCTGAACGAGTCCATCGCCGGGGCGATTGCCGGTTTGTCGCTGGACGGGCTGGCGCAAGGCGATGCTATTCGTGCGCACATTAACAGTGAGGTGGTGACGCTGCACCGTTTACTCGGGAGCCGCCCGGACAGCCGACATTTCCGTCATCACGCCGATAACCCGCTGCTGCTGGATGTGCTGGTGGTGGATGAGGCCTCAATGGTGGATTTGGAGATGATGGCGGCGCTGCTGGCCGCCATGCCGGCGCGTTCCCGCCTGGTACTGCTGGGCGATAAAGACCAACTGGCGTCGGTTGAAGCGGGGGCGTTGATGGGCGAGCTGTGCCAGCGCGCCGCACAAGGGCACTACCTGCCGCTGACCTGTGACTGGCTGCGCGAGGTAGCGGGAGACGCGCCGGCCGATGACTTGCTCGATCCGTACGGCACCGCGCTGGATCAATCGATTGTTATGTTGCGCCACAGCTACCGTTTTGGCGCGGACAGCGGCATCGGCAAACTGGCTGACGCGGTGAATGCCGGTGATAGCGCGGCGCTGGCGTCTGTCTGGCAGCGTGGGTTTGCCGATTTGGCGCAATTAACCCTGAGCGCGAACGATGACAAGACGTTGCGCGAATGGGTGATCGACGGTGCCGCCGGCCGCTTCGGTACGCAGGTCGGTGCGGCGGCGCCGGTAGGCTACGGCGACTACCTGCGCCGGATGGTGGCGACGCAACCGGATCTGACGGCGCCGCAAAGCGAGTTTGATCACTGGGCGTCGCACATTCTGGCGGCGTTCGGTCGCTTCCAACTGCTGTGCGCCTTGCGCAACGGCCCCTGGGGTGTCGATAACATGAATACGCGCATCGCCCATCTGTTGCATCGCAATGGGTTGCTGGCGGCCTGGCAAGGCTGGTATCCGGGGCGACCGGTGATGGTGACCCGCAACGATTACGGCCAACGGCTGATGAACGGCGATATCGGTATTACGCTGGCGGTGCCGCAGCGCCAGCCGGACGGCGCCCTCAGTTGGGTGAGCCGGGTGGCGTTTCCCGCAGGGGATGGTACGTCCGGTATTCGCTGGGTTATGCCGGGGCGCTTATCGGCGGTGGAAACGGTGTTCGCCATGACGGTGCATAAATCGCAGGGGTCGGAATTCGCCCATACGGCGTTGCTGCTGCCGGATACCTTAAGCCCGATCCTGACGCGTGAGCTGATCTACACCGGCATCACCCGCGCTAAACACGCCTTCAGCCTCGGTTGCGCCGGAGAGCACAGTACGGTGTTGGCTGAGGCGGTCGGCCGGCGGGTGTTGCGGGTAAGCGGATTGTCAGGGTAAATCGCGGCGGGGCGGCAGGCGGCAGGGCAAGCTACCTGACGTCAACGCCCGGCAGGCCTGATGTGTCAGACGTGGCCACACAACGTATCTGTTGTCCTGGATATCACTAATTAGCCGGGCCAGAATAGTGAAGTGAAAACTCCTCACGGCGCGGCGGGAAAGGGATGGTATCATTGCCGACTTATTTCATCTGGAATTCTCACCGTGACCTCATTTGCTGAACTTAACGCGCTTCCTGCCGCACAACTCACCACGCTTAACGAACTGGGCTATCTGACGATGACCCCGATACAGGCCGCGGCGTTACCGGCGATCCTGGCCGGAAAAGATGTGCGTGCGCAGGCGAAAACCGGCAGCGGTAAAACCGCGGCTTTCGGTCTGGGGCTGTTACAGCACCTTGATGCCGGGCGGTTTAACACGCAGTCGCTGGTGCTGTGCCCGACCCGCGAACTCGCCGATCAGGTTGCCAATGAACTGCGCCGTCTGGCGCGCGGTATGCCGAACATCAAGGTGTTGACGCTGTGCGGCGGCGTACCGTTCGGTCTCCAGCGAGACTCGCTGACCCATGCGCCGCATGTGATTGTCGCCACACCGGGCCGACTGCTGGACCATCTGAAAAAAGAGACCGTCAGCCTTGATGACTTACGGACACTGGTGCTGGATGAAGCGGATCGGATGCTTGATATGGGGTTTGCCGACGCCATTGACGAGGTTATCGCCCAGGTGCCGACACCATGCCAGACGCTGCTGTTTTCCGCCACCTGGCCGGAGGCTATCGCCGCCATCAGCCGACGCATCCAGCGTGATCCGCTGATCATTGAAATCGACACGGTGGATGAACTGCCGGCGGTTGAACAACAGTTCTATGAAGTGTCTCGCAGCGGCAAACTCGATCTGCTGCAAAAGCTGCTCAGCCGCGAACAGCCGGCTTCCTGCGTGGTGTTCTGCAATACCAAAAAAGATTGTCAGGCGGTGTACGAGGCATTGACCAACAGCAATCAGAGCGTGCTGGCGCTGCATGGCGACATGGAACAGCGTGACCGCGACCAGACGCTGGTACGCTTCGCCAACGGCAGCAGCCGTGTGCTGGTGGCAACCGACGTTGCGGCGCGCGGGCTGGATATCAAAGCGCTGGAGATGGTGATTAACTACGAGCTGTCGTGGGATCCCGAGGTGCATGTTCACCGTATCGGCCGTACCGCGCGTGCCGGTGAAAGCGGGCTGGCCATCAGTCTTTGCGCGCCGGAAGAGGCCCAGCGTGCCAATGCGCTGGAAGAAATGTTGAAGATGAAACTCAACTGGCATCCGTTGCCCACCGGACTGCGCATCACCCCGCTGGAGGCCGTCATGGCAACGCTATGCATCGACGGCGGTAAAAAAGCCAAAATGCGCGCCGGCGATATTCTGGGGGCGTTAACCGGCGACATGGGGCTGGATGGGGCGGATATCGGTAAGATTGCGATTCATCCGATGCACGCCTATGTGGCGGTGAAGCAGGCGGTGGCGCGCCACGCGTGGAAACAGTTGCAACAGGGGAAAATCAAAGGAAAAACGGTGAAAGTCAGGCTGCTGAAGTAACTCCGGCCAGCAGCAGACCCGTCTGGCGCAATCGCAACCGGATGTCTTTGGATACTGACGGGCCATCCGGCCGTTAACAGAATACGCCGTCCCCAACGCCCGGCCGCGATGGGGACGGGATCATTTACTGGAGACTGGCCAGATCCCTGGCGATATCGCGGCGACGCCCGCTGTCGGCAATTTCACGTCCGGGGCGGGCGGGCGCTTTAAGCGCTTTTTCCAGATAGCGTTTCGCTTCGTCGGTTTTTTTCTCTTTCAGCAGAAAATCACCATAAAAGTAGTTGGGATCAATCCCCTCGGGATTGAGCGCCAGGGCCTTTTTCAACATTTGTTCCGCTTTTTCTTTATCGCCAAAACCAATCGGCCAGCCGGGGACTTGATAATACAGCGCGCCAAGACTGGTCCAGGCCGAACCCTGTAACGCGTTCGGATCCCGCTCAATCGCCTTTTCCAGGTTATCGCGCGCCTGTTTGACGAGGCTCAGCGCACCCAGGCCGCCTTTAGCGCCCGCCCAACTGCTGTCGATAATCGCCGACCAGATGAGCAGCGGCGCATCGGTATTGTTGCTCGCCTGGCTGGCGTCATGCGCCTGCTGGCTGAGCGTGCTGAAGCAGCGCTCTTTCGCGGATTCAAGCGTCTGGTACTGGCAGATGGACCAGCTTTGCTGCAAATTCTCCAGCGAGAGGTTCGCCAGCGCTGAAAAGGGGACGGCTGCGGTAAGGACAAGTGTGTACAGGATTTTCATTGATCTTCACCTTTGTTTGTGCCCCGGGCATATGCCTGAATGACGGATAATTTTTTACCTAATGCCCCATCGACAAGGGTGGGAAACCAGGCGTTGATCTTGACGAACAGACGTTCCATCACGCCGAAACGGTAGCGCTTTCGCTCTGTTTCAAGCTGGTGGACGAGCCGTGAGGCGACAAAAGCGGGAGAGTCGCTGCCGTTGCCGAGCTTGCGGTTCAGCGCGTATACCGCATCGCTGTTTAAGGTCGTTTCCGTGGCACGTGGGGCGGCATACAATACGTTGATGCCGCTGCCCTGTAATTCGCGCCCCAGCGCTTCGGAAAAGCGGTGCGCGGCGGCCTTGGTCGCGCTGTAGACGCTCCAGGCAGGGTGGCCGATTTCGCCGAAGATAGAACCAATATTGAGCACGATGCCTTGTGGATTAAACTTTTCGAGCAAGGTCCGCGTCAGCAGGACCGGTATTTCGATATTGGTTCGAATCTGCTCGCGAATGTCGTCAAAAGACTGTTGATCAAACAGCGAAAAGCGGCTGCTTCCGGCGTTGTTGATCAGCACATCCAGCCGGTTCTCATCGTTAAACTTGGCGGCAAGGGTGACGATTTCGTCGTCGGAATAGGTGTTCATCAGCACAATATGGTGCTGTTCCGGGTGCGGCAGGTTTTGTTTCAACTGCGCCATCGCCTGCTCATTGCGCCCGACAAGATAGAGCCGCGCCCCCTTTTGCGCCAGCGCGTGCGCCAGCGCCTGCCCAATACCGCCGCTGGCGCCGGTCAGCAGAATGGTTTTGTTATTCAGGTTCACGCGTGTTTTGCCCCAGTTGATTAAGCATCTCGCCGTACAGACGATAAACGCGACGGGCGGTATGGATAATAGCGGCCTGATCGCCTTCGTCAGTGACCGTATCCATTAGCGATGCGAAAAACTTCAGGTGTTCCTGGTCGAGCTCGCCGTGAGAACGCAGATAGGTTGTCGCCTGTTCCGGCAACCCCAGCGTACGCTCAACCTGCGCGGCGACGGCAGAGGCAATCGACACGCTGGTCCCTTCCAGTACCAGTACCATGCCGAAGATACTCATCGGGTTTACCCGCTCGATACGGTAGTAAAGGTAGGCGATCATCATCTCGATCGGCATGCCGGGCGTGCCGTCTCGGACTTTTTCCGCATCGCCGCCACCGGTGCGGATATCGTTGAGGATCCACTCCTGATGCCCGTATTCTTCATCAATATATTCCGCAATCGCGCCCCGAACCGCTTCATGCGAGGCGGGCAGACGACCGCCTGCACACATCAGCAGCGGCACGGTATGGCTGACGTGATAGTACGCCTGGGTCAGAAAATCGAGGTACATCTCGCGGGAGATGTCGCCTGCCTGGCAGCGGGCGATAACCGGGGAAGAGAGTAAGCGCTGGCGATCCACCGCAGTTTGACGTTGTAATTCCTGATAAAAACCCATGATTATTCCTCCTCACTGCTGGTGAGTATGTGTTGCTCCAGAGATTGCCAGATGGCATTCCGGCGTGGTCGTCCATTGGCTGTTAACATGCCGGGCGATGAGATTTCCGAGGTGAACAGCAAGCGGTGAAACTGCGCGTAGTCCGGCAGACGAGCGGAAAGGGCCTGTAGTTGTTCGCGTGCCTGTTCCTGTTGTCCTTCAAACGCATCGACCAGCGCAACATTGCGTCTCAACCCTTCACCGAAAATGACGATGCGGCGTACCGCCGGGCAGGCCATTGCCTCCGCTTCCGGCCATTCCGGCGAAAAATTGCGGCCAAAGGCGTTGATCTGCACATTTTTCAGCCGCCCCTGAATATGGAGAAAACCGTCTTCATCTATCCGGCCCAGATCCCCGGTCGCTACCGTCGGCGGCGCGGGTTCGGCACCCAGATAGCCCAGCGCGTTGGCCGGACTGGTCACGCACAACTGGTGGTGGTCATCGACCGTCACCCGAATACCGGGCAACGGCCTGCCGACACGGCTCTCTTTGGCGGCACCGGGAAGATTCAGCGCGACGACGGAGCCGCATTCAGACAAGCCGTAACCTTCAAATACGGGTAAACCGCTGTGCTCCGCCATTGTCAGCAGCGAGGCTGAAATTTTGCCGCCGCCGGCGGCGATAAAGCGCAGGGATTGCGTGCTTTCCGGCGCCTGTCGATGCAGCAGTAACAATACCCGTAGCAGTTCCGGCACCAGCACCAGACTGTGCGGACGCCAGTGGGTCAGCGCCTGGAGAAAGGGTCCGGGAGTAAACCGGCTGGAGCCTTCAAAACCAATACGAGAAGGCGGCAAAACTACCGTCTCTGCGCCGAGCAGGAGCGGGATATAGAGGCCGCACACATTCTCCAGCAGGATGCTGAGCGGAAGCAGAACCAAATGCTTATCCAGATTCAGCGTGTGCAGCGCGGTGGCCAGCGTTTGCGCCGTCCAGAACATGCCGCTCTGGCTCAGGCAAACACCTTTTGGCTCGCCGGTCGTGCCGGAAGTATAGGTGATTTTGGCCGTGCCGACGGGCAGGAGAACCGGGTCCGATATCGTACGCGTTTGCATTCTGCCGAACGGGAAGTGGTGTTCCTGCCAGCCCGCCAGTAACTCGCCGCCGATTTGCGCATCGATAGAGGCTGATGCCCGCACCCAGGTTTTTTGAGCCTCGGTGAAAAACGGCGGTACCGGGATAATCACCACCTCACCGGCCAGACAGGCGAGATCGATAATGGCCCACTCCGGGCTGTTATCCGCTTCAAGCGCCAGCCGTTTTACCCCGAGCGAGCGTAAGCGCGCCGCAACAGTGATGACGGCTTCATGGTATTGCTGCCAGCTCCATGTTCGGGTTTCCCCGTGCAGGGCAATGGCGTGGGGGCGGCGGCGAGCCTGTTGCTCAAGCATGTCCAGAAACATAGGGTTCTCCCGATGAGGTGATCCAGGGGGCGTCAGGCGAGGAGCTAAAAAGACTCAGTAGCAGGCTGGTGTGGCTTAACGTGGTGTGCCCGCCGATCAGTTCACCGGCCATCACCTGCGGGTCATGCTGGTAGTAATCACCCCATTCGAGGGCGGCGTCGCCCAGTTGTTCAGGCCGTGCCGACGTCAGTAATAGCGGTTGCAGGTTCAAACGATAAAAGATGTTGCGGATTTTTTTGGTACCGGTAAATACGATCCACGAAAAGCGGTATTGATTGAGAAGCTGACAAACAGCGGCATACATGACGCGGGCGGACGCACCGTCCTGCGCGGCAAAGTTACCGACTTCCACAATCGCGGCGCGTGACACCGGAGCGGCGAAACGTGACGACAATTCCGCTTCAACGGGGTTTTCGAGGTAATGCTCAAGGTAGAGTGGCCCGTGGGAGGCCGGCTGGATGCCGCAGGCTGCTTTCAACTCACCGTTTGCGTCGTACATACCGAGTAGCCAGGGCATACAACGAGAAAGCGTGGCGTGGTAAATCTGGTGATAACTGGAATGTATTAACGCGGAAATATCGCTAACTTCACTTCCACCGCGCGTCCATTCTAATGAGTAGGGTGACGTTATTCGCATAATTAACCTCATCTGTGATGAGGTTATCCTGATCTTTTATTATTATGCGAACCTTAAGACCGGGCGATTTTCTTCGCCCCTGGCATGAATTGCTTAATTTATTACTCTTTCCCATCAGGTGGTTGACGTAGTGCTGATTTGGTAGGCGCTTAAGCGGTTAATGCCGGATGCGCGGCCCGAGCCCCGTAACGCGGTTGCTTTTCATGCAACGACTCTCGCCTGCGCGGACGATGGAGAGGCGTTCGCGCGTCTCTCCATCGTGGTAATCCGTCAGGCTGCGACGCTTTCACCTTTCGCTTCCAGTTTCGCTTCCAGCAACGCAATTTGCTCGCGCCAGCGGGTCTGCTCGGGTTCGCCTTCACGGCGTCGGCCGTACAGTTGGGCTATCTGCGTGCCGTCGGCGGCATACAGTTCCAGGCTGGTGACCACCCCGTCTACCGTCGGTTTGCGGGTAATCCAGCTTTCGTCGATATCGCTGTCGTTCAGGTGCAGCGTGAAGTGACGGTTAAAAATATTCAGCCAGCCTTGCATCGGTTCTACGCGTTCCAGTACGCCGGTGAAGATCTGCACACAGCCACGATTACCGACAAACACCATAATTTCGTTGCCATCGACATGGGCCTGATGTAACAGCGCGGCCAGCGCCTGGTTATCCACCTTGCGCGCCAAATCGTCGCTGACCAGCTTAAACGCCTGTTGGCGCGACAGGTTATAACGATGCAGCAACAGATAGAACTGATGCACATCGGTCATCGCACGCCACTCGATTTCCAGCCGGGCGACATCAACGCTTTCGGCATAGAGAGCGGGAGTGGCTGCGGTGATTGTCGGGGCGGCCGTTTCATCGCTGGCAAAGCGCGCCACAATCTCGTGCCACACAGCCATATCGGTGGTGTCGGTGGCATAAACTTTGTGCACCGCGTCGCCCTGCGGATCGAAAAATTGCAGGCTGTGGCGCACGCCGCGTGCCGTCTCTTCTTCCAGTGCGAAAGCGCTGTGCCACTGATTCATAAACAGGCGCAAATCGATGCCGCCGGGGTTGAGGATAAGCCCCGCATGGCCTTCCAACTGTTGATTGCCGTACACCCCGACATGCTCATGTACCGCATGTTGATTACGGGTAATTGCCTTGAGTGTGCCGGCCTGTTGCAGCGCCGCCAGTAAGGCGCGCGGTTGATCCTGCAACCGGCGGGCATCATGGCCGACGCGCGCCGCGGTCAGTTCGGCTTCGCTAACGCCCAGATGCCCGGCGAGATCGCGTGCATAGAGCTTCGGATGGCTGGTTTTAGCCTCAAGATAACGATTGTACAGCGCATTCAGCATAATTATTTTCCCTTCGAGATGGTGGGCGCCAGTATGGACAAGCTGAATTCGCGCTAACAAGATAAATCCTGAAACATGAAATCAATTTAATTTTCCGGATAACGCGGATGAACGGGCTAAGCGGCGTAACCAAATAAATAAAAAGAAAATTGCGGATAACCATGCGCACTCTCGCAGAGGGGCTGGATTAAATTTTATTAAGGTTGCCGGCTTTTTCTTGTCAGCCGGTTTTTACTGTGCCGCGCCGGACAACGCGTCCCCGGCAGGGCGCAACGGAAAAGGCGTTGTAACCCTCTTGTAATCAAATGATAATGATTGTTATTATCTGTTAAGGCGAGGTGATGGAACCGGTTTGTCTTCCTTGGGATACGACGACGCGGTCACTGAGTGATGTGACTCAGCATCATGTGCATTCAAAAAATAACGCCAAAGACAGACTGACGATAACGTTTGCGAGCCGGCCTGAAAACCGCGATGGGTTGAAAACGGCTTGCCAACAATTTCAATAAGCGTGCATTTCAATCAGCGCGCATTTCAATAAGCGTGCATGAATTGAGTTCAGGGGAAGGGTTATGCGTGTTTTAGTGGTTGATGATGATTCCGCGCTGTGCCATTGGCTGGGTGCGAAGTTACATGCCCACGGACACTCTTGCCGGCTGATCCACGATGGGGCGGAGGCATTACAGGCGATTGAACAGGAAGTGTATGATGTGGTGCTGCTGGATCGGATGCTGCCCGGCATGGATGGTTTCAGCGTGTTGCGTGCGCTACAGGGGCGTCCGCATCCTCCAGTCATGTTGCTGTCCGCATTGGATCGCGACGTCGACCGCGTGATGGGGCTGGAGCTCGGCGCGGAAGATTATCTTGGAAAACCCTTTAATCTTAATGAATTGCGTCTGCGGCTGGATATTATTGTCGGGCGCGACAAACGTCGTCATGAACAACGCCAGGTGCTCACTTTCGCCGATCTGAAAGTCGATTGCCTGCAACGTTCCGTCTGGCGCGGCGGCAAACGCATCGAACTGACGGATAAAGAAATCAAACTGTTGATGATCCTGATGGAACATCCCGGCAAGGTGATCAGCCGCACGCTATTGCTGGAGCGGGTATGGGGTTATCAGTTTGATCCGCAGACTAACCTTATCGACGTACACCTTTCCAAACTACGCGCCAAGATTGATAAAGGCTTCTCGCTGCCGCTGATCAAAACACTGCGTTCGGTAGGTTATTGCCTCGGCGAGATTGAGAAGAGGTAGCGGCGTGTCAGCCAGGGTAAACGGTCTGCGCAGGTTGCTGCGTCAAATGCAGATAAAACTGCATCAGTGGCAGGCGATCGGCGTCAGTTATGACCCGGGTTTTCTCTCGAGTACCCATTTTCGTCAGTCGATCACCATCGTCTATCTGTTTATGATCGTAATGTTGGGATGCATCCTGGGATTCAGCGTGCTGAGTGAATCGCTGCTGCGTAGCCATGTACACGATATCATTATGAACGATATCTATAATTACGCGGCAAAATCCCGTCTGAAAGACAGTGCGGGTTTATCAGCGCACTTGCGTCAGGAATACCATGAACCGAGCGATGAATTACCGATGGTGATAGTGATGGCGGATGATGGTCGCCTGATTTATCACAACATGCCGTTCGTTCCTGCCGCCGGCCGGTGCCAGTTGAATGTCGAGTGTCTGAAAGGGTTGCTGGGTGTCGGCGGCAGCGACAACGTGATGGGTCTTGCGGTTCGTCTGGAAGACGGCGCTATCTTGTTTCGTGCCTATAACATCGTGCCGATGCTGGAACGGGTGCGGACCATTCCGCTGGTGGCCGGCGCAGGATTGTTTCTCGTGCTGATGTTTTGCCTGCTGGTCAGCCGCCACTTTAGCTTGCGCAGCCTGAACAGCGTGCGGCAGATCCGTGAAGCGCTGCATCGCTACAGTACCGGCGAGCAACATGTGCGTATGCCGGTTTCTCCCTATGGCAATGATTTCGACGGCCTGTGCGTCGATATTAACCAGAACCTGGAACGCATTGATCGCCTGATGACGCAAGTGCGTAGTACCGCCGGGCATGTCGCCCACGAGTTGCGCACGCCGCTGACGCATTTGCAGAATCGGCTCTATACGCTGGCGGAACGCGATGATCTCAGCGACGGCGTGCGCAGCGAGATCGATGGCGCATCAAGTGACGTGCAATCCGTGCTGACGTTGTTCCGCAATGTGATGCGCATCGGCGAAATTGAAAGCGGGCGTTGCGTCCATCAGTTTGACCATTTTTGCGCCCAGCGGTTGTTACACGACCTGGAAGAGTATTACCAGCCGCTGGCGGAAGCGCATCAGTGCTCGCTGGTGGTGGAGCTTAGTGCGCCCATCCCGATGTTCGGCGATCGCGCGCTGGTGTTTCAGGCGATGGCCAATCTGATTGAAAATGCATTGAAATATGCCGCAGGGACCGGACGCATTACCCTTGGCGTGCACCTGTATCACGGCTGGCTGGCGTTGTGCGTGCGCGACCACGGACCGGGGATTCCCCCCGCGTTACATCAGGCGGCGACGGAGCGTTTCGAACGTCTTGATCAGGCGCATAACCAGAGTGGTTATGGTCTTGGTTTATCGCTGGTGAAGGCGATTGCCGAACTGCACGGCGGAAAACTCGTTTTGGACTCCGCTGAACCGGGTCTGGCGGCGTATTTATGCCTTAATCGCAGCTAACTTAAATCGCAGTTAACTTAAATCGCAGTTAATTTACGTGCGTGCTGAAACCGCTATACCCGTCATACGTTAAGTCGCCGGAACGCCAATGGGGTGATTCGCCTTGAAACGCCGACGGACCAAAAACGGTTTGTCGGCCATCTCAGGATGTTAATGCTTTCCGTACTGCCGCTGTTAACCAATACGTACAAAAAAAGTAAGGTATTTGCAGCAAAAATAATGGCGAAAATTAACATATCTTAATCTTCCGCATCTTGTCGTTTATGATAATAAGTCTCATTATTATCACTTCCTGATGGTGCTGTGCGATGTGGCGCAGTCCACCCCTGTAACCTGATAGAGAGAGCGGATAATGAACCAATTGAAAGCAAAAATGCGTGCATTTTTCCAGGATGAAAGCGGTGTGACCGCGATCGAATACGGCATTCTGGCGGCGGCGATGGCGGCGGCTATCGGTGCGATTTTCGGCGGCGACGGTATCTTCGTGAGGGCGTTAAACGAGAAATTCAGTGATATCGCCAACCAGATTACCGGTTCCGGTACGACTGGTTCTTCTACTCCAGCCAAGTAATGGCCGGGCAGTTTGGCGTGCAGTATGCGTATAACCTGTTGCTGGTGGTGTGTCTGGTCTGGTGCATCGGCAGCGACCTGTTGCTAAGACGTATCCCGAATCGTGCGGTATTGGCGCTGTTGCTGGGCTGGCTGGCGTTGAGCGCGCTGGCGACAGTCGGGGTGACGGGGCCGTTGCCGCGCCTTTCCGGCTCCCTGTTGCAGGCATTGCCGGGGGCGCTGCTGGTGTTTGTGGTGGGGTTTCTGCTGTTTCTCACCGGACGTCTGGGGGCCGGCGACGTCAAACTGATGAGCGTGCTCTGTTTGTGGGTGGGCTACGGCCACCAGATCAGTTTTGTCATGATGACGGCTATTGCCGGCGGGATACTGGCATTATCGCTGCCGTTGCTCAATACCTGCTCGACAGGCGTGGCATTGCTGATTGAACGGATGAATCACCTGCTGAAAATAAATATTACGCCGCCGCCAATGCTCTCTGCCGAATTATCACAGGGTATTCCCTATGGCATCGCGATTGCCTTTGGGGCGGCTTATATCCTTATTTGGCCTCAGTTCTGAAATATAAAAGAATCTGGCCGGTAGAAATAAAAAATGAAAATAAACTCGACGCTTTTATTGTCCGTGGCGCTGATTGCCGCCGGGGTCGTGGCGCTGATTGTTCGCAGTCAACTCCCCGGCACGCCTGTTGCACAGCAGGCGCCGGCGGCGGCACCGACACCCGTGGAGAAAACGGCGGTGCTGGTGACCGCGCGGGATCTCTCGCCAGGCGATTTTATTGATGGTTCCGCCGTGCGCTGGCAGGAAACGGACCAACCGGTTTCACGAACCTTCTATTTTATTCGTGGTAAAGATCAGGAAAGTCAGTTATATGGCGCGACGCTACGGGGTAAAATCCCGGCGGGCACCCCGTTAAACAATAACAGCGTGGTTCGCCCCAATGAGCCGGGCTTTATTGCCGCCGTACTCCGTCCGGGGATGCGCGCCATCTCCATTCCTACCAGCGTGGTCGCCAGCAATGCGGGTCTGGTCAGCGCCGGCGATTATGTCGATATCATCCTCAGCCTGCGCCGTGATGATGAAGTCTCGCTGCAACCCACGTCTCAACAACCTGTCCCTCCGCCGGTGGTCGGCGCGCAGACCGTAGCGCGCAATCTGCGGGTTCTGGCGCTGAATAATCAAACGGATGCGATTACCTCTATGCGTCCGCGTCAGGACATCAACGGCGCTGAACCGGCACAGAATACTCCGCAGGGACGCCAGCGTACGCCTATCTATCAGTCTATCACGCTGGAAGCGACGCCCAAACAGGCGGAAGTGCTGACCGTCGCCAAAGAAGTGGGGCTGTTGCAGATGGCTCAGCGCAGCGCGCTTGAAACATCCGATGACGCCGAGGCGCAAACAACGGTGACCACCCTGAAAGATACCACCGGTATTTACAGCAAGATGGTCAGCAGTGGACATCAGGTGAAAATGTTCCGTGGCGACAGGGCCGAGGTGAAGCAATTCCCTGCCCGATGACAACGTCGCGCCACGCCTGCCCGCGCGGGTCGCGTGGATGAATCAATCCCAGTCATGGATACCCATAAATGAAGATGAGTTTTACGCCCGACTTCGGCTATCGCCTGGCCGCGAAACGCCTGTTGCTGGTCGCCTGTTGTCTGCTGTCGGCAACGACGCTACCTGTCGCCGCGGTGACGCAGATCGAAGCCACCAGCGAAATCCGCCTGAATATCAATCAGGGACGTATGCTGCAACTGGACCAAATCCCGGATAGCGTACTGATCGCCGACCCGGCGATCGCCAGTTTTGAATTGCCGTCGCCGGGCAATGTGTTCGTGTTTGCCAAAGGCGTGGGGAACACCACGCTGTATGCAATGGATGTTGACGGGCAGGTGGTCAGCGCCATTCACCTGGTGGTCGAGCATGATCTGGATGCGCTCAAAGAGCGCCTGCGTCGTGAATTCCCCGATGCGCAGATCCAACTGGAAGCCTCGGTGCCAAACGGTGTGATTGTCCGCGGCAGCGTGGAAACGCCGCAGGACGCGAAAAAAGTGATCGACAGCGTGCAGGCGTGGATTGGCGCGTCCGCTTCGTCACGCGGCGGCGCAGGCGGGGGCGGTGGGGGCGGGGGCGCTATGCCGGCGTCCAGCAGCACCTCGCCGAATGTGGTGAACCAACTGAAAGTGCGCACGCCATCGCAGATCAACATTCGTGTGCGGGTGGTGGAAGTGTCGCGCAAACTCACCCATGAGCTGGGCTTTAACTGGGATTCATCGCTGAACCGGGGCCGCAATACCATTGGTTTTGGTTCGGGGGCGCTGAGCAATTTCTTTAGCGCCACCAGCAACACCTTCAGTCGTGAGGCGGGCAGCGCCTCGCTGGGTTACAACTACACCGGCAGTGATGGTTCGCTGAGTACGCTGCTGTCCGCGCTGAATTCACAGGGGATGGCCTCGGTGCTGGCGGAGCCGAACCTGACGGCGATGTCCGGTGAAACGGCCGCCTTTGCTGCCGGCGGCGAAGTGCCGATTGTGTTGATTACCGGTAACAGCGTCAGCATCGATTACAAATCTTACGGCGTGATCCTGCGTATGACGCCAACCCTGCTGTCGGCGAACCGCATCAGTTTACATATCGCACCGGAAGTGAGTGAACTGACGTCGGTCGGCTCGGTACAACTGGAAGGCGGCTCCACCATTCCGGCGCTGACTGTACGCCGCGCCGATACCACGGTGGAACTGGCCAGCGGTCAGAGTTTCGCCCTGGCGGGCATGTTGCGCAGCAGCAACAGTCAGACGGTGGCCGGTGTACCGGGACTGTCGGGTATTCCTTTGCTGGGCCGCGCATTTGAGCGGGAATCCACCAGTTCGGAAGAGACTGAGCTGGTGATTATCGCTACCGCCTATGTGGTCGCGCCGGTGAGCGCCGGCACGCTGCAAACTCCAGGCCAGGGCGCGAAGATGCTCGATGCCAACACGCCTCGGTTCGGCGCGGCAGGCTACCTCTACTAACCGGCGAGATAATCATGAAAACCACACAACCTTACCTGATGCCTGCCCGCCTGACTGTCCTGGCGCTGGCGCTTATCGCGCTGGCAGGCTGTAGCGATCGCAAGATAAGCGCAGAGCGTATGACGCGTTTTAACCAGCCGGATGTCGAGCGCATCGAGGTGAAGCCCTCTTCGCTGGCGGTCAATTTACAGGTGGATCGCAACGGCCACGGCCTGGATGCCGACTCGCTGGCGTCGTTAAACCAGTTACTGAACCAGCAAGGACGCTTGTCGAAACAGACGCTGACCATCACCCCGTGGACGGCCCGCGGCGAGCAGATCGCCAGCCGTCTGGCTAACGCGCTGGAGAACGCCGGCGCGGATAAAAGCCGTATCCGCGTGATGACGCGCGTACCGGCGGTGAACCAGAGCGGCGATTTGCAGGTGCAGTCGCAGGCGCTGGCCGTCAAGGCGCCGGCCTGTCAGGTCAATGACGCGGGCTTGCTGATGGTTAAACCGTTTGAGGCCGTGGGTTACCTCGGCTGCGCCAACCAGAGCAATCTGGCGCAAATGGTGGCGGAGCCGCGTGATTTGATTCAGGCGCGCAGCCTTGATGCGGCGGACGGCGTGAACATGGTGAACAGCATTGAGCGCTACCAGCAAAACGAGGTGAAAGACCTCATCGATATTAACTTCGACGAAGACTAACGGAAGGTTAAGCGGATGAGTGACGCAACGGTATCTCCGGCTCAGGAAGCGGAAGAGTGGAGCGCGGGGCTGGCGGCGTTTGTGCAAGATGTCGGTCAGCAAACGCAGCTGCGTGAAGACCTGGCTCGCCTGCGACGCCCGGGCGTACAGGTCCATGCCGGCGGTCTGGCCGCCGCCAGACAATGGTGTGAGCTGAATCTGCCGCCGCAGATCTTGCTGGTGGATCTCGACGGCGAGCCGTGGCCGCTGCCGGAGATGGAAACGCTGCTGGCGATGTGCGGCCCCGGCACGCGGGTGATCGCCCTCGGCAAAACACAGGACGTTGATTTGTACCGTGCGCTGTTGCAACTGGGCGTGACGGATTATCTGGTCAAGCCCTGCACGCTGGATTTGCTCTCCGCCACGCTGGCGAAGTGTGATGGCCAGCAGTCCGGCCCGGAGTACGCGCGGATGGGGCGTACCGTGGCGGTGGTCGGCGCCAGCGGCGGCGTGGGAGCCAGCACCGTGGCGGCAAGTCTGGCGCGGTTGATGTCTCTGGAACGCCATCTGCCCGTCGCGTTGGTGGATTTCGACCGTCGGCATGGCGATCAACTGCTGTTGCAGGGGATGGATGACGACGCCGGACTAACGGCGGTGCTGGACAGCGAACAACTGGATACCCGGTTGTTGCAACGCGCCATGTTGCAGGTGGATACCCGCCTGCATTTGCTGGCGCAGAAGCCGCAACTGGGCGAATTGCCGGATGTCGATCCCGATGCGGTGCTGAATCTGGGCGGTACGCTGTGCCGTATGTTCAACCAGGTGATATGGGATTTGCCGGGCTATCTGCCCACCGGCGCGCTGGATGTGATCAGTTGCGCCGATCTGCGCATTCTGGTCACCGAACTGACGGTGCAGGATGCGCGTAACGTGCGTCGCCTGGTGCAGGCGATTGGCGATGAAAGCGAAGGCCAGCGCTTGTTGCTGGTGCATAACCAGAGCCACTTCAGCGGCAATGCGCCGTTAAGCCGCGCGCAATTCGAAAGCCTGATCGAACGACCGCTGGATGTGGTGTTGCCGCACGCCGGCACCGCGCTGGGGCAAAGCCTCAGCCTCGGCGCGCTGGATCTGGCCGCCAGTGCGCCGTTCCGGCAGGGGATGCGCCAACTGGTGGATAGCGCTTGCGGCGTGCGGCCGATGCCGGCGAAAAAGCGCTGGCTGAGTTTGTTAAAGCGTGCCTGAACCGTGTTAACCCGTAAGGAGAACCCCTGTGCTGATGCGTAAACCCCTTGCCCCGCGGCGTGAAGAAGCGGCCAGACAACCCGAACCCGCGCCGCAGGCCACGCCCGTCAAGGCAGCGGAAGCGGCGCCGACCGAGACGCGTCAGGCGATGGCCGCCGCCCGTCAGCCGGTGGAAAACCGTAACAGCCATCGTCGTCTGATTCGTACCCAACTGTACGACCTGATCGATGCCGGTCGTGCGGCGGCGATGTCGCGCGACAAACTGTTGTCGCAGATTCAGGCGGCAATCCGTCAGTTGTGCGACGAGCAGCGTTTACAACTGTCGCGCCAGGAAGAAGAGAACATCGCCGGCGAAATGCTGGATGAAATGACCGGTATCGGGCCGATTCAACCATTGCTGGCGGACGATACCGTCAACGACATCCTGGTGAATGGCGCAGGCCAGGTATTTGTCGAGCGCTTCGGCAAACTGGAACTGTCGCCGGTGACTTTTATTGATGAAGAGCATGTGTTTAATACCGCGCAGCGCATTGCCGCCGCGGTGGGGCGCCGTATCGACGAATCCAGCCCGATGGTGGATGCGCGTCTGCCGGACGGCAGCAGGGTGAATGTGATCACCTATCCGCTGGCGATCGACGGCACCACTATTTCGATCCGTAAATTTATGCGCCGCAACCTATCGCTGGAGACACTGGCGTCGCAGGGGTGTATCTCCCCGGCGATGGCGGAGGTGCTGACGCGCGCGATGCAAGCCCGCCTGAACGTGGTTGTTTCCGGCGGAACCGGTGCGGGTAAAACCACGCTGCTTAACGCGTTGTCGCAAAACATCGATACCCGCGAACGCATTATCACCATTGAAGACGCGGCTGAACTGCAATTACAGCAAACCCATGTGGTGCGGCTGGAAACCCGTCCGGTCAGCGCCGAGGGCGGCGGCAAAGTGGACCAGCGCGATCTGATGCGTAACGCCCTGCGTATGCGCCCGGACCGCATCATTCTCGGCGAGGTCCGCGGCGGCGAATGCTTCGATATGTTGCAGGCGATGAACACCGGACACGACGGTTCGCTGTGTACCGTGCACGCCAACACCACGCGCGATGCCATTCAGCGTCTGGAAAACATGGTGATGATGGCCAATATGCAACTGCCGCTGATGGCGATTCGTCGCCAAATCGCCAGTGCGGTACACCTGATTGTGCAGATTGAGCGTATGCGTGACGGCATACGTCGCGTGGTGGCGGTCAGCGAAGTGTGCGGCATGGAGAATGACGTTATCCAGATGCAGGATCTGTTTCATTTTCAGATCCGCGGCAGCGACGGCCAGGGGCGCATCACCGGCGACTATGTACAAACCATCCAGCGCCCGCAGTTCTATGCCGACAGATCCCATCTGTTTGAGCAGTGAATTTTTGAGCAGTGAATTAAGGAGCCGTTATGACGCCTTTCATGCTGAATCTGATCACCGCGCTGGTATTTGGCGTGGCGCTGTTGACGTTACTGGCGATTGCCTACTGGCGGCGTCAGCGCCAACTGGCGCGCCTGCGCACGCAACGCATGGCGCAAATTTTTGGTGAAGACGCCGCCACCGCCACGACGCAAGTGGATTCGATCCTGAAAAGCCACGCGTACACGCCGTTTGCCGGGGTGCCGGTGCTGGGTCGTCTGGCCGCCGTCTGGTGGCAGCAGTTGGAGTTTATCGGCTGGCAGCAGACGCTGCGCAAGCGGGTCATGATGCTGTTCGCCATTTGTCTGGTGGTAGGCATGGCGATAGGGCGCCGCACGCCGATGCCGTTAACCTCGGGTCTGCTGTTTTCGTTCGCGCTGACGGTCGCGATAGGGGCGGTGATGTTTCACAACACGCTGCAAAAACATCTGCATCAGTTGCGTGAAAGCCTGCCGGATGCGATTGACGCCATTACCCGTAGCTGCCGCGCCGGGGTCCCGGTGGCGAACACCTTTGGTCAGGTGGCGGCGCATCTGAGCGGCCCGCTGGCCAATGAGTTCCGTCTTATCGATCATTGGTTGAAGTTGGGCGTTCCGCTGCGTCAGGTGATCCAGACCTCTGCCGGGCGGGTGCCGATGGCTGAGTACCGTTTCTTTGTGGTGATCCTGATCATCAATCAGGAGGCGGGCGGCCGCCTGGGCGAAACGCTGGAACGCCTCTCCGCTACCTTGCGTCAGCGGCGTGAACTGGCGCTGAAAGTACAATCGAAAACCTCGGAAGCGCGCGCCTCCGCCAAGATTGTCGCCGCGCTGTTCCCCGGCTGTCTTGGCTATATGTACCTGAAATCGCCGGAAGATTTTGATTTTTTATTTAACGACCCGGTCGGTTCCACGGTGCTGGTCTATGCGCTATGCAGCGTCACGCTGGGCATAGTGATCACCCATCTGATGGTTAAACGCATCGCGTAAGGAGAGACGATTATGTTCAGGGACCCGGTGGTGTGGTTGGCGTTGCTGCTGATTGCGCTTGGCCTACGCATGGCGCTGAAAAGCCATGCTCACGCGCAAGTGCGGCGGCTGCGCGACCGTCTGGCGGCGCATGTGACGATGGAAGACACCGCTGCCGTCGGCGGCGCGCCGGACAGCATTCTGCGTAATCAGGGCAAGGCGTTGCCGCCGCGACTGGAAAAAATTCTGCAACCCATCGCCGCCTGGGGCGTGCAGTTAGCGGGGTCGGCGCGGGATCGCCAGCAGTTGCGTCGTTTACTCGATCTGGCGGGGATCCGCCGTACTGAAGCGCTGGGTTGGCTGATGGCGGGCAAACTGGGCGGCGGCCTGCTGCTGGCGCTGTTGCTGGTAGGGGGCGCATTGCCGCCGCAGGATCGTACCGGCCTGACCGGGTTGGCGGCGGCGCTGATCGGCTTTTTCGCCGGCAGCCTGTTGCCTGAAGCCTGGTTGAAAATGCGCGCTGCCGGCCGCGGTGAAAAGCTGGCGCGTGCGGTGCCGGATGCACTCGATCTGATGGTGGTGTGCGCCGAAGCGGGCTTATCCATCGGCCGTGTTTTGCAGGTGGTATCCAAAGAGCTCGGGCTCTCCTCGCCGGAGATGGCCGACGAACTGCGCTACACCGCCGCGGAGCTGCAAATTCTGGCGGATCGCAACACCGCCTTGCAGCACCTTGCCGAACGCACCCGCGTCAGTGAAATCGAAAGCATGGTGGCGACGTTGCTACAGGCGGAACGCTACGGCACGCCATTGTCGCAGGCGCTGCGCACCATTGCCGATGAGAGCCGTAAAACCCTGTTGCTGACCCTTGAAGAGAAGGCGGGCAAATTGCCGGCCCAACTGAGTGTGCCGCTGATGGCGCTTATCCTGCCGCCCATTATCGCCATTATGGCGTCGCCCGCGCTGTTGCGGGTGATCCGCCTGCTGGCTCATTAATTGCGAGCCGAGAATTGCGAACCGAGAATTACAAACCGAGAGAATACGACATGTCGATGAAAAACCACGCGTCACACTTTCTGCGTCATCTGTTGCTGGCCCTGGCAGGCTGCGCGCTGCTGGCGGGATGCAGCAGCCATACGTTGAAAGGCAACAAAGAAGAGGGGCTGAAACTGGCGCGTTTGTTGCGCGATCAGGGGCGGCAGGAAGCGGCGGCGGAGGTGTATGCACGTCTTGATGTGCGCGGCAAGCTGAACGGCGCCGAGATGCTGGAGTATGCCACGGTGGCCGGCCCGGTGCGTCAGCCGGCGGAAGCACTGACGTTGTATGGCCGCGCGCGTGATGCGCTGGGCGGTCATCTCGATGAGATGTCGGCGCCGCAAGCGACAGCCCTCTGCGTGGGAATGGGACGTGCGCAACTGGCGCTGGGCCGCACTGCCGCGGCGCAGCAGGATTTTGATTGCGCGTTGCGCCGCGATGCGCGTGACGCCACCGCCCTGAACGGCATGGGCGTGCTGCTGGATGCGCAAGGCCGCCATGACGAGGCGCGTCGCCGCTTTGAACAGGCGCTGAGCATTGAGCCGGGCAATATCGCGGTGATGAATAATCTGGCGCTTTCCTGGCTGGCCAGCGGTCAGTCGGAGAACGCCATTAACCAGTTGCGCCGCGCCGATCTGAATAACCCGTCGGTACGCCTCAATCTGGCGCTGGCCTGGTTGTATCAGGGCAACGAAGACAACGCGCGTAACGTATTGAGTCAAATGGCGGACGCCTCGCGTGTCGATGCGCTGATCGCCAATCTCGGCGCGCGGGTGGCGAAGTTAAAAAGCGGCAATGCCAGCGAAACCTTGCTGATGGCCAGCACTCAGCCGCTTGCTCTGAGCGATAGCACGCCATGATGCGGATGACTGGACGCGCCTGTCTCGCCGCCTGGCGCTCGGGGCGCGGCGTGATCTCCACTGAGCTGGCTTTTCTGGCGCCGGTGATGCTGGTCGGCGTGATGATGTTGTTTGAACTGGCGCGTATCGGTTTGGTGATTGGTATTGGCAGCGTCGCGCTGGATAAAGCGGTGCAGTCGTTCCGCCTTGACGCGCTGGATACGGGAAATGCCAACGAGGTGACCGAGCAACTGCGCCGTCGCATGGTGGACGCCGGGTATGGCTACATCCGCGAGGATGATTTGTCGGTCAACGTGTTGCATTTCGACAACCTCAGCGAACTGGGGGGGCTGGCCCTGTCGGGGCAGGACGAAGGGCAAGGCTCAAAAAATGTGCAAACCCTGCCGGTGTGGTCGGTCACCGTGCAGATCAAAAAAGCGTTCCTGTCACCGCTGCCGGAAATGCTCTCGCTGGGTAACGCCTTTCGCTATCAGTACAAGCATGTGTTTGGTACGGAGTTGCACGATGAGTAACTGGCTGCGCCGGGGCTGGCGACAACTTCAACCACTTCAACAACTGCGACAACAACAGCACGGCGTCGTGGCGGTGGAAACCGCGCTGGCATTCCCGATCCTGCTGGCGTCGGCGGCGCTGGTGGCGGATATCGTCACCGTCGAGCTGGAGCGCGAGCATCTGGAGCAGCGCGCCGGCGCCATCACCTCGGTGCTGGCGATGCAAAAAAATCTGACCGGGCAGGGATTACAGGGATTGCTGGAGGCCACCATTCCCGACAGCGGCGTGGGCAACTATCAGGTCACCATTACCAACGTGCTTCAGACCGGTGAGGTTTACTGGCAGCTTACCCGCGGTAACAACACCCGCATTTGTACTGACAATCAGGCGGTATCCGGCAGCCGTTATCCGGGGGAGTTACCGGAAGTGAATGCCGAAGAGGGCAAGGAGACGATTTCCATGATTGTGGTGGAACTGTGTCGCCAGGGCAACGATATCAACTTACTGGGCGGCCTGTCGCTGACCAATATGTTGCAGGCGTCGGCGGTCAATCGGGTAACGCGCAACACCCTGACGCTTGATGAGGCGCTGGCGGCAGAAGCCGGGCTGGAGCAGGATGATGAATAAACCACGCTCTCCTTTCGGTGATTCGCTGCGTCGTTTTTGGCGTCAGGAGCGCGGCGCAGGGTCGGCGTTTTATGTGCTGGGCATGATGGGGCTGCTGCTGACGGGCGCTTATGTCATCGATACCCTGCAAACCACCGGCGATGCCTCACAAATCAAACGCGCCGCCGATGCCGCCGCGCTGGCGGTAGGGCGCGAAGCTTTAAGCAAAAACAACAGCGATTTCAGCGCCGCCGATCGTCAACGGTTGGCATGGGAATATGTCAGAAGCAACCTCGGCATGAACAGCAAACTGGCGCAACAGTTGGAAGCCGCCGATATCTCGGTCACAGAAGGAAGCCGCAGCAACGCCCGCCGCACCTTTACCGTCAGCGTGAGTTTTGCCAGTCAGCCGGTGTTGCTGAAGGTGGCGCAGCGGCAACATGAGATTTACTCCACGGTAGAGGTTATCTATCGGCCCAGCGAAGTGGCGCTGGTTTTACCCAATACGGCATCAGAAACCCAGAGCGAACTGGCGGTGCTGCGCCGTCTGGGTAAAAATTTCGCCACGGATTTCCTGGCTGACTATCCTGATCGCCGCCTGGCACTGGTGCCTTACAGCCAGTCGGTGAGTGTGTATGACGACGCCAACTGGAGCAGCCGTATCCGCAACTGGTCGCTGAGCGGCGCGTTAAAACCGGTGGAGCTGTCTTCCTTGTTTCGCAATAACGATTACGGCATCGCCAACCTCGCCAGCCGGATGATGCCCGATTTACGATCGAGGCGTATGTGCTTGTATCGCGGGCTGAATCAGGGGGAAAACTACCTCTGGGAGCAAGCGCCCGCCAACAGCTTCTGGATCCACTATCGACACGACTTACCGATCAACGCCACCTGGATGCCGTTTATCCAGTGGGTCGGGCCAAATCCTGATTTTGGTCAGGCTACTGGCGTCAATGACACACGTTTTATCGTCGGGGATAAAGGCTGCCCGACGGCGGCACTGTTGCCGTTAACCGATGACCTCAACGCTATCTCCGCACGACTCGACCAGATGGAACCGCAGTTCAACGTCAACTACGCCATTGCGATGGGCTGGGGCGCGATGGCGCTAGCGCCGGCGTTTCGCGGCAGCGATGGCTGGGGTGACAGTGAATATCCGCTCGATTTCAACGACAACGGCAGCGGCAATATCAAAGCGATTGTCATGATGGCCAACACCATTGGCGACTGGTTTGATACCGACGCCTATAACGCTTACGTCGGCGAGGCGATTGATGGCGATGGTGAGCTGGGAACGTCAGGCTCAACCGAGGTGGCCGCGAAGCGTTTCCGATCGCTGTGCGAGAGCTTCCGCAGCCGCGACCTGTTGTTCTATTTCATTGGTGTCCGGCCGGGCGATCCGGAGGATTTCGGCCGCACGCTGTTCGGCAAGGTCGCGGTGCCGGGGTTGCAGGTCTGCGCGGCCAACGATGGCGGTTATATCCGGTTCGCCGACAGTTCCAGTTTTTCCGGGGCAGAAGGTCAGATCAGCGAGTTGCTGGATGGCATTCTGGAAGATATCGACAAGCACAGCAGCGCCGTTCGTTTGATTGAGTGATCGCTCAGCGCCGCCTGTTGCCATTTTTAGGTGAAGTTATGCAAAAATCATTCCCCCGTCCTGCCTGGAGCCAGACGCTGGCGCTGGAACCGCGCATGATGTTTGATGCCGCCGCCGGCGCTACCGCCATTGAGGTAGCCAACGCCCAGCTCAACGCCGCCGCGCCAGACGCCACCGCCACTCCGGTTAGCGGCGCGGTCTATGCCATTGATAAAAACGGCGGGCTCGGCGCAGACGTGCCGCTGTTCAGCAACGCCGATGTCTCCACCGATAACGCCGGGAATGAAATCACCAGACTGGTGATCACCGTCGGCACCACCGGGAGCAATCAGGCGCTGATGATTGATGGCACCGCGATTGCGCTGACCACCACGTCCGAGATGCAGGAAACCCGCACCAGTCACTATACCTATAATGTCGATGTCGCCGACGGCAACACCACCATTACGCTGTTTCTGGCCAACGGCGACACGGCGACGACGCCGGATGCGGTGGAAACACTGATTAACGGCATCAACTATCGTGCGCTCGACAGCAACGTCGCCAACGGCGAGGTGACGGTGACGCTGAAAAGCATTGCGGATGTTGATGGCGACAGCAGCGAGCTTGATATCAGCGCCCGCCTGCAGGTGGAGAACAACAAAAACCTCGCGCCGACCCTCGACCATACCGCCGATCTGGCCTTGCGTGACGATCTGACGGTGGCCGCGTTGGCCGATAGCGGGGCGGCGGTAGGTTATTCCCGCGATGGCCGCTTTGCCTATATCGCCGGCAGCAAAGGCACGCTGCTGGTGTATGCGGTGTCCGATACCGGCGGGCTGAACAAAGTCCAGTCCCTTACCGGGCTGATCCCCGAACCCGATCCTGATGCATACCAACCCGCAGTGATTAACGGCATCGTCGTTGGCGATAAAGCAGTATATCTGCTGTATGGCAGCGAAGTGATGACACTGAGCCGCGCCAGCGATGGTTCCGTCAGCCTGACCAGCACCGATGGCATCGGCGATACATCCGTTAATGCCATTCTCAGTGGCGATGGCAGAAATCTCTATATCAGTTCGCAGTGGAACGGCATTTATGTGTATGACATTGCCAGTGACGGTACGCTGACACCGGTTGAAGATTCACGCTTTACCGGCAATGCCGACCGTTCCGCCGGCATAGCGGTGGCGGGCGACTACCTGTTTACGATGATTCCGAGCGGTGATTTTCAGTCCATTTCGGTGCTAAGGCGCACCACCGTGGATGGCGTGACCACGCTGGTTCTGGTCGATAACACCACGGTGGCGTCTGACTGGAACTTCACCGCGCCTTTCCGACTAGCCGCCAGCCGCGACGGCAGCCAGGTTTACTCGCTGAATACCGAAGACGGTACGCTCATCACCTGGCGTTTCGACGGCGCTAAACTGACGCAAATAGACAGCCGCATTGTGGCATCCGCTGAGGCGATCGCCATCAGCGCCGACAACCGGCAACTGTTCGTCAGCACCCGCGACGGCACGCTGTATCGCTATAACATTGGCAGCGACGGCGCACTGACAGAAATCGCCCGCCAGAGCACCGGCGGCAGCCTGGCGCTGGCGGTTTCCGATGCGTCATTACTGGTGGTGGGCGGTAACAGCATCGAGCGTTACAGTTCTGAGCTGACGTATACCGTCGGAGCGGATGCGATTGCCGTGACGGAAACGCTGACGCTGGCAGACAGCAATGCCGATGTACTCAACAGCGGAGCAGGCAACTACGCTGGCACCACGATTACCATTACCGCCAGTGAGGGCAGCAATAACCAGTTTACGTTTCAGGCCGCTAACGGGCTCAGCGTCAATGGCAACCAGTTACTGTTAAACGATACCGTGATTGGCGGTTTTGTCACCAACGGCAACCGCGTAACCCTCAGTTTTACCGCCGATGTCAGCACCGCTACGGCAAATCCGGTATTGCATCAGATACTGTGGGCCAGCACCGGCGTCAGTAGCGCACGGGTGACGCTGACGGTGGTGGTGAATGATGGCGAACTGAACAGTCAGCCGCAGACGGTTGCCGTGCGAGTCAACCAGGGGCCGGTGCGTAATGACGGCGTGGCGGGCAGCTATACCTTGCCTGTCGCGACGTCGGAGACGGCTTACCGCGTCACCTTGCCTGCGCTGTTTAACGATGCCAACGGCGATAACCTCAACTGGTCGGTCACCGGGTTGCCGGACGGACTGCGTTTTGATCCCGAAACCCGCACCCTCTCCGGCTCAACTACCGTCACCGGCACGAGAACCCTGACCATCACCGTGACGGATACCTCGGGCGCAAGCGCCAGCACCACGCTGGAACTGACGGTGAATCAGATTGACAACCGTGCGCCGGCGGCGAGTGCAACCGCGCCGACGGCCTTTACCTCGGCGGTGATTAACGAAACCTATAGCCTGACGCTGGATGCCGGCATGTTCCATGATGCCGACAGTATCTATGGCGACAATCTGCGCTGGCAGGTCAGCGGGCTGCCGGCGGGGCTGCGTTTCGATGCCGACACGTTGACCATTAGCGGCACCGCCACGGCGCTGAGTAATGGCGCGGTCACCATTACGGTGACCGATGCGTCAAACGCAACCACCACATTATCCGTCACCTTGCGGGTGATTACCGCGGATGAAGCCGCGAATCGCGCGCCGGTACTGCAACCGGACGCCAGTTCTCTGAGCTATACCAGTCAGGGTGGTCTGAGCGGCTACAGCTATTATGTCGACAATATCGCGCTGTCGGCAGACGGCGGGATGCTGGCGGTGGTGGGCGGCACCGGCGCTAACTACACCGGGACGATTTACGTCAATTTGTATAGCCGTGATAGCCGTAGTGGTGAGCTGACGCTGTTAAAGTCTTACACCCAGGGCACCAGCAATGATGGTAACGACAATAACGGGATTGAAATCGATGGCCTGCGGGGCATGACCGCCGTGGCGTTCTCCGCCGATGGCAACACCCTGTATCTTTCCGGCAGCAACAGTCAAAACAACGCGGTATTGCAGGCATTCAGTATCGGCGCTGACGGCGCATTAACGCTGATTGATAGCGAGCTGGTCAGCGCCCCGGTGGTGAAAGTGGCGATCGCCGGCGACGGTAACAGCGTCTACGCCATGACGGCCACCGGCTTGTATCGCTACAGCCGCGATACTCAGGGGATGTTAACTGCACAGCAAAGCTTTACCGGGCTGAGTAACGCGCAGTCGATCTCGGTCGATCAGAACCAGGTTTATGTGTTGGGCGGCAGCGGCAATTTGTCTGTCTACGCCGTTGACGGCAATGGCGTATTGAGCGCACAAGGGACGTTATCGCGTTCCGGTACGGCACTGACCTGGACCGATAACCATGGCGTCGGCACCAGCGTGGGTACGCTTGCGGCAAGCGGCGGGCTAAACGCGGGCATCGTGATATCGATGGCGGTCTCCGAGGGTTACATCTACGTGGTGACCGGCAACAGTAACTATCTGACGGTGCTGCATTATGATGCGGGCAGTAACCGTGTCAGTCTGGTGTCGTCGCGCAATATTTCCAGTGAAATAGGCAACGTCTTCCCGATGTCCGCCACGCTGTCCGCCGATGGTTCTGCGTTATATGTGGGCAGTAACAGCGGTCGGTTTGCGGTTTACCAGGTGGGCGAGCAGGGCAACCTGACGCTGCGCTCCTCGTTAAACGGTGCTGGTGCCATGTTGGTGGTGGTCACCTCCGCGGATGGCAAATCGATTTATGGCGGCTCGCGTTACTATTCAACCGGCTTACGCCTGTTTAGCGGCGACGCCGGGCTCGTTCAGGCCGACTGGACGGAAGGAAGCCGTACCCAACTGGCCAGTCAGATAGTACTGTCCGATATGGATTATGACCGGCTGAACAATGGTGCCGGCAACTATAACGGTGCGAGCATCATCATCGCACGCGAGGGCAGCGCCAGTGCCGATGACACTTACAGCCTGGCGGAAGGCAACGGCCTGACCCTGAATAACGGTGTGATTGCGCTGAACGGCACGGCGATTGCCACCGTCACGCAGACCGACGGGCGACTGACCGTCACCTTCACTGCCGATGTCACCCGTGCCGTCGCCAGGCAGGTACTGCATCAGATCAGTTGGCGGAGTACCAGCCACACCCCACCGGCCAGCCTGAACATGGTGGTGAGTTTCCGTGATCAATACGTCACCACCGATCAGTTGATAACGGTAAACGTTACCCCGGTTAATGACGCGCCGACCCTCAACAGCCAGAGCACCAACCCGACCTGGCGCGATAACACCACCACCGTAAAGGTATTTAGCAACACCGTTATCGACACCGTTGAACCCGGCCAGAACATCCTCGGTTTGACGCTGACCGTTGCCGGGCTAGTGCGTGGTGAAAACGACTATCTGGTGATCGACGGTAAAACGGTCACGCTGGCAGACGGCGTGCGCGTGATCACCAACAATAGCCTGGTGATTAACGTCTCGGTCACGGATGGCGTGGCGACGGTATCGATTTCCAGCCTTAACGGCATGACCAGCACTGCGGCGCAAACGCTGGTGGAGGGCATCGCTTACGGCAACAGCGATGCGCATAGCGGCACGCGGCAGGTAACGCTAACCCAGGTACGCGACAGCGGCGGTACGGCGCAGGGCGGCAACGACAACAGCACGCTGGATATCCGCTCTACCATTACCTTGCAGGCGGAAAATATGCCGCCGCGGCTGACGGCGCCGGAAAACAATCTGCTGGAACAGGCCGACAGCCTGAGCGCCGTCAGCGGGCTGGGGGCGATAACGCACTCGATGCTCTCGGCCGACGGCACCACCCTGTATGTCACCGACGGTAGCGGCATGATCGCGCTGTTTAGCCGTGATCCGGCGACGGGGAAACTGAGCTGGGTGAGCAATATCGCCACCGGTCTGGGCGCTATCGGCAGCATTACCCTGACCGATGATGGCCTGATGATGCTGGTTGCGGGCGGCGACACGTTGTCGGTCTTCAGCCTAACCCGTGACGGTCAACCGACATTGCAAGGCAGTTATGAAGTATGGGGTGTTTCCGGGGTGCAGGTCTCGGCCGATGGCGCTACCGTTTATGCGCTTGATTCCGCCTTCGGAATCAAGGTGTTCAGCCGCGACGTCACCAGCGGCACGCTGAACGTGTTACAGGAGATTGGCTATGATGCCTGGGAAGAGCCGCGTCTGTTCTCGCCAGTGGCGCTGACGGCCAAAGGCGACTATCTCTACGTGATTACCGATCCGGTTTCCGGTCAGTTCCCGAATTCACTGATTGTCTATCAACGCCAGTCAGACGGCACACTGGCATTTGTCAGCGTGCTGCATGACGGCGAAGCTGATGCCAGCGGCGCCATCATGGATCTCCGCGCGCCGACCCGGATCACCGTCAGTGATGATGGCAGCCAAATCTATGTGGTTAACGGCGGCAATCTCAATATTTACGCTTTCAACCACACCACCGGCAAACTGCTGCACGTCGATACGCTGGAGAATATCGGCGCAGTCAATGCGCTGACGCTGTCTCCGGCGCAGGACCCACTGTATGTATTGCACAACGATGGCGACGTACAGGTCTACCGCATCAGCAGCGCGGGCGTGCTCTCGCTTGCGAACACCTACCGCAGCGCCGACTATGCGGCGCTCAGCGGCGCCACCGCCATTCAAGCCACCCGCGATGGGGCGCTGCTTGTCAGCGGCAGCCAGATCGTTAGTTTTATTCCGGCGTCCGATGAACTGCGCTACACCGTTGGCAGCGGCGCCGACCTCGCCTTTACCGGCGGGCTTGTCCTGTCTGATCAAGGGCTGGATGTCCTGAACAACGGACTGGGCAACTACGGCGGTGCCGGCATTACGGTGAAAGATAGCAGCGGGCTGGGCCGTTTTGCCTTGCGTGCAGACAGCCGGCTTACCTTCGGCGATGACGGCCAACTGCGGGATAACGGGGTCGTCGTCGGTCGCTTCACCCAGCAGGGCGGCGTGCTGAGCATCACCTTTGCTGATGGCGTTACCACCGCCACCGCCAATAATGTGCTCGCCAGCCTGACTTACAGCAATACCAACCTCGACACCGCCAACCCGGTTACGCTGTCGGTCAGCGCCAGCGACGGCCAACTGACCAGCGGCGACTGGCAACGCAGCCTGACCATCAACCATGCGCCGCAGGCGAGCGACGGCGCTCTCCAGCCGATCATCGCCACCGTCGGCGCGCCGATCAGTCTGACGTTGCCGGCGGGTCTGTTCAGCGATGCCGACGGCGACAATCTGAACTGGGCCATCAGCGGGTTGCCCGCCGGTTACCGCTTTGACGCCGCCAGCCGCACCCTCAGCGGCGTCGCCGACACCGCCGGACTTTACACCCTGACCATCACCGTGACCGACGGTGATAGCGCCAGTGCCGGTCGCACGTTGTCGCTTCGGGTTAATACTGCGCCGCAGGCGGGCGAGGGCGACACCACCTTCACGCGGACGGTCGGCGAACCGGTAAACATCACGCTGGCGGACAGCCTGTTTAACGATGCCGAGGGCGACGCGCTGAATTGGCAGGTAACCGGTCTGCCGGACGGTCTGCGTTTTGATGCGGATAACCATACGCTGAGCGGCAACCTGGCCGTTGGCCGTTATAGCCTGGTGATTACCGCCACCGACATCTGGGGCGCCGGCACCAGCCGTCAGCTAGTGCTGAACATAACCCCGCCCCCGACGGACGGCAACGCCGGCAGCAATAACGATAACGGCGATACCAATAGCAATAACAATAACAGTAACGGCCCAGATCCGGTGATTCTGCCGCTGACCGCGGCGTTTACCGGACAGGCAAGCCGCGACGACGAGCGTTTCTTGCCGATGGAGGCGTCGCCGTTGCGTCCCGACGCGATACCGGGCGTCTCCGGCGCACCTGCCGATACGCCGGATGGCGTCGCGTATAACACCGTTGCCGCCACCGGTGGCGCAGTGCTGGCCAGCGGCGCACTGAATTATCAGGAGGCACCGTGGGCGCTGGCGCCGGTGATGACGAACCTGATGCCGCCGCTGGAACGGCTGAGCGTCGCCGTAGCTTCAGCCGACGGCGAACGACTGACGCGCACCACCGCCTGGTCCGGCGTCTGGCAGGACAACGGCGACGGCCGGTTGGTGTTCCGCCTGCCGCAGGGGTTGCAGGCCGGCGTCGGTTTTGTCGCGGCGCAACTGGCGAACGGGCGACCATTACCGACATGGATTCAGTTCGACGCCCGGCAGGGCGAACTGCGCATCATCAGTGCCGATGCGGCGCGTAGCGGACAGATTCAACTGCGTTTGCAGCGTGCCGATGGCGCGCCGGCACTGGTGCTGACGCTGCGTGATGGCCGCCTGCTCACCACCGCCGAGGTGAACGGCACCACCGCGGATACCTCGGCAACAACCATAACGGAAAGCGCGACTGAACGCGCGGTGGCGGCGGGCGATGCCGCTGCCGTGACGCCGCGTGCTACGCCAGCCGATGCACCGGCCTTTAATCCGGGTCTTTCACACTCGCTGGCCGCGCTGCGCGGCGACAGTGACGATTTGCTTCAGGCGCTGACCGCACTGGCGCGCGATTAACAGGGATAACACTTTTTAAACATGACGACATTCAACATGACGACATTCAAAACGATGGGATTGACCCCGACACACGTTTCCCCGATGGGGGCCATTAGCGCGCCGCGTCGGCTTAGCCTGTCGATTGCGCTGGCCTGCGCCTTGCTGGCCGGGTGCGCGGTGGCGCCGGAACCGATGACGGCGCAGGAGCAGGTGGCGCAAGCGATGAGCGATCGCAGCCGGATGTTCGCCGATCAGGAACCGGTACGCGGCACTATCACGCTGGATGAAGCGATTGCCCGCGCGCTGAAATACAACTTGTCGCAGCGCGTGGCGTTGATGGAACAGGCGATGGAAGACGACCTGCACGACGTGGCGCGGCTGGATATGCTGCCGAAACTGGCGGCGCGCGCCGGATTACAAACCCGCGATAATGTCGCCGCGTCCAGCAGCCAGTCGATTACCACCGGACGACAGTCTCTGGAGGCATCGACCAGTCAGGATCAAAACTCGCGCAACGGTGATTTAACCCTGAGCTGGAACGTGCTCGACTTCGGCATTAGCTATGTGAATGCACGTATGCAGGCGAACAAAACCCTCGCCGCTGAAGAACGCCGCCGCAAAGTGGTGGCGGATATTACCCGGCAGGTCCGCACGGCCTACTGGGAAGCGGCGACCGCGCAACGCCTGAAACCGGAAGTGACCCGCGCCCTGAGTGAGGCGCGTCAGTCGCTGGAGTATGCGCGTCAGACCGAGCGCGAACGCCTGCTGGCACCGGTGGAAGCGCTGCGCTTCCAGAAAAACATGCTGGAAATGGTGCGTCAATTGGAGGTGGTCGACAGCGATTTGGCGCTGGCGAAATCGCGTCTGGCCGCGTTGATGAACCTGCCGCCCGCCAGCGACTTCAGCCTGGTGGTGCCGGACGAGAACAGCCTGAATACACCGAAAATGCGTTATACGCTGGGCGAGCTGGAAAATGTCTCGATGGTGCGCCGCCCGGAAATTCGTGAAGAAAGCTACCAGGCGCGCAACGCCGTGCTGGAAACCCGCCGTTCGCTGCTGCGTCTGTTGCCGGGCGTTAACCTGTTTGCCGGTATCAACGGCGACAGCAACAGCTATCTGGTCAACCACAGTTGGGCCAGCGCCGGGATGCAGGTCAGCGGCAACCTGTTGAATGTCTTCGCCTGGTCGTCGGTAAAACGCGCCGGTGAATCAGCACAGGCGCTGGCGGAAACCCGCCGTCAGGCGATGCGTATGGCCGTGCTGGCGCAGGTTAACATCGCCTGGCAGGAGTACCAGAGCAGCGTGCAGATGTTTAACCGTTATCAGGAACTGGCGCGTATTCAACAGGGAATTTATCGCCAGACCGCGCTCAACTACCACAATCAGGCGGCGACGCAAATGGAGCAGGTGCGCGTCAGCACCGAAACTATCCTCACCACCCGCGCCCGTGACCGCAGCTATGCGGCAATGCAGAATGCGCTGGGCAGCGTATATCAGGCGTCCGGTCTGGATATGTTGCCGGATCGCGTCGGCGATATCAGTCTGGCCGCGCTGAGCAACACCATTGCCCGCGCCAACCAGCAGATTGAAAGCGGTGCGGTGACGCTGCCGACACTCCCTGCCTCCACACCGCCCGCGCCGACACAGAGCGTGCCGACGGCACCCGTTCGTCAGGTCAGCGCCGTGCAGTCTGTTGTACCGAACGCTGTTGTACCGAACGCTGTTGTACCGAACGCTGCTGCGCTGAACGGCACTCCGCTTGCCGACACGGCACCGGTGAAACCGCTACCGGCGGCCGCGAAACCACAGCCGTATCAGGTATCATCCGATAACTGGAACAGCCTGAACTCGCTTTCCGGAGGCGTGCAATGAAGCGATGCAGGGTTGCCAAACCGCTGCTGCTGGCGCTGATGATGGTCTTTGCCGACCGTGCGCTGGCGCAGTCGGCGCAGCAAGAACCGGTGCGCGTGCAACTGAGCGCGGTGCGCCAGACCACGCTTTCCAGCGGTATTACGGCACGCATCACCCATCTGGCCGTCAAAGAGGGCGACCGCGTTAAGCAGGGGCAGGTACTGCTGAGTTTTGACTGTGCGGTGCTAAAAGAGAAACTGAATTACGCCAGCGCCAGCGAACAGGCGGCGCGCAAAAAACTGGAGATTGCCAACCGCCTCGACAAGCTGAACTCGATCAGCGTCTCTGATGTGGAACAGGCGCGTTCGGCAGTGAGCATGGCGCTGGCCGAAAGCGGCGTAAACCGCGCCATGCTGGAGCGCTGCGACATCAAAGCGCCGTTTTCCGGACGCGTGACCGAAACGCTGGTGCGTAACTGGGAAACGGTGCCGGAAGGCAAGCCGTTGCTGTCGCTTTACGACGACAGCGCCTTTGAACTGGAGATGATTGTGCCGTCGCGCTGGCTGCGCTGGTTGCGCGCCGATACGCCGTTTAGCGTGGCGCTGGATGAAACCGGGCAGCGCTACCCGGCGAAAATCTCCCGCCTTTCTTCATCGGTCGATGCGGTGAGCCAGTCGGTTAAAGTGTTTGGGCAAATCGCCGGTCACGACGACGGCTTGTTGCCGGGGATGAGCGGCGTGGCGCATTTCAGCGCGCCGGCGGCACCGGACAACCCCCTTCAGGACGACGCGGTTAATCATGCACAGTAATTCGCCTCCGCCGGATAATGACGCGCGCCTGCGCCTGCTTGGCGAACTGCTGCGTTTGCAGGCGCGCGCACGTGAGCAGGAGAGCGCTGACGAACTGGCGTTCTTTATGGTCAATGAAACCCATCGCCTGCTGCCATACCGTCAGGCGCTGTTGTGGCAGGGAGACGGCGACTTGCTGCGCGCCGCTTCCGGTCTCGTTACGCTGGATAGCCATGCGCCGTTGTGCCGTGAAATGGTGCGCTGGTGCCGACAGTGGCGGCAATACCGGCAACCGCAGCGGCTGGACGCCGACCAGCTTGATGCCGGGGACAGGGCGCTATGGCAGGAGTACCTGCCGCCGCATGGCCTGTGGTTGCCGCTGGCGGGCGCGGATGATCTGGCGCTGCTGCTGCTGCGCGACTCGCCGTGGCAAGAGAACGAATTACGGCTGCTAAACGAACTGGCAGGCGCTTACGGCCACGCCTGGCGCAGCCTGACCGCCAGCCGCCGCCTGCGTCGTCCGCGCCCTAACCGCCGTTGGGTCATGGCGGGGCTGGCATTGCTGGTCGCCATCATGTTGATCCCGGTGCGCCAGTCGGTGATTGCCCCGGCTGAAGTGGTGGCGCATCGCCCGGCGCTGGTGCGCGCCCCGCTGGCGGGGGTGATCGACGAGATTGTAGCGCGTCCTAATCAGCCGGTGACTCGCGGACAAGTGCTGCTGCGCCTCGATTCCCGTGAGTTGCAAAACCAACTGGAGAGTGCGCGTCAGCAATTCGCCGCCCGTGACGCCGAGTATCGTCAGGCGCAGCAGTTGGCGCTGAGCGACGCCGATGCCAAAGCGCAACTGGCGGTACTGGCCAGCCGCCGTGAACAGGGGCGTGCGGAGATGGCCTTCCTGCAAGCGCAACTGGCGCGTACTGAACTCAGCGCCCCGCGCGACGGCGTGGCTATTTTTGATGACGTCAGCGATCTGCTGGGGCGCCCGGTTTCAGTCGGGGAGCGCATTATGCAAGTAGCGGACCCGCAGGAAAGCGAGCTTGAAATCCTGTTGCCTGCGGCGGACGCCATTGCGTTGTCGCCCGGCGCAGAGGTGCGGCTGTTCCTGAATGTCGCGCCGGATAGATCGCAGCCAGCGGAACTGCAACAGATCGGTTACCGGGCGACATTAACGCCGGACAACATGATGGCGTACAAGCTGCGTGCGCGTTTTCAGCAACAGGAGGCGCTGGTGCAAATTGGCCTTAAAGGCAGCGCTAAGATTTATGGCGAACGCACCGTGCTGATTGCCTGGCTGTTGCGTAAACCGTGGTCAGCGCTGCGCGTCTGGCTGGGAGTGTAGGGAAGCATGGCCATGCCGGAGTCACAGGCGAACCGCCTGCTGCCGTTACGCGAGGAGTTGATCCTGCATCGCGGGCCTGCCAACTGGGATGGTTCACCCAGTTGGACGCTGGAAGATCCGCTACGCGGGCGCTTTTTCCGCCTCGGCTGGCTGGAGATGGCGCTGTTGTCGCGTTGGTCGGTCGGCGACCGGCAGCGATTGATTGCTGACGTCAATCGCCAGATGCCGCTGGAGATTAACGAGGCGGACGTGGACGGCTTCAGCCATTTTCTTCAGCAGCACGCTCTGACGCGCGCCGATGGCGATGCCGCGCTGCGCGACTTCATGCGCCAGAAAACGCAGGCCAGGCACGTCTGGTGGCGTTGGTTACTGCATAACTATCTGTTTTTACGTATTCCATTATTCCATCCGCATCGTGGATTGCAGCGTATGTTGCCCTGGGTAGCGTTTTTTTATCGCCGCCCCTTTTGGCTGGCGACGCTGGCGGCCGGCATCAGCGGGCTGGTGTTCGCCAGCCGCCAGTGGCAAACGTTTCTGCACACCTTTTTGCACTTCTTCACGCTGGAAGGCGCACTGCTGGCCGGGGCGACGCTGGTGTTCACCAAATGTCTGCACGAACTCGGTCATGCGTTCACCTGTACCCGCTATGGCGCGCGCGTCTCTACGCTGGGGGTGGCGTTTCTGGTGTTGATGCCGGTGCTCTATACCGACACGTCGGCGTCGTGGAAATTACCGCGCCGTCAGCCACGCCTGGCGATTGGGGCGGCCGGTATGCTGGTGGAACTGGCGCTGGCCGCCTGGGCGACGCTCGCCTGGAGCTTCCTGCCTGACGGCATGTGGCGCAGTGCGGCGTTTATGCTCGCCACCACCACCTGGATCATGACGTTGCTGATTAACCTCAGCCCGTTGATGCGCTTTGACGGCTATTTCCTGCTGTCTGATGTGCTTGGCGTACCGAACCTGCAACCCCGCGCCTTTGCGCTGGCACGCTGGAAACTGCGCGAGTGGTTGTTCGGGCTGGGCTCACCGCCGCCGGAGTGCTGGCCGCGCTGGTTGCAACGCACGCTGCTGGCGTACTCTTTCGCAACCTGGGTGTATCGCCTGTTTCTGTTTACCGGCATTGCGCTGCTGGTTTATCACATGGCGTTTAAGTTGCTGGGAATGTTGCTGTTCGCGGTCGAAATTGGCTGGTTTGTACTGTTGCCGGTCTGGAACGAACTGCGTGAATGGACCAAACGACGTAAGGATTACCGTATGAATCGTCATCTGACGATCACCCTCTGTGCCGTCACGCTGGCGCTGTCGGCGCTGCTGCTGCCGTGGCAACGCACGGTGTATGCGCCGGCGTTGCTGCGCGCAGATCAACAACACAGTTTCTATATGCCGCTGGCCGGGCGTGTGCAGCAGATGGCGGTACAACCGGGAGACGCGGTGAAGCAAGGGCAGATATTGTTTACCTTGCAGGCGGATAGCGAGGCGCATCAACGCCAGCAGTTGGCGCTGCAACTGAAAACGCTCGCCTGGCAACAAGAGTATCAACTGCTGAACCACCGTGCGGCACAGGAACACCAGCGTATTCGCCAGGAACGCGAAGCCGCCAGCCAGCGCTACCAGGTGCTGGATCAACAACAACAGGCATTGCTTGTGCGCGCGCCGTTTGACGGTGTGATGGCGGACCTGATGACGCCACTCTCGGCGGGAGACTGGCTGGCGCAAGGGGAGTGGTTAGGCACCCTGACCGGCCCGCGCGGCGGGCTGGTGGAAGCGCTGGTGTCTGAACAGGACTGGCGGCGTTTGCGCGCAGGCGATAGCGGCACGTTCTACCCACGCGACGCCTCACGCGCCGGCGTCGCGGTGACGGTGACGGATATCGAACGCACCGCGCTGCACGATATGCGCCCGCTGGCGGAACTGGCGTCGCTGTATGGCGGGCCGGTAGCGACGTTAAACGATAGACAACAGAAACTACCGCCGGAACAAGCGGTATACCGTGTGGTACTGGCAGTCGCGCCGGACAGCGCGGCACCGGCGCAGGTGCTGACGGGAACCGTGACCTTGCAAGGGGAGGCGCAAAGCCCACTCGCGCGCCTGTGGCAACGGGTGAGGGCGGTGTTGATTCGGGAATTGTCGTTTTAGGTAAAGGCGAATAGCCGGTTAGCAGTTCAAGACTGCTGGTTGGCGGAGGAACAGAGGCGAGACATTATGCATAAAACCCCCGCGCTTGCGCTGAGATATCCGATATCCCCACAAAATCAGCGCTAATAAGCCAACACCATCAAACATGCTGGATTTGCCGTTGCGCCTTCACGGCATCAACTGAGACGCCATGAAAAAAATCCACGCAACTGCGTGGATTTTATAGGTTTTTGTAGCTTTCATGAGATTCGATGAAACCTCATGAGACAACACATTTTATTTAGACGTTAAACAAGAAATTCATAATATCGCCGTCTTTAACGATATATTCTTTCCCTTCTGAACGCATTTTGCCGGCTTCTTTGGCGCCTTGTTCACCTTTGTACGTGATGAAATCGTCAAAGGCGATGGTCTGGGCGCGGATAAAGCCTTTCTCGAAGTCGGTGTGAATTTTACCGGCCGCCTGCGGCGCCGTGGCACCGACCGGGATGGTCCAGGCGCGGACTTCTTTTACTCCAGCGGTGAAGTAGGTTTGCAGGTTCAGCAATTCATAACCCGCGCGGATTACGCGGTTTAAGCCTGGCTCTTCCAGACCCAGCTCCGCCATGAACTCATCGCGCTCTTCATCATCAAGTTCGGCAATGTCAGATTCAACGGCGGCACATACCGGCACGACCACGGAACCTTCTTTAGCTGCGATTTCGCGAACCTGATCCAGATAAGGGTTGTTCTCGAAGCCGTCTTCATTAACGTTGGCGATGTACATGGTCGGTTTCAGCGTCAGGAAGCTGAGATAGCGGATCGCCGCTTTCTCTTCCGCGCTGAGATCCAGCGCGCGCAGCATACCGGCGTTTTCCAACTGCGGCAGGCATTTTTCCAGCGCGGCTTGTTCAACTTTTGCATCTTTATCGCCACCTTTGGCTTTCTTCTGTACGCGATGCAACGCGCGCTCACAGGTGTCCAGATCCGACAACGCCAGCTCAGTGTTGATGGTATCAATATCATCGGCAGGGTTGACCTTGCCCGAAACGTGAATGATGTTGTCGTTTTCAAAGCAACGCACCACATGGCCGATAGCTTCGGTTTCACGGATGTTGGTCAGGAACTGGTTGCCCAGGCCTTCGCCTTTGGAGGCGCCTTTCACCAACCCGGCGATATCCACGAATTCCATGGTGGTGGGGACGGTACGCTGCGGCTTGACGATCTCGGCCAACTGGTCGAGGCGCGGGTCCGGCATCGGCACTACGCCGGTGTTGGGTTCGATAGTACAAAACGGAAAGTTGGCCGCTTCGATACCGGCTTTGGTCAGCGCGTTGAACAGCGTGGATTTACCCACATTAGGCAGCCCAACGATACCGCATTTAAATCCCATGTTTATGTCACCTTAAAAATCACTAATCATCAGGCTTTGCTGAAAAAAGCCTGTCAGAATGGAAAAAATCAGTCTTGATGCCAATTATACACATAATGTGGCATGAACTCGATCCGCCGATCGTCAATCATGACGCTTTGAAAGCATGCAGGTGGTTCATGGCTTTAATCATGTCTTCTTTCATCAGGATATCCGTACAGCGCAACGATTCATCGATGGCTTGATCGATCAGGGTCTGTTCGCTGGCGGGCGGTTTACCGAGTACGAATCCCACCACTTTGTTTTTATCGCCCGGATGGCCGATGCCGATGCGTAAACGGTGAAAATTGGGATTGTTGCCGAGTTTGCTGACGATATCTTTCAGCCCGTTGTGGCCGCCGTGACCACCGCCGAGTTTCAGTTTGGCGACGCCGGGCGGCAGGTCAAGTTCGTCGTGCGCCACCAGAATTTCATCGGGCTGGATGCGATAGAAGGTTGCCATCGCCGCAACGGCTTTACCGCTGAGATTCATGAATGTTGTAGGCACCAGCAGGCGCACATCGTTACCCGCCAGCGACAGGCGTGCGGTATAGCCGAAAAATTTACTCTCTTCTTTCAGCGGTTGCCGATAGGCTTCCGCCAGGCGGTCAACGTACCAGGCGCCGGCGTTATGACGGGTGGCGGCGTATTCCGCGCCGGGGTTCGCCAGACCTACAATTAATTTGATACCACTCACAATTTGATACCACTCACAATTTGATACCACTCATTATTTGAGACGAATAGGCGATACGTTTGCGGCACTCAGGCACCGACGCATCAGGATAATCGGCAAAGGCGTTAGTGTAACGCAGGGCAAGTTGATCACCAACATGTGATCCTTCACGCAACCCTATCGGAAAGTGCTGCTTATACTGTGAATAAATCAGAAAAATACGCAGCAAGATTTTAGTTATTTCCACTGGATATTTCTGGAGGCGAAATATGAAACATAGGAATGCTGTGAGGGTGGGCAACGGATTTATGGGATTAGGTATGTTGCTGATGGTTGCCGGAATAGCCTATTCGGTTGCTAATCAACTGCCTGAATTAAACTTGCCTGGCTCTCTTTATTATGTGGAATTACTGGCTATTTTTGTCGGCGCCATTTTATGGCTGGCCGGTGCGCGTATTAGCGGGCGTGAAGCCGTGGCGGACAGGTATTGGTGGCTGAAGCATTTTGATAAACGCTGCTGCCGTGAACGGCATCGGAATCCATAAGCCTGTAGCCGAAGCGATACAATAAATATCGGCTGGAAAAGGGTGTCGAGGGTATTGGTCTGTTTATACCCGTCATATTCAAGTCGCCGGTGGGATGGCTGTATTACTCGGCCCATCCCATGGCTCGTTTTTTCAGGGTCACAGCGAGCTGGGTTCAACGCTGAACCCTGCAGAGTTGTCGTTCACACGAATAAGCTCATCGGCATTCACTCTATTGTGGCCTTTCTGCAACCCGAATTATTTAGGGTATATATTTCGCTACCAATAAAAACGCCACCGAATTAATAATTATTCGGTGGCGCAGTCATTGTCATTACAGCCGAAATATCGATTAGTGCTCGAACATCGCAGAAATAGATTCTTCGTTGCTGATACGGCGGATGGCTTCAGCCAGCATGCCAGATAACGTCAACGTGCGTACATTCGGCAGCGATTTAATGTTTTCCGACAGTGGAATGGTATCGCAGACAATCACTTCATCAATCACGGAGTTCTTGATGTTCTCGTAAGCGTTGCCGGAGAAAATCGGGTGGGTGGCATAAGCGAAGACACGTTTGGCGCCACGTTCTTTCAGCGCTTCCGCGGCCTTACACAAGGTGCCGCCGGTATCGATCATGTCATCGACCAGCACGCAATCGCGGCCTGCCACGTCACCGATGATATGCATCACCTGAGAAACGTTGGCGCGCGGGCGGCGTTTGTCGATGATTGCCATATCGGTGTCGTTTAACAGCTTGGCGATGGCACGGGCGCGAACCACGCCGCCGATATCCGGGGAAACCACAATCGGGTTATCCAGATTCTGCTGCAACATGTCTTCCAGCAGGATCGGGCTGCCGAACACGTTGTCTACCGGTACGTCGAAGAACCCCTGAATCTGTTCGGCATGCAGGTCCACCGTCAGGACACGGTCAACACCGACGCTGGAGAGAAAATCAGCCACGACTTTGGCGGTAATCGGTACACGGGCGGAACGCACACGGCGATCCTGACGGGCGTAGCCGAAATAGGGGATGACTGCGGTAATACGTCCTGCGGAAGCGCGGCGCAGGGCATCAACCATAACGACCAGCTCCATCAGGTTGTCGTTGGTGGGAGCACAGGTCGATTGGATGATGAAAATATCACCACCGCGTACATTTTCGTTGATTTGTACGCTGACTTCGCCGTCGCTAAAACGACCAACAGCAGCGTCGCCCAGACTGGTGTACAAACGGTTGGCAATACGTTGTGCTAGTTCCGGCGTAGCGTTACCAGCAAAAAGCTTCATATCAGGCACGAGAAGAACCTCAAGCTTGCGTCCAGAGAAATATCCGCCTGCGGAATGCCGTGTGTCGTACCGCAAGCAGGATATACATACGGGTGTATGGAAAAGATCGTTAGAGCACCACGGTCGGCGGTGGTGTTTTAGCAACCCTTAAATCGCCCGGAAAGCCGTTGTTGCAACGGAGACACGTTCACTCCACGCGCAACAAAACCCTGTAAGCCTTCCGGGGCCCGGTCTAACACCTGACGAGCGGCGGACTCGGTGTCGAATTCGGCAAACACGCAAGCGCCGGTGCCGGTCAGGCGCGACGGTGCGTATTCTAACAGCCATAAAAGTCGCTCTTCAACCTTACGAAAACGTTTTCTTGCGACGGCTTCACAATCGTTGCTGAAAGTTTGTGTCAGTAATTGTGACAGTGGGCGTGCCGGTGTGTCACGCGTCAAATCCGGATCGGCAAAGATAAGCGGGGTGGGAATGCTGACGCCGGGATGCACCACCAGATACCATTTTTCCGGCGGCGAGACCGGCGTCAACCGCTCTCCCACGCCTTCGGCGAACGCCGCGTGACCCCGCACAAACACCGGCACATCCGCGCCCAGTTTGAGGCCCAGTGCGGCCAGGGCGTCGACGGGGACCTGGCTGTGCCACAACTGGTTTAGCGCCACCAGCACGGTGGCGGCGTTGGACGAACCGCCGCCCAGACCACCGCCCATCGGCAGACGTTTGTCGATGCCGATGTCGGCGCCGGCAAACGGCAGCCCGGATTCGCGACACCACTCCTGCAACAGACGGGCGGCGCGAATGGCCAGATTTTGCTCATCGGGAACGCCGGGTAATGGTGTCAGCAAGACGATCCGTTGATCCCGGCGCGGCGTGATGGTCAGGGTGTCGCCATAATCCAGGAACTGAAACAACGTTTGCAGGTTATGGTAACCGTCTGGCCGGCGACCGGTGATATACAAAAACAGGTTCAGCTTGGCCGGGGAGGGCCAGCGGTTGCATGCAGTCGCCATGATTTATTGCGTTGTCCAGTTGTCCATTTTCAGTTTGATACGTTGCTCGCCCTGCGTCAGCTCCAGATTCTGCGGCAGCGGCAATGCGCCTTCGATATAAGAGAGATAGGACACATTCCAGTGCTGGTCGCCTTGTTGATAGTTCACGCTGCGCAGCAGGGCACGATCATCCAGCGTGAAATCCTGCGCGTCGCCCGGCAAGCCGAGCATCCACTGGCGTAAATTGTCGAGCGGAATCGCCATACCGGTGAGTTGCTGAACCATGTGCTGCGCGTCTTTCCCCATGTAGCGTTTGCCCTGATTGTCGGTAATCTGCACCAAATCAGGGCTGACCTGCAGTTCCAGCTCGGTGCCGCCTAACGGGTTGCTGAGCAGCAAACGGTAGCGCTGTGGCGAGGGTTGTTGCCAGAAGAACCGGGCGTACAGTTTTTTCCTATCGGAAATATAGGCGAACGAACCGCGAGTCTGATACGTGGTCAAGTTTTGTACTTTTTGCTCGTGCTCGCGCCACTCGGGAGAGGTCGGTTTTTTACCCGGCAGGGAGGGCTGAGTCAGAGTACAGGCTGTCAGTAACACACTCGCCAAAGGCAGTAACCGTAAGGCGCGGGTGGGTTTATTGGGCATGTCGAAAAGATCCTGTTACTAGCATCATGGGTTCATAACAAGGCGTCACGCTAGCGGGGTTGACCGGCAGCGTCAATCCTTGCGCTATTGTCCAACAAGGCGTTAATAGCGTGAGCGCGTTCAATCGGGGTTACTTTTCTTGCCCGCAGGCTTCAAGTAGAATGCCCCTCAGATGAAACCCATACTAACACCGGGATTACTCTGTAGACCATGACCCTGCTTGCGCTTGGTATCAATCATAAAACGGCACCAGTCTCTCTGCGGGAGCGCGTCGCGTTCTCGCCGGACAGGCAGGGGCAGGCGCTGCACAGTCTGTTACAGCAACCATTGGTTCAGGGCGGCGTGTTGCTTTCCACCTGTAACCGCACCGAGCTCTACCTCAGTGTGGAAGAACAGGACAATCGGCATGAGCAGTTAATCGCCTGGTTGTGTGATTATCACCGCCTCAATCCTGATGAAATCCGCAAAAATCTCTACTGGCATGAAGGCAACGCGGCGGTCAGCCATCTGATGCGTGTTGCCAGCGGGCTGGATTCGCTGGTGTTGGGCGAGCCGCAGATTCTGGGGCAAGTCAAAAAAGCGTTTGCGGATTCTCAGCGTGAGCGTTCGTTGTCAGGCGATCTGGAGCGCCTGTTCCAGAAGTCGTTTACCGTCGCCAAGCGGGTGCGAACCGAAACGGATATCGGCGCCAGTGCGGTGTCGGTAGCGTTCGCCGCCTGTACGCTGGCGCGGCAAATTTTCGAATCGCTGGCTGACGTCAACGTGCTGTTGGTCGGTGCCGGCGAAACCATCGAACTGGTGGCGCGTCATCTGCGCGAGCACCGTGTGAAGCGTATGGTGATTGCCAACAGAACGCGCGAACGCGCGCAGGTGCTGGCTGAAGAGGTGGGTGCCGAGGTGATTACGCTTTCGGAGCTGGATGCCCATCTGCCGCAGGCGGATATCGTCATCAGTTCCACGGCCAGCACGTTGCCGATTATCGGTAAAGGGATGATGGAGCGCACAATGAAAGCACGCCGCAACCAGCCGATGCTGATGGTGGATATCGCCGTGCCGCGTGACATCGAGCCGGAAGTCGGGCGGTTACCCAATATTTACCTGTATAGCGTGGATGACCTGCACGCAATCATTCAGCACAATCTGGCGCAGCGCAAGGCGGCGGCGATTCAGGCTGAATCCATCGTGCAGCAGGAGTGCTCGGAATTCATGGCATGGTTGCGGTCGCAGTCGGCGGTAGAGACTATCCGCGATTATCGTTCCCAGGCGGACCGCCTGCGCGAAGATATGACGGCCAGAGCATTGGCTGCAATACAGAACGGCGGTGATGTCGATGCTATCGTGCAGGAACTGACGCACCGCCTGACCAACCGCTTGATTCATGCGCCTACCCGTTCGTTACAGCAGGCCGCCCGCGACGGTGATCTGGAGCGTTTGCAGATTTTACGTGACAGTCTCGGCCTGAACTAGCATTCTTCTTCCCCCATAATGATTCGACACAGGATTGAACTGCCCGCATGAAGTCTTCTATTGTTGCTAAACTGGAAGCGTTACAAGAGCGCCACGAAGAAGTGCAGGCGCTGCTGGGAGAACCCAGCGTGATTGCCGATATGGACCGTTTCCGGGCGTTGTCCCGCGAGTACGCGCAACTTACCGACATTACCCGTTGCTTTCAGCGCTGGCAGCAGACGCAGGATGACCTCGCCACGGCTGAACTAATGCTGGATGACCCGGAGATGCGTGATCTGGCGCAGGAGGAACTCAAAGCGGCGAAAGCGGCCAGTGAAACACTGGAACAGCAACTGCAAGTGCTGCTGTTGCCGAAAGATCCTGATGATGAGCGTGGCTGTTTTCTGGAGATCCGCGCCGGTACGGGCGGTGACGAAGCCGCGTTATTTGCCGGCGACTTGTTCCGTATGTACAGCCGTTATGCCGAATCCCGCCGCTGGAAGGTAGAAATCATGAGCGCGAGCGACGGCGAGCACGGCGGCTACAAAGAGATGATTGCCAAAGTCGTGGGCGACGGCGCTTACGGTCAGTTGAAATTCGAGTCCGGCGGGCACCGGGTGCAGCGCGTACCCGCCACCGAATCGCAAGGGCGTATTCATACCTCCGCCTGCACCGTGGCGGTCATGCCGGAAGTGCCGGAAGCGGAACTGCCGGACATCAACCCTGCCGATCTGCGAATCGATACTTTCCGTTCCTCCGGCGCCGGCGGACAACACGTTAACACCACCGATTCCGCTATCCGTATTACTCATTTGCCGACGGGCATTGTGGTGGAGTGTCAGGATGAGCGTTCGCAGCACAAGAATAAAGCTAAGGCGTTATCGGTGCTGGCGGCGCGTATTCGTGCGGCGGAAATGCAAAAACGCCAGCAGGAAGAGGCATCCACCCGCCGTAATCTGTTGGGCAGCGGCGACCGCTCCGATCGTATCCGCACTTACAACTTTCCGCAGGGAAGGGTGACCGATCATCGTATCAACCTGACGCTCTACCGCCTGGACGAGGCGATTGAAGGTAAGCTGGATATGCTGATCCAACCCATCGTACAGGAATATCAGGCCGACCAGTTGGCGGCGCTGGCTGAGCAGGAATAATGAATTATCAGGACTGGTTGAAACAGGCGATAACCCGGCTTCAGGCCAGTGAGAGCCCGAAACGGGACGCCGAGATCCTGCTGGAGCACATCACCGGTAAGGGCCGCACGTTTCTACTGGCTTTTGGTGAAACCGAGTTGACCGACAGTGAGTACCAGACACTGGAATCGCTGTTGGCACGGCGCGTAACCGGAGAACCAATCGCGTATTTAATCGGATATCGGGAGTTCTGGTCGCTGCCGTTGGCGGTATCGCCCGCGACGCTTATCCCGCGACCGGATACTGAATGTCTGGTTGAGCATGCACTGGCGCACCTGCCTGCCGGCGCATCATCGGTAGTCGATTTAGGAACCGGTACCGGCGCGATCGCGTTGGCGATCGCCCATGAACGCCCCGATTGCCGGGTTGTTGGTATCGACAGTCAACATGATGCGGTGGCGCTGGCCGACCATAATGCCCACCGGTTGGGAATTAATAATGCTCAATTTTTACCGGGAGACTGGTTTTCGCCATTGGCTGGACAACGGTTTTCACTGATTGTCAGCAATCCGCCGTATATTGATGAGCATGACCCACATTTGTCGCGTGGCGATGTGCGTTTCGAGCCGGTCAGCGCACTGGTGGCGGCAGAGGACGGATTAGCCGACTTACGGCAGATTATCCGGCAGGCCGGCGCATTTTTACTGGATGACGGTTGGCTGCTGTTGGAGCACGGTTGGCAGCAAGGGCAAGCGGTACGGGCATTGTTGTCGCAATACGGTTTTGCGCAGGTAAAAACCTACCGCGATTATGGCGATAATGACCGTGTAACGTTGGGACAATGGCCTGCCGAAGCGACCAACCGACGCTGAATGTATGGTAGAACGCCGTGCACTACAGCTTGAGCAGGATCACATTGATAATGATTAGCGGTTATTATCGCTTGAGGTTCCGGACAGATCTGCTGACGAACTCTCGATTTGGCATTATTATCGATTCGCTGGCGACCGGGCACGCGCGGCGTGCGGGTAGCGAATATAAAATGTGCTGTTTCAGGTTCAGGCGCGTAGCTGACGTTATCTTTGCTTTGATGGAATAACTATGAGTTCTATTGCTGATTTTGAATTTAACCAGTCATCCTTAAGCGAAGGTGTGATCCTGGTTTCCCAGTCAATACGCCGCGATTTTTCCGTGCAGGAAGTGAAGCAAAATCTGCAGCAACTTGTTGAAGAAGCGCGTGCGACCATTTCCGCCGATTTGGATCAAGACCAACAGCTGGAGCAGTTGATTGAACTCTTTTTCCACACCTGGGGCTTCGGCGGCGCCAGCGGCGTTTACCATTTATCTGACGTACTCTGGTTGGACAAAGTCCTGGCTACCCGACAGGGGATGCCGGTATCGTTGGGTATTATCTTTTTGCATATCGCACATCAGTTGGATTTACCGCTGATGCCGGTGATTTTCCCCACTCAATTGATTCTGCGCGCCGACTGGCTCGATGACGAAATGTGGCTGATTAACCCGTTGAATGGCGATACGCTGAGCGAACATGTGCTTGAGGTGTGGCTGAAGGGCAACATCAGCCCTTCCGCCAGGCTGCTGGACAGCGATCTGGATGAAGCGGAAAACGTCATGATTGTCCGTAAACTGCTGGATACGCTCAAGGTGGCGCTGATGGAAGAAAAACAGATGGAGCTGGCTTTACGCGCCAGTGAGGCCGTGTTGCAGTTTGACCCGGAAGATCCGTATGAAATTCGCGACCGCGGTTTGATTTATGCACAACTGGACTGCGACCATATCGCGTTGTCAGATTTGAGTTATTTTGTAGAGCAGTGCCCGGAAGATCCGGTCAGCGAAATGATCAAAGTGCAGATCCATTCCATTGAACAGAAGCAGATTGTGCTGCACTAGTTCGGGAAATTACCTGAAACCCGAGCATCTGGTTTATCCGACAATAAGGTAAGGTTATGAATAATAAAGTGGTTAACATCGGGACGATCCCGGTTGCCAACCATCTGCCGTTTGTGCTGTTCGGCGGCATGAACGTGCTTGAATCCCGTGAGATGGCGATGCGGATTTGCGAACACTATGTCACGGTGACGCAGAAACTGGACATCCCCTATGTTTTTAAGGCTTCCTTTGACAAAGCCAACCGTTCTTCCATCCATTCTTACCGTGGTCCGGGTCTGGAAGAAGGGATGAAGATTTTTCAGGAGCTGAAACAGTCTTTCGGCGTGAAAATCATTACTGATGTGCACGAACCCCAGCAGGCTCAAGCGGTATCTGAAGTGGTTGACGTTATTCAGTTGCCGGCATTCCTTGCTCGCCAGACTGATCTGGTGGAAGCGATGGCGAAAACTGGCGCGGTCATCAACATCAAAAAACCGCAGTTCATCAGCCCCGGACAGGTCGGGAATATCGTGGATAAATTCCGCGAAGGCGGCAATGAACAGGTGATTTTGTGCGATCGCGGCAGCAACTTCGGCTACGACAATCTGGTTGTGGATATGCTGGGCTTCAATGTCATGAAGCAGGTTTCCCATGGCGCACCGGTGATTTTCGACGTCACACATGCGTTGCAATGCCGCGATCCGTTCGGCGCTGCCTCTGGCGGCCGTCGTGCTCAGGTGGCGGAACTGGCGCGCGCGGGGATGGCGGTCGGTATCGCCGGGTTGTTTATTGAAGCCCATCCAGAGCCGAACAGCGCCAAATGTGACGGGCCTTCTGCGTTGCCGCTGGATAAACTGGAACCGTTCCTGCAACAAATGAAAGCGATTGACGAACTGGTTAAAAGTTTTCCGGAATTAGATACCAGCAATTAAGCTGCTCGCCAGATAAAAAAACCGCCGGTCGGCGGTTTTTTATGCATCAGGTTGCGATTATTTGTACAGATCGGCGCTGATGGTGTAATGGTCGCCTTTTTCCTGCCACTCTTTGGTGATGTGGTAGAACTTGGCGCCTTTTTTCGCAGCCTGTTTGGCAACGGCTTCAGAAATGTCCGTCGGGCTGCTGAAGCTGCCGCGGAAGGTAATGGAATCAAACGGCGCCATTTGTGCGGCTGTGGCGTTGTTCAGTTCCTGAATTTTTGTACCGTCAGGCATGGTGACACTGTAACGTGAACCAACGGATGACGATTGAGTCTGGAAGAAGTTACCGACTTTGTCGCTCAGGCTGGAAGAGGTCGCCACGCCGGGGATTTCCACTTTTGAAGCGGCTTCGCCACCCGCGGCAATAGCCGCTTTGCCGGCTTCTGAGTCGGCAGGAATGGCATCAGGGCTTTGTACCTGACGCTTCGGCGCATCTTTCTTATAAACAAAGGCGGTAATTGACTGGGTTGCACCGCTGGAATTAATGTCAACCTGGCGAACAATGTAGAAGAAATAGGCATTTTTCTGTTTGGCGGCTTTGCCGATCGCTTCGTTGACTTCCGGTTGGTTGGCAAAGAAACCGGTAATGGTCACGGTGTCATAAGGTTCCAGACGAACGGCTTCATCCTTCGGTAATTCTTTGACGCCGCTGAATTCACGGTGAGAAGTATCCTTGACGGCTGCAGGCGCGTCTTTCTTATACAAATCAACGGTGACCTGCCAACGACCGCCATTGACTTCAGATGTGCTCTGAATGTAAAAAGCGACGGCGCCACGCTCATCTGCCTTTTGGGACGCATCAGCAGCGGCTTCGTAAATGGCATCGTAACGACCAAAAAAGGTAATACGTTCAAAGGGTTTGAGTGATTCTGCTTTCTCTGGCGTAAGTTCCTGCGCAGCCTGCGCCGAAAACGCTACTATTGATAAGAAAGTGGATGCAACAACGCAAGTTTTCAGCTTCATAAACAATCCTTTCGCCTGACGCATACGGTGAATACGTACCAAGCCGTGTTCTGTGGTAGCCGCTGATTATGGCACGGAACATCATGTTATGCCTCTGCATTTTAAGCCAAATTCCGCAAATTCGGCGGGCGGATGGCGGAGAAAAAGAAAAATGGAAATAATCACGATTAATAATCGAATTCATTTTATAAACCATATTTATCGCAATTAATGTGGTTAACAAAGCGTTAACAGTGCCTTTTTGTGAGATAGCGTTGAATATTGTGATAGCAATAATGCTAGAAAAACTTGTTTTAGCTGTGATTTTTGACCGTAAACAGACGCTGCCGCCTACCATAACTCTGCTTTTAGAACGTAATGGTTTTAGCAGTGGATCATTAATTCCATTTTAAGTAGGTTATAAAGGGACTTATCGCTGCCGCCAAGGGTGCCGGCAACAGCGACAAGTTATTTTTCAAGTGATTGATACAGCCTATATAAAACCTTCGTGACAACGAAAAGGGATTCACAATGCGTATTGGTGTACCAAAAGAGAGGTTGGCCAATGAAGCCCGTGTCGCAGCCACGCCAAAAACGGTGGAACAACTGCTGAAACTGGGCTTTGAGGTCGCTATTGAGAGTGGGGCAGGCAAGCTCGCCAGTTTCGACGACAGTGCTTACGCACAAGCGGGCGCGACGATCCTGGATACCTCGGCGGTCTGGCAGAGCGATATCGTGCTTAAGGTGAATGCGCCGCTGGATGAGGAAATCGAATTAACCCGCGCCGGCAGCACGATTATTAGCTTCATCTGGCCGGCGCAGAACCCGGCGTTGCTTGAAACGCTGGCGGCGCGTCAGGTGACTGTTTTGGCGATGGATGCCGTGCCGCGTATTTCTCGTGCCCAATCGATGGATGCGCTGAGTTCGATGGCGAACATCGCCGGTTATCGCGCCATCGTTGAGGCGGCGCATGAGTTCGGGCGCTTCTTTACCGGCCAGATCACGGCGGCAGGTAAAGTGCCGCCGGCCAAGGTGTTGATTATCGGCGCCGGCGTGGCTGGCCTGGCGGCGATCGGGGCGGCGGGGAGCCTGGGCGCCATCGTGCGTGCGTTTGATACCCGCCCGGAAGTAAAAGAGCAGGTTAAAAGCATGGGCGCCGAATTCCTGGAACTGGCGTTCGAAGAAGAAGCCGGCAGTGGCGATGGCTATGCCAAGGTGATGTCCGAGGCTTTCATTAAAGCAGAGATGGCGTTGTTCGCCGCGCAAGCGCAGGACGTGGATATTATTGTCACCACGGCGTTGATCCCCGGCAAACCGGCTCCGCGTCTGATTACCCGCGAGATGGTACAGAGCATGAAACCCGGCAGCGTGATTGTTGATCTGGCGGCACAGACCGGCGGTAACTGCGAATTGACCATCGCCGATCAGGTCACGGTGACGGAAAATGGTGTGAAAATCATCGGTTATACGGATCTGCCAAGCCGCTTGCCGACGCAGTCGTCACAGTTGTACGGCACCAATCTGGTGAACCTGTTGAAGCTGTTGTGTAAAGAGAAAAATGGCGAGATCGATATCGATTTCGACGATAACGTGATTCGCGGCGTGACGGTCATTAAGTCCGGCGAACTCACCTGGCCGGCACCGCCGATTCAGGTTTCTGCACAACCGCAGCAGGCTAAACCGGCTGCCGCTGCCGCAGCTAAGCCGGATGCCAAGCCAGCTTCACCCTGGAATAAATTTATTTTTATTGCCATCGCCATCGTGCTGTTCGGCTGGCTGGCGAATGTGGCGCCGAAAGAGTTCCTGTCTCACTTTACGGTATTTGCGCTGTCCTGCGTGGTGGGATACTACGTGGTCTGGAATGTCAGCCACGCGCTGCATACGCCGTTGATGTCGGTCACCAATGCCATTTCCGGCATTATTGTGGTGGGGGCGTTGTTGCAGATTGGGCATGGCGGATGGGTGTCCTTCCTCTCCTTCATCGCCGTGCTGATCGCCAGCATCAATATTTTCGGCGGGTTTACCGTCACTCAGCGCATGCTGAAAATGTTCCGCAAGAATTAAGGGGTAACGGATGTCTGGAGGATTAGTGACGGCAGCGTATATCGTTGCTGCAATTTTGTTTATTTTCAGCCTGGCGGGTTTATCCAAACACGAGACGTCACGTCAGGGGAATATTTTCGGCATTAGCGGGATGACCATTGCGCTGTTGGCGACCATTCTGGGGCCGAATGCCGGCAACGTCGGGTGGATTATCGCGGCGATGGTGATCGGCGGCGCTATCGGCGTGCATCTGGCACGCAAGGTAGAAATGACCGAAATGCCGGAGCTGGTGGCGATTCTGCACAGTTTTGTCGGTCTGGCGGCGGTACTGGTCGGTTTCAACAGCTTTATCGGCGAAGGCGATATTGCTGACCCGATCATGGAAAATATCCATCTGACCGAAGTGTTTCTGGGCATTTTCATCGGTGCGGTGACTTTTACCGGTTCGATTGTCGCGTTTGGCAAACTGCGTGGTCTGTTTTCATCCAAACCACTGATGCTGCCGAATCGCCATAAACTGAATCTGCTGGCGCTGGTATTATCATTCCTGTTGCTGCTGGTGTTTGTCAAAACCGCGAGCACCGGTATGCAGGTGTTTGCGCTGTTGTTGATGACGCTGATTGCACTGGCGTTTGGCTGGCATCTGGTGGCGTCTATCGGCGGTGCGGATATGCCGGTGGTGGTTTCCATGCTGAACTCCTATTCCGGTTGGGCGGCAGCGGCGGCAGGGTTCATGCTGAGCAACGATCTGTTGATCGTCACCGGTGCGCTGGTGGGTTCTTCCGGTGCCATTCTGTCTTACATCATGTGCAAGGCGATGAACCGTTCGTTTATTAGCGTGATTGCCGGTGGTTTCGGCACGGATGGCTCGTCTACCGGTAGTGATGACGCGGTCGGTGAACATCGTGAAACCACGGCGGAAGAGGTGGCGGAATTACTGAAAAATTCCACCTCGGTGATCATTACGCCGGGCTATGGCATGGCGGTGGCGCAGGCACAATACCCCGTGCATGACATTACCGCTAAATTACGCGCTCGCGGCATCAACGTCCGTTTCGGTATTCACCCGGTAGCCGGGCGCTTGCCGGGTCATATGAACGTCCTGCTGGCGGAAGCGAAAGTACCTTATGATATCGTGCTCGAAATGGATGAAATCAATGATGATTTCACCGATACCGATACCGTACTGGTGATTGGCGCTAATGATACGGTTAACCCGGCGGCGCAGGAAGATCCGCATAGCCCGATTGCCGGTATGCCGGTGCTGGAAGTCTGGAAAGCGCAGAACGTTATTGTGTTCAAACGTTCGATGAATACCGGCTATGCCGGCGTGCAGAATCCGCTGTTCTTCAAAGAAAATACACAGATGTTGTTTGGCGATGCGAAAGAGAGCGTCGAAGCAATTCTGAAGGCCTTGTAAGTCAGGCTTCTCGGAAAGTGAATACCTCTGATAAACCAGGGGCCGATGGCCCCTGTATCTTGTAGCGTGTTTATGTAGTGTGACCTTTCGGCCCTCAGGCCGTTTTGCCCTGATGGCTAGCCTCGTTTTCTCCCTGCAATGTGATCGGAGAAACAAAGTCATCCGGTTTAATCGCCAGCAGATCACATTTAAGGTGATCGATCACATGTTCTACCGTATTGCCGATGAACGCAGCCGATAGGCCGGTGCGCCCCAGCGAGCCCAGCACAACCACCCCCGCCTGCAGATGCTCCGCCAGGTCGGGAATCACCTCTTCGGGCAGCCCTTTCTCTACATGTGTCACACGTTCATCCAGATTGAATTTCTGACGAAGCGACTTCATGGCCAGCAGGTGTTGACCGCGGATAGCGCCGTTATAGACGCCGGGGTCGAAATCCGGCAGTTCAATCGCGATATTGATGGGGGTAACCGGATACGCCCCAACCAGGTGCACCTCGGTTTGATTCACCTGACGCGCCAGGTCCAGCGCTTCCGATACCAGTTTGATATTGAGCGGGTCGTGATACGGGTCTTCGCTGGCCAGATTGACCGCCACCAGCGCACGACTGCCTTCCGGCCATGGCTGATCTTTCACCATCCAGACTGGGCAAGGACATTTGCGCAATAACTGCCAGTCGGTAGGGGTGAAAATCACCGCTTCCAGCCTGTCGTGTTGGTGAGCCATTTTGAGCAATAGATCGTGATGACCGGCAATAATCTCCTGAATAATGGCTTCATAAGGTTTGTTATGCCAGACTACCTTGATATCAATGGAAATTCCCGCATCAAGATAGTATTTACACTGTTCCGCAATCCATTCGGTTCGTTGGGCGATAACCCCTTGTCTCATCTCGGTTCTTTCATCCGGAGAGAGCAGAGTGGTCATTTCGTAGGAAAAGTCGTAAATGGGCAAAAACGCCTTGATACGCCCCCCCAGTCGCTGGACCAGATAAACGGCACGCCGCAGTGCGGGTTGGTCATCCTGATTGGGGTCAATAGCTACCAGTAAATTCTGATACTTCGCCATAGCTCCTCCTGTTGGCTGTCACTCTGCAGCCTGCCCGTTAAGAGTAACGCAAGGAAATCGCTTTGAACAACTGGTGATAGAAGCCGGATCAACAATTCAGAGCAATCATTGATCCGGCACAGGGCTGGTAGAGTTAAGCTTTACTGCGTGATGAACCCGCCAGTTCAGCCAGCAACTCCGTATTTTCGATAGTGATATATTTGCCTTTCACCGCCAACATGCCGGTTTTCTGGAAACGGCCAAGCAGGCGACTAATGGTTTCCACCGTTAAACCGAGATAGTTGCCGATGTCGCCGCGGGTCATGGTTAGACGGAATTCCCGAGGCGAGAAGCCGCGCTGGGCGAAACGGCGGGACAAATTGTAAATGAATGCAGCCAGACGCTCTTCAGCATTTTTCTTCGACAACAGCAGAATCATGTCCTGATCGCCACGGATTTCGCCGCTCATCAGCCGCATCATTTGCTGGCGCAAATTAGGCATTTTACCGGACAGGTCATCCAGCGTTTCAAACGGGATTTCACACACCATGGAGGTTTCCAGTGCCTGAGCGAAGCTGGGGTGCTGGGCGTTGCCGATAGCGTCAAAACCCACCAGATCGCCGGCCAGATGGAAACCGGTGATTTGTTCATCCCCTTGCTCGGTAATCGTGTAACTTTTAATGGTGCCTGAGCGGATGGCATACAGTGATTTTAGTTCGTCACCCGCCTTGAACAACGCTTGCCCTTTCTGGATGGGTTTTTTCCTTTCGATAATGTTGTCGAGTTGATCGAGTTCGTGCTCGTTCAACGTGAAAGGAATACAGAGCTGGCTGATACTGCAATCCTGACAGTGGATTGCACAACCGCCAGACTGAATGCGTCGGATTATTCGCTTTTCAGGAATCATAGGCTTTACTCAGGCGATAATTGATATTGGTCAATTTTAACAGCTTTTATTGGGTCTGATAAGAGCCACTATCTGTGGAACTGGTCAGTAAATAGTGAGCTTATTAATATTTTTACCATGATATACCCGTCATACTTCAAGTTGCAGGTGCGTTGGCTGCGTTCGTTCACCCGAATCACTTACCTGAGTAAGCTCATCGGGATTCTCTCTCTTGCCGCCTTCCTGCAACTCGAATTATTTTGGGTATATTGGGCGTTTTTAACCCGTTAACTCGCGACGCTCGCTAACTTATCGACGGGTATTGAATAAATCTTGCTGCGGCAAATACCCTTCATGGGTTAATAGCCAGTGTTTACGATGAATACCGCCGGCATAACCGGTCAGCGTGCCCTGTGAGCCGATGACGCGATGACAGGGGACCACAATACTGACGGGATTAGAACCGTTCGCCAGGCCAACAGCGCGTGCAGCGCCGGGTTGTCCGAGTCTGGCGGCCAGCTCGCCGTAGGTCGTGGTACTACCGCAGGGGATCGTGCGAAGCGCCTGCCATACCTGCCGCTGAAAGTCGGTACCCGCTGCGGCTACCGGCAAGGCGTCAATAATATTGAGGTCGCCGGCGAAATAAGCGCGCAGGGTATCGGTTAATTCACCGGGGTTATTACAGGCCTTTAACACAAACGGATCGTGACGATAACGCTTATTCAGAGATTGATAGAGCTTTTCTTCATATTCACGCCATTCCACCGCCCTAAGATGATAATTTTCATCGGTTATCAATAATAATTCCCCTATGGGCGTGGAAAGCGAATCAAATAAAAATGTCTGCATGGATATCGTGTTATAAAACGCCGGTCAATGATAATGACGCGCTAACCTGATTTGATCGTGGCGGCATTGTCGCTTTAATAGCGTCGTCTGTCACATAAAAACTGCAGGATTTTTTCAGAAAGGGACGGCGGCGATAATCGGGCAACCCGACATCGCCGCCGATTGGGGCGGGGTTTAGGATGACGCCAGTTTTTGAAGTGTAGTCAACTGGTTAACCGCATCCTGCATCGCATCCATGCCTTTGGCCAGGTTTTTAAGGTTACCCAGATTAGACGTCATATTGCTCCGGTCTTTATCTGTCTCCGCACTCATGTCGGCGATTTGATTCGCCGCCGAGATACTTTTATCCGCCATTTGCGCCGTCGTTGTGACCGTTTGCTGTGCAATGGAGCGAATATGCGCGATGGTTTGAACCGCTTCGTTGATGCTGTGAGTAGTGGCATCCACCTGTTCTTTGGACGAACTGGCCAGTTTGCGTACCTCTTCGGCGACCACGGCGAATCCCCGTCCGGCTTCTCCCGCCCGTGCCGCTTCCACCGCCGCGTTCAATGCCAACAGATTGGTTTTATCGGCAATAGCGTTGATGCCGCTGGTAATCTGGCTGATGCCTTTTGAAATGCGTTCCAGATCGTTGAGGCCGGTTTCAAGGCGGAGTTGCGCTTCCTGGGTTTTTGAGGCGGATTCACTGATCGCGCGGATACTCGTCTGGGCGATATCCAGCGTATCGCTTTGCCTTAGCGTCGCCTGTTCCAGTTGGGGCATGGTCGTCAGCAAGGGGACCAGCGCCTGTTCATAATCAACCACTTGTTTGACCACGTTGGACTGGATGTCATGCAGCGCTTCCCAACGCCGTAAGGCACGCTGGGCATAGTGCCCGGCATAGGCCGCGTATTCGACCGGAAAGTGCGTCATGGCTTTCACATCGCGATCGAAAAAGGCCAACGCCGACAGCGTCTGGTTGATAGGGACCCCCAGAATTTCGCCAAAACTGGAAAACCCTGCCGCAGGCACCTGATCGAAGAATTGGGCCTGTTCCAGTTCGGTGTTGCCTGCCCGGCGGAGTACGCAGTCGTTAAGCAGAACCAGATCCGGTTTACCGTATTGCGAGACGAACTGTTGCCAGTCTCGCTCGGTGGTGGAGATAAAATCTGTTGATTGCATAAGGTACAGACGGTCGCCGAACTCCAGATCGCAGAAAAAAGAAATGTGGTCTTCTTTGATTGAAGCCACCGAGCGAACGAAGTACTCGTCATTGACTTTAACTGCAAAGGTTTTTCCCGCCAGATGTTCACCGATTTGATTCGGCTGACAACGCAGGCATGAAGCGATCGCCTCAATAATAGGTTGCTCATGGCCACTGGCGTCAAAAACGGACTTCACTGTGCGGTCGACCGGGTCCGCCTCTGCGACCAGCCAGCTTTGTTTTGTCGGTTCAAAGTTCTGGCTCTTGAATGGCGCGAAGGACTTGCCGGGTGCCATTTGGCAGAACACTATCACCGCTTTTCCTTGCAGTACCGCATTGTCGGCGCCAATGTACGTTCCGCTAAAGTCCAGCCGTCCGCCCGCTGCACCGCCGATAGTCAGACAAGGGAAACGGCGACAGGCATACCAGGCTTGCATCAGAAACCCTTCCGACGCCGCCAGACCGTCACAATAAATCAGCGCAAAGGTGTTATCCGAAGAGAGCGGCATGCTGACATTCAGACGTTCCAGCTCCCGCTTGATCCCCTCGATTCTGGCACGGGCGCTGTGCTTGTCATGCACGTGCAGGTCTACCAGATGCACTTCATGTTTGGCGATCAGCGACTGCGGCATCCATAGCCAACTACCATACGGGCTGTTCATGTCGCAGTACGTGGAGTTATTACGTTGACTGCACAATGCCCCTGTAGACGACAGAGTAATAACGGTTCGATTAGGCGCAGAGAAACGTTGCCAGGCGCGGTTGACCTCCGAAAAGTTGGCTTCGGGCGGCACAAATGCCAACAGCAAACCCGGTTTTGATGGTAAACCGAGTGCCGACAGCGAGGTGGGCAAAGCATCACAGCGATAGGCCCCACGAGCAGGGCGATTCCTTTTTAAACCCGGGATTGTGATATTGCTCAGGAAAGAAGACATAATATTCCCACTCCCTATATTTAAATTAATTTAATGGGAAGCCCAGTTCATCCTACGAGATGCCATCAGTGCGTAGGGTGATCCTGATCACCTGATTTCACTGAAATAAGTAAGAAATTCATTTCCGTGTACAGGATCACACCGATAATTACCCTCGTTACTGTAGCGATTGCATGGCAATTGCTACATTTTGTAACATCTGGTAAATATTTAGCTTAGTTAATGTATTCTTAAGGTTGCCTTACTTCTATGACGTAGCGTGTAGGTTGCTGGAGACTATCTGGAAAGGGGGCCGATACCGTCTGTTTTAGGCTACATCGGCCAACCTTGTGTTATTGAATGACGCCGCAGGCGATACGCATGCCGCCGCCGCCGAGTTCTTTCGGCGTATCCGCGTAGTTATCACCGCCGGTATGAATCATCAGCGCGTGATTTTTTACTTCCGCGAGCGATTTTAGCCGTGGGGCCAGCACTTCGTAACTGGCGGTGCCATCGCCATTAACCACCAGCCCCGGCAGGTCGCCAGGATGGCCTTTGTCGTTATAAGGGCCGAGATGTTTACCGGTTTTCAACGGGTCCAGGTGTCCGCCCGCGGCCAGAGCCGGTACTTTGTTGCCATTTTGTTCACCCGGCGCGCAACTGCCGTTGGCATGGATATGAAAACCGTGGATGCCCGCGGGCAACCCTTTCAGGTTGGGGCTGAACAGCAGCCCGTATTCCGTTTCGGTAATCGTGATATCGCCAAGGGTATCGCCGTCTCCTGTCGGTAGCGCCTCTTTTAACGTTACCGTGGTGCTGGCCGCGTGGGCTACCGCGCTGACCAACAGGCCGGACAGAATTAATGCTTTTAGTTTCATGATGTTCCCTCTTTTCCGTTGCGTTGGTTTGCTGTGCGGTGAGTATTGCGCGGCAAAACCGCGGTCATGCCGAAGACATTAAGGTGTCGATTCGCTCAACAAAACTGATTCACCCATCAAAACTGATTTACCCATCAAAACTATAGTTGCCATGATGCGGCACGCCAGTATTTTTAGTGACGTTGTCACGTTTGATTGGCATAAATCCGGCGGCGAAATCCGGATTACAATGGTTTATCACACAGGATTGGGGGGATGGAGTGACGCAATCGCGCTAAAAGTTGGCGCTATCACACTGATAAATCAGCAATGCGATATATAGTGTAATCAGGGGATGGAATGATGATTAAAAAATTAGGCATGAAGGAGACAAGAAAATGAGTAAGGGCGTGATAACGAAAGGGCTGTGTGGTCTGTTGCTGGCGATGCCGCTCTATGGTTTTGCCGACAACAATAATCCGGATCTGATTGCCGGTTATACCTCACAACAATTGGCTGATGCCTTACCGACAGTGATTGACGGCCTGAAACGTCGGGGTGTGCAAGTGGATGCGAAAGAGCATTCGGTGCAGGCGGAATATGTCGATACGGACACTAAACGTAAGACATTGGTGACTATTTATATGCCGCCGACGGCGAGTGGGCAGGCGACTGTCGGTGATAATGAACTGGATGCGGTGGTCGCCAGTTCTGAGAAAGAAATGCTGCGCCAGCGTATTCGGCCGGAAAAAAAGGATCTGGTTGCCGATGGCGCGCCAAGGTTCCGTTGTCTGTTGACCATCCTGAATGATCAGGTCGTGCATTCGTTATGTTCTGCCGTGGTGAAAGGTCGGGTGGTGGAAATCCAGCCGGTTACACTGGTCGATAATAAAATGTTTGAACCGGCACAGCAGCGTCAGGCCGGCGTGGTATTGGCAATCGGCAAGAGTTTATTAGCCCCCGCTAAATGATGATAGCCAGTATTCAGCCCTGCCGACCGGCAGGGCTTTTGTATTTTGATGATAAAAAATCAGTAATGATCAATTAAAAGCAAATTGTGGGTTAAAGTGTGATATTTATCACATATAATTGCTAAAATAAAACCAATATTTTCCGATAAGTAAAATATCTGTACGCCTTTATCATGGCGTATCCACCTGGTCGGAGAAGCAAGGATGAGTGTATTTGGGAATGCAGTGAGAAATTTAAAAATTTCTCATAAGCTGTATGGCGGGTTTGGTATTGTATTGCTGCTGGTTATTCTGGCATCCGCTTTTAGCTCGGTGCGTTTTTTCATGATTCGGGACTTGTATATTAAAAGTTCGATTATGAATGACATGGGAAATTTTATTGATCTTACCCGAATTGCCCGTATTAAGTTCACCTATACCCTCAATAATGACAATCTCAACAACCTGAATAAATATCTGGATCAAGCCCGTCAGTTAAATGAAAAAACGAATGCATTGCGCTGGGATGAGGCTTATCAGGCGGATTTTAAAAATGTGGCGCAGGATTTTACCGATTACGCCAAAAATATCGATCGCGTCAAAAGTAGCGTTGACGGCATGAATGAGGTCACGAAGGATATCGCGGCGCTTGACCAGAAAGAAGCCCTGAGCGATGTGCTTTACACTACTGCAAATGATATCAATCTGTTACGTCAGTATCATCAGACCACCGTGCTCTATGCGCAACTGGTGGATAAAGTGCATTTGTTGCAAAAAGAAGGCAGCGATGCGGCGTTTAAAGCGATGCAGGGCGTTTACTCTCAGGCGAAGAAATCTTTCGATAGTTTGAATGGCGCATTCTCCGCGGAAGCAAAAAATAGTATCAGCGAGCTGGGTAACCGAATTGAGCGTTACAATCAGAGCGGGGTGAAATATAACGAGAAGGTTAATCAGTTGAAAGCGTCTGATGCCGCGCTCAGAGCGACCGGGGATAAACTGATTAATGACATTGATGGCATTCTCAAAAAGATCGGTACCCGTAACGAAGATATCATCAATAATTCAGTGTTCCAGACGGTCATTTCCGGCATCATCGCTGCGATGCTGGGATTATTTATTGCCTGGTCGGTCACGCGCCAGATTACCCGACCGGTGATTGCCAACCTGAAACTGGCGGAGAAGATCGCCAGCGGCGATTTGTCGGCCAGCGTGACGGTAGAGCGCCACGATGAGCTGGGGCAGTTGACGCTGGCCATGATGTCGATGACGGAAAAGCTGCGCCAGTTGATCGCCGATATTCGGCATAGCGTTTATAGCGTGGCAAAAGCCTCGTCTGATATTGCAGCCGGCAATAATGACCTGTCGTCACGTACCGAACAGCAGTCGTCGGCGATTGTCGAGACTGCCGCCAGTATGGAGCAACTGACCGCTACCGTGAAAAACAATGCTGACAATGCTCGCCATGCCAGCCAGATTTCTGAACAGGCGTCTGATAACGCCAACCGGGGCGGCGAGATCATTCACCAGGTGATTCAGACGATGGATGATATTTCCGGTAGTTCGAAAAAGATTTCCGATATCACTACCGTCATCAACAGTATTGCATTCCAGACTAATATTCTGGCGCTGAACGCTGCGGTGGAAGCGGCGCGCGCAGGGGAGCAAGGGCGCGGTTTCGCGGTCGTCGCCGGTGAGGTACGCAATCTGGCGCAACGCAGTTCGCAGGCGGCTAAAGAGATCGAGGGGTTGATTTCAGAATCGGTGACCCGGGTCAATACCGGCACGGTGCTGGTGTCGGATGCGGGGAGCGCCATGGATGACATTATGGCATCCGTCAAGCGGGTGCACGACATCATGGGGGAAATCGCCTCGGCGTCGGATGAGCAAAGCCGCGGCATCGCACAAATAGGCGCGGCGGTATCAGAAATGGATACCACTATCCAGCAGAACGCCTCAATGGTGCATGAATCATCGGCGGCGTCGAATTCACTGGAAGATGAAGCGGCGAAGCTGTCGCAACTGGTGTCGGTATTCCGTCTGTCGACACAGGATGAATCACAGGCATCGGGCTATCTCCCGTCGCTGAGCAACCACCGGCCACGTCAGGCCGAACCCGCCAATCGGCCGGCGGCGCTGCCTGGCAGCCGCTCAGCCCGTTCGTCAGCGGATAACTGGACGACGTTCTGAGTCGGCGCATTGGGTATGACGGATAACAACGGCAGGCCCTGGTGGCCTGCCGTTGTGTTTGATAGACCTTAACGCTCGGTCAGTTAAACCAGCGCAGCAGACGATCCAGAATCAGTGACGGCAGTGTGAAATCCGGATCGGCGAACGTGACGCCTTGTGCGCCGAGATGCGAAAACAATGGCAGCGTCAGCGCCGGCAACACACAGAGCAACAGGCCGTTCAGGCTGCTGGCCAGCACCGCACCGCGCACACCGCCGGTCGCGTTTCCGAAAATAGCGGCGGCGCCGCCGGTGATGAAGCTGGCCATGATACCCGGCACGATAATCGGCAGCCCGATCAGCGGGAACAGCAGAATACAGACCAGCTCTACCGAGAAGCTGACCAGAAAACCGATCAACGTAGCGTTGGGGGCTTTGGTAAAGAGCACCATCACGTCGACGGCGGGAATGGCGCCAGGGGCGAATACGTTGGCGAATCCTTTAAATGCCGGCACGATTTCAGCCGTAAACAGGTTAACGCCTGCTTTCGCCAGATACAGTCCGCAGGCAAACGTAGCGGATTGCTCCAGAATAAAGATCACTACGTTTTTATCCGCGGCACCGGTGCCGTATACCATTACCATGGCGTCTTTAATTTGCGGCTGGGTGGCAAACAGGCAGGAAAGCAGCAACAGCACCAGCATGGTCAGCAAGGTGGCGACATTCGGTTCCCGCAAGAAATCAAAACGCTGGCTGAGCGTCAGGTGCTCCGTATCGCTGTTTTTGTTGCCAAACCATTTTCCCAGATAAGAACCGATCACGTAGGAGGTGATGGCGGCGTGTGAAATGGCGTACTCGTTAGAACCGATTATCGCGCGACTGAACCGGCTGAGAATATAGGGCGAGGCGGCCATATAAATGCCGATCAGCAGTGATGAAACGATAATAATCGTGGTGTTGCTGTAATTGAGTTGAATCAGCACCGCGGTAAACGCAAACGCCATGAACAACACCAAATGCAGCGACAGGTAGATATATTTTAAGCGGGTAAAGCGGGCCAGCAGAATATTCAGCAACATCGCGAACAGCAGAATCAGTGCGGCGGTGGCGCCGATCTTGTCGATGGTTGCCGCCATAATGGCTTCATTACTGGGCACCACGCCGGCGATATCGAAAGCATGAGAAAACAACGAACTGAAAGCCGTCAGTACTTTCATCAGAATGCCGCCGCCGATTTTTATCATGGTAAAACCGATAAACGACAGAAAAGTGCCGGTGATCAGGCGGGAAAGCGACGCGCGCTGAAACAACAAACCGAGAAATGCCACGATGGCAATAATGACCGCGGGGGTTTTAACCAAACTAAGCAAAATATCCATGTTTCATCATCCATAAAGTTAGCGGTTATCCAGTAAACCGAAATAGGCCGTATTCACGCTGGATGGCGGATTTTTGCATTTTTTAAAATGGCGTTCCACTTTAATCTGGTGATGACATGACGCCTGATAATGCCGGTAAAAGTGAGGGAAGGTAGATAAAAATGAGCCGAAAAGCGGCGGACCGAATAGTCCGCCAGGCGATGTTTAGCGCAGGTTCTGCGGGAAATTGTCCGGCAGATCGCTGGCCGGGCAATTGATTACGCTATTGTCGTTTTCGCCGCAATCACGCACAAAGGTAATAGTGGCAAATTCGTCAATCACTTCAGTCGGGTAGGCGGGGCCTGCCGCACGGTAAGACTCCATCAACGGAATGTGATCATTCTGGAAGCAGACGGTTTTTTCCGGATTGTTGATGACCCAGCGCGGGAAGAAAATGGTGCCGTGGAAAATCCGATCAGCCAGATTAATGATCAGGCTCACATCGGTACCGGTGGGTTCCGTCCAGGAGATTTTATAGACGTCGCGCGCGACGCGGGCGATAAATACCTGCTGGTCCTTCACCCAGCGATTGGCCACGATACCACTATGAATGCGGTAATCCAGCGTGTGGTCATTTTTCACGTATATCTCGTAATTCCAGCCGTTATCGTAGGTATAGACCAGATGCTTTCCCACAAAACCGCTCAGATCCTGCTTGTCGAAATTGCTCATACTCTTTTCCTTTTTGTTGGCTGGAGATGAGTATAAAGGCGAGTTAATTTGATGAATAACGCTGTTTTTAGTGTTCATTAATTCAATAATTGGATGAATTGAAGTGATGGATCTGGCGATATCAAAAGGCGGGCTGAGGCATGATGTTGACGAAAACGACACTGGAACAATGGGCGTTGCTGCAGGCGGTCGTCGAGCTGGGCGGGTTTGCTCCGGCGGCGCAAGCGTTTAATCGTAGCCAGTCTTCGGTCAGTTATCAGTTGTCGTTGATGCAGGAGCGGCTGGGGGTGTCGTTGTTGGTGCCCTCCGGACGCCGAACGGTGCTGACTGCCCAGGGGCAGCAATTGCTGACGCAGGCAATCCCGTTGCTCAATGCCTTCAGGGCGCTGGAATTGCGGGCAGATATGCTGCGACGCGGCGGCCGAGCCAGGCTTGATCTGGTGGTGGACAGTATCTTCCCTAAACCAATCTTGTTTGGCGCATTACGCACCTTTCAGTTGCATCATCCACATACGCAGGTGCATCTGATGGAGGTGCTGCGCAGTGAAAGCCGGGCGCAGCTTGCCGGGTATCAGGCCGATATCTGGTTAATTTCTCAGCCGTGGGAAGGGGTTAATCGGGGGCGGTTGTTGATGGAAATGGCGTTTGTCGCCGTCGCGCGGGCTGACCATCCGTTGCATCAACTAACAACTCCCTTGTCATTTGCCGATCTTGCTGCTTATCCGCTGATTGAAATCATTGACCGGCAACAACAAAAAGACAGCCTGTATAAACCGGCCAGTACCGAAAACTGGACGTTTACCACCGTCGAGGCGGCGATAGAAGCGGTGATGCACGGCGTCGGCTATGGCTGGATGCCGGAAGCACGTGTCGCATCTGGGCTGGCCTCCGGTGAATTGAAGCTGTTGCCGTTACCACAGGGAGGGCGGCGTTTTACGCCGCTCTATCTGGTGGTGGAAGAAGAGAAACAGCCTTATGACACTGAAGTCGCCATGCTGGTGGCGTTGTTGACGGAAGCGACGGCGGCATCTGATTATCGTGACGTTGTCACTTTATCGGGCGGTACGCCGGCATCAGGTGAAATAGCGGGCTTTGAAAGGCATTAACGCCGCGCCAATGACCGCAGGGTCATGTTGTATCTTGCTCAGCAAGAGTCGCGGATAGCGGGCGGCCTGTCCATAACGTGGCGGTTGCTGGGTGGGGGGAACGCTGAGCAACATTTCTCCCAATGCTACCGGTAATTCGCCGCCAAATACGATGGCGGCCGGGTCTACCACCGCCCGTAGCGCATCAATGGCCCGATTCAGATACGGCCTGACCTCATCAACCCACTCGCGTACGCCAGGCCATTGCGGGTCAAACTGTTGGCGCAGCGCGCTGACCTGCCGGATATTGATGCCGCGGGCATTAAGCCGTTTGAGTAACTCTCCCAGTGCCGGCCGCGAAGGGAATTCCTGCTCGGTATAAATACGGCTGATTTCGCCCGCATTACCGAAAGAACCGCAAAACGGCTGGCCGTTGAGAATGAGGCCGGCGCCAAAACCGTAATTGAATGACAGGTAGCCGAAGGTGGGATAGTTCAGTCCTGCGCCCAGCACGGATTCGCCAATCGCACCGGTGGTGGCGTTGTTTTCTGTCCAGACCTCCAGGTCAAACAGGGTTTCCAGCTCACTTTTGAGATCGATCAGCGACCAGTCGTGCAGCGGCTCCGGTGCATTAAATAACCGTTTTTCTTCCATTAGATAACCGGCGATGGCGAACCCGACGCCAACTACCGCCTGCGCGGGTATGGCGTACTGTTGCAGTGCCTTACGTATCCGTGTTTTCAACATAAACATGGCCCGAGTGCGGTCATCCGGCGGGAGGTCCAGTGTTTCTTCATGCAGCACCTGACAACTGAAATCGCACAGGCAAAATGCCAGCGTATCGGTATTCACCGAAATGCCGATGCTGTAACGCGCGGACGGCGCCAGCTCCAGCGCCGGGCTGGGTTTGCCGCGCCCGTGCACGATACTTTCGCCCAACCGCAGCAATCCGCGATCCAGCAGGTTATCAATAATGCGGTGTACCGATGGCTGGGTGAGATTGGTTTGCGGCGAAACGGCGGAGCGCATGATGCAGCGATGGCGGCGAACAATATCCAGAACCAGACGTTCGTTCACCGTGATGCTTTCGTTGTCGTGAAGTATTGGCCGCATCAGGCGCAACCTCCTGCGAGTGTAGTCATGGTGTGTAGATCCTTTTTATAGTGATAAACCGTACAGTTAGCCGTTTGCTAAGAATGACCTGCCAGGAATGCATTCGATGTCAATTATTAAACGTATTGAATGATAATGTCATTATGTACGAGGGGGATATTGATAAAATAACGCCATTCTTACCAAGGTAATGGGGCTTATTTATATATTTACTTACATATCAGTCTATTGATGAATCTATTTTTTATGACATATATGTAACATATCTGTCATTATTATTATGCATAATGCATTATAAATTGAATTAGCGACGTTTTCACCTTGTATACCCAAAATAATTCGAGTTGCAGGAAGGCGGCAATCTAGCGAATCCCCAGGAGCTTACACAAGTAAGTGACTGGGGTGAGTGAGGGTAGCCAACGCACCTGCAACTTGAAGTATGAAGGGTATAAAACAGGTGTATTGCGGGCTACGGGAGAGCATACGTAATGAGTCGACTGGAAGTAGAATGCGCCAGCGTGGCTTACGGTGATATTCCCGTCCTCAAGGGAGTATCGTTTGATGTCGGCAAAGGTGAATTCGTTACCCTGCTTGGCCCGTCAGGATGTGGTAAAACCACGTTATTGCGCGCGATAGCCGGTTTTGTACCGCTGGACGACGGGCGTATTCGTATTGGTGGCCGGGATATGAATGGCCTGGCGCCGGAAAAGCGCAATACGGCGATGTGCTTCCAGTCCTATGCATTATTTCCCCATCTTACGGTATCGGAAAATATCGCCTTTGGGCTACAACAACGGCCTGTAGAGCGGGAGACGCTGAGCCACCGGGTGGTGGAAACGGCGCTGATGGTGGCGATGGCCGGACATCTCGACAAATTGCCCGGCCAGCTCTCCGGTGGACAACAACAGCGGGTGGCGCTGGCGCGATCGATGGCGGTACGACCGGATGTGATGCTCTTTGATGAGCCATTATCCAATCTGGATGCCAGGTTACGCGAGCAACTGCGTTTACAGATCCGTATGTTGCAACGTAAGCAGGGCTTTACCGCCGTGTACGTTACACATGATCAGGCGGAAGCGCTGGCAATGTCCGACAAGGTGATTGTGATGCACGGTGGCCGCATTATTCAGGCCGGTACTCCGCAGGACATTTATCACCGGCCGGTCAACCGGTTTGTCGCCGATTTTATTGGCACGGCCAATATCATGACGGGTTCCGTCATATCACGCGATGAATATAGCGGGCATTATCGGGTCGCCACCGCACTCGGCGAGCTGATTGTGGCGTCGGATGAGGCGCCGCGTCAGGATCGCGTTTATTTGTGCTGGCGGCCGGAAAACGCCCGTCTGCTACCGATGCCTTCACAGGGGCAAAATATCTTTTCGCTGCGCATCAAACGCCATACTTTTCTTGGCAACCTGACTGACATTGAAGGGTGTTCGCCAGATTCCGATACCCAGAGCTACCGCATTCAATTGTTGGGCTCCCAGCCGTTGCTGGAAGGTGATACCCACTGCTTTTCAGTGCCTCCCGGTGCGTTGCGTTTTTTGCAGGAGGTGGTGACATGAGAGCGTCATTGATGGCGTATCTGTTGCTGTTGCCGGGGGTGGGCGTGATCGTGCTGGCGATGGGGGCCGTCGTAGGGATGGCGTTTTCTCAGTCGCTGGGTTTTTTCAATTTTGCCGGAGACAGTGAATTCTCGCTGCGTTTTTGGCAAACCATGCTGGCTGACGAGCAGCTCTGGCGCTCTTTTTTCTACTCGGCGCGTATTGCGCTGCTCAGTGCGGTGCTGTCGGTCGCATTGGCTTATCCTTTGGCCATCTGGTTACGTAAACCCTTTCCTGGTGCGGTGACCCTGCGTGCCGTGTTGAAAGCGCCGTTGCTGGTGCCGGGGCTGACGGCGGCATTTCTGTTCGTCAATTTCATCTCTTATCAAGGGTTTCTCAACCTGGCGATGCTACGGTTGGGGCTAACGGAACGGCCGATTCGCCTGCAAAACGATGCCAACGGCATTGGCGTGATTGTGCTTCAGGTGTGGAAACAGATGCCGTTTGCGTTGTTGCTGCTGAGCGGTTCGGTGCAGGCCATCGGCGATACCCTGCTGGATGCCGCTCGCAATCTGGGGGCCGGTATGTGGGTTCGTTTCCGCCGTATTGTGTTGCCGCTGACGTTGCGGGCGTTGCAGACCGCCATGATGCTGATTTTCATTGGTGCGGCGGGTGATTTTTCCTTTCAGTCGGTAGCCGGCCCGGTCAACCTGAATTCGATGTCGCAACTGATGTTGCGCGTACAGCAGGCGGGAACGGAAGGCTGGAATCAGGCGGCGGTGGTGGCGGTAATGCTGATGCTGTTGTCGCTGGCGGGAGCCGGGTTATTGGCCTTCGCTACGGGTGCGGCCGTACGTGGCATAAGGGGATAAACGATGCAGCAAACGGCCGTTAACCGACTCAATCGTCTGCTGGTGGCGTTGCTTCTGCTGCTGGGGTGTGTGTGGTTTATCCTGCCGTTTGCCATGGCGGTGCTGTGGTCGCTGGTGGATCCTGCGCATCCCTGGGCTTACCCGGATGTGTTTCCACCGGTGTTGTCACTGCTGCGCTGGCGCGATCTCTGGAATAACACCTCATTGCCTGATGCGCTGTTGCACAGCTACCTGCTGGCACCCTTAGTCACGCTGACTTGCCTGTTGTTGGCGATGCCGACCGCGTATGCCTTAGGCCGGTTGTCGTTTCCCGGTAAAGGCGTCGCGCAGGTATTGACGCTGTTGCCGATCGTATTGCCGGGATTCGTGGTGGCGGTGTTCTTCTCTTCATTGCTCATGCAACTGGGCATCTATTCACGATTTCTGGGGATTTTTCTCGGTCACACGGTGCTGTTCCTGCCGTATGCCATTCGAATTATGAGCGTCTCCTTCAGCCAGGTGCGGCAGGATTTGATTGATGCGGCGCGTAATATGGGGGCGTCGCGCTGGCGTGTCTTCCGGGTAGTCTATTGGCCGTCGCTTCAGTCCGGTGCAATGGCATCGATGATCATGGTGTTCATCCTGTCGATTGAAGAATTTTCCGTTTCTTACATCGTGGGGGCGCCTGATTTCATCACCGTTCCTACCATCTTGTATTCCTATCTTGGCTACAACTTTATCCGGCCTAATGCCGCTGTAGTGTCACTGATCCTGGTGCTCCCCAACGTGGTGTTGATGTTACTGATGGAGCGCTGTCTCAAGCATGTGCCGACATCCGCATTCGTTAATAAGGGATAGCGATGATGTGGCTTAATCTTCAGGGGAGGGAATATCGCATGTTTACTCGATTTACGCTGTCGACGCTGCGCAGGCTGGTTGCGTTGCCGGTTTTGTTGCTGCCGTTGTATCAGGCTCAGGCTGAACCCGTTGATCTGAAAACCCTGTCGTGGACGGATGTGGAAGCGCAGGCGCGTCAGGAAGGGCAACTAACCTGGTTTAACTGGTATTACCAGGATCGGCTGCGCGACGAAGTGAAGGCATTTGAGCGGCAGTATGGTATTCGGGTCACCATTCCGGATGGCGAGGCGGCAGCCAGCATTAACAAGTTGCTGGCGGAGCAGTACCGCGAGCGGGGGGATGTCGACGTGATCTCGGTGGGCGGTAGCCAGTTTGGGTTACTCAACGGTCCCAAATTGTTCTGGGGGCCGCTCAGATCCCGTTTACCTGATGGCGATAAACTGACTTACCAAATCGAAGGCGTTGATACCCAGGGGTATGCGGTAGCATTTTGGGGTAACCAAACGGTCATCGCTTACCATTCGGCCCGCATCAACGAGCGCGATCTACCGCGTACGCTACCCCAGTTTGAACAGTTTCTGCAGAAAAACCCCGGCGAATTCACCTTTAACGTGGAAAACGGCGGTTCCGGCCCGGCATTTATCGAATCCATCACACGGACGCTGGTCACCGATGTGAACTATCGGGACGGTCACGTCTCGCCGGAGATAGTGCAGCGGCTGGCGCCGTCCTGGCGCTGGTTCAACCGTTACAAAAGTAGCCTGGTGATCAGCGCCTCCAATGCCGATAGCCTCACCCGGCTGAATGCCGGCGAGTTTAAACTTGCCGCATCCTGGGAAGATTTGGTGCTCTCGCAACAGCATAAAGGGGACCTGTCGCAGGACATCAAATTCTACCTGCCTGAATTCGGTATGCCGGGCGGTGGGAATGTGGTCGGCATCCCGGCGAATGCCAGACATAAAGCGGCGGCCTTGTTGTTTATTCACTGGCTGACATTGCCGGATACGCAACGACGTTTCCACGCGCAGTTCGGCACCGCGCCGTTGTTGCCGTCCGGCACTGACGACGCAACGGAAGGCGTACTGGACCGATCGCATAGCTTTGCCTGGGCGGCTAAACCCCTGGGCGATGAAATCAAAAAACAATTTATTCAAAACGTGATGCTGAAATGACATCGCGAAGCCTTGTGATGACGTTTGAACAACTTGTTTGTATCCGACGCGGGCAAGGCGGAATGTACCTGGCTCCAACATATTTTTTTACTTAACACCGATGCACTGAAACACCAGGGAAACCATTATGTTTGATGTTGCAACTGAGAATCTGCGCCAGAGGCGTGTGGTAAAGGCGGCGCTGATTGCCCATCGGGGGGCGCCATCACTGGCGCCGGAAAATACGCTGATTGCGATGCACAAGGCGGCGCAACGCGGGGCGACGTGGCTGGAGGTGGATGTCAAACTCACCCGGGATCGTCAGCCGGTGATCATCCATGATGATCGGGTGGATCGCACTACCAACGGGCGCGGCCTGGTAGCGGGGCTGACGCTGGCGGAAATTCGTCGGCTGGAGGCGCGCGCCCAATATGGCGAGGCGTTCGCCGGGGTGACCATCCCGACGCTGCAGGAGTTGATCACCTGCGTACTGGAGCTGGATATGGGGTTACAGCTCGAGCTGAAACCCACCGCGGGAGATGACGTTGAAACCGCCGAGGTGGTGCTGGCCGTCCTGAAATCGATGTGGCCAGCCAACCGTGACAGCCTGTTTTTGTCGAGCTTTTCCGTGCGTTCGATTCAGGCCGCCGCAAGGCTGATGCCGGATGTCCCGCGGGCGTTTGCGGTGGTGGTGCCGCCCAAGAAACCGCTGGCGTTGTTGCAGGAAACACACTGCCAGATTTTACACTGCCTGTCTGAATTGATGGATGAGGACGCACAACGCATTCTGGCGGATAGCGGTATCGAATACGCGGTGGCGGTTGTCAATGACGCGGCGCAGGCCCGGCGCTTTCTGGACAATGGCGCCCAGACGGTGCTGTCTGATATTCCTGATTTGCTGGGTTAATAACCGGAGGGTGTGATGTCTGATTTGCAATTGCGTTTTGAAACCGCCAACGCCGTCATGGAGGAAGCCGCGTTGCTGGCAAAACAACTCTTTGCCCGGCGCGACAGTGTGGTCGTGGAACAGAAATCCGCCAATGATTTTGTGTCGGAGGCGGATCGCCAGGTCGAACAGTTGATTCGCGATCGTTTGAGCGAGACTTTTCCGCAGGATGCCATCCTCGGCGAGGAAATGGGCGGAGAGGTCGGCGACAGTTTTTGGGCCATCGACCCGATCGACGGCACGACCAACTTTCTGCGCGGTTTGCCGCTGTGGGGGATTTCCATCGGGTATGTTGAAAACGGGCTGGCGGTGGTCGGTACGATTGCCTTGCCGATGCTGGGCCTGACGCTGTCGGCGGCGATTGGGTGCGGCGTGTGGCGCAACGGTATGCCTTATCGCCGTCAGGTGCCGTTCAGCGAAATCCGGTTGGTGGCGCTGGGGGAAAGCAATAAATGGGCGGCGGTGGAAGTGGCGGTGATCGATGGTTATCTGCGCGACGAAGGGTGGGCCGTGGCGCGCTATCGTTGCGCGACGGTTGGGCTGAGTTTTGCCGCGCTGGGGTTTACCGACGGTTATGTGGAGAAAAACACCAGCATTTGGGATATCGCCGCCGGGGTAGTGATTGGCTCGGAAGCTGGATTGGTGGTGAAATATCGCGGTCATTACGGCGTAGGGGGAATGCATGTAGCGACAGCCATTCCCGACGTACAACACATTGTCGAACCGTTTTTCAGTATCTGACGGCGTTATCCCAGCCGAAAAAAAGCACCGCCAACGAGGCGGTGCCGGTATGCCGTTTGTCAGGAAAGCGGTATTACTTGTTGATGAATGACCGTGGTTTCGGTGGCGTGGCGGCCAACGCAGCCTGAATCTTCATCGGGTTGAAATAATTACGCATTAGCCGGATGCGATGATCATGGGTGAATTCATAGCGTATCGCCCAGTCGTAGCTGTAAGGTACGCGGGTGGATTTGGTGATGCCTTGCTGGCTGCCGTAAGCCATCGCCTGATTGTCGCTAAAGAAGACTTTTTCCACCACTTCGCTGCTGAATTCCACCGTCTGGCCCATCAACGACCAGAAGCGTGAGAAACCTTCGTGACCATAGAACACGCCGGTATACGGCACGTCTACCGGGCCGGTCATATCCCACACCAGTTGCTCGCTCAGACATGCCAGCGCCATTTGCAGATCGCCGGCCTCATACGCCTGTGCCAGTTTTTCCAGCGTAGCCTGATTATTGGCAAAGGTTACCGCCTGGCTCTTGGCCTGAAAGCGCGGCGGCGGCGGCGGCGTATATTCGAATGTCGGGGCGGCGTGGTAAGCGCTATCGCCGGGGAACGGGTGAGCGACAATGGCACGGAAATCTTCACGCAGTGAACCCATCGCCATCACGGCGGGGGTCAGTTTGAGCGGCCGGCCGGACAACGCCAGTTGCAGATTTTCCAGAATTTCGGTGTAACGACGATTGAAGCGCACAATCGCTTTGCGCAGCTCGCTTTCCGGATAGTCGCTGATCTTGGCTGCACTGTGGGTTCTTACGGCTTTATCCCACTCGATGTTCAGTGGGTCGCCGGTGGGGCCGCTGGCGATGGTATCGCCATGCGCATACATGCGTTCGCAGTAAATTTCGTTGAACCGGTAGTAATGCGGCACATCGTTTTCATCGCCCTGCCAAATATTGTGCGGCGAACCTTCACCCTGATCGCAAATCTGACGCAGGGTGTTGATAGCGCTTTCCAGATCGACCACCGGAATGATGTTGCCGTATGAGCCGTGGCAGAACTGAGCCGGTTCAATCTGACGCGTCGGGTCGCCGCAGAACACCGCTTTTTCGCCAAACGACTCTACGGCGGCGCGTAAGCGCGATTCGATATAGACGTAATACTCGCCGATAGACATGTCGCTGCAAACGTGACTGGCTACCACTTCAGGACGCACATACTTGGGATGTTCGATTTGCATCGCCTGATGTATGGCATGCTGGGAGAAGGGGTGTAACTGAATTTCCAGATCTTCAATACCGAACGGCAGCGTAGCCGGATAATCAGGCATGAAGCTGGGGCTGTTGATATCCGGCGTGCCGCCTACCGCATTAAGCAAGTTGCCGACCATGACGAAGTGCAGCATTTCTTCAATCACGACCGAGTGGATCACGTCGGGAACACGCTGATCGATATCGTCATTCACCGTATAAAGCATGGTCAAATAAGGGGGAATGACCGCGTGCTCCAGAACCATCGCTTTTTGTAATAGATCCCGTATGTCATCCAGTTCATGGGCCAGATCTTTGTGACTGGTCAGTTTGACGTAGCCCTGCTCCCTGAATGTGGTTTCCAAATCGTGCTGTTGGCTTTGTTCGTTTAAGTTCATAGCGTTATTCCGTCTTAGTCAGTTGCGGCAGTGACGAAGTGTGTAGTTAGTCTTATCTATTTATTCCTAGCATGAAACCTGAATATCATCATCTTTTGTAGCGTTTTTTTCTCATTTAACGTGTTCTGGCACACATTCTGTCCAGTTCGGAAAGAATTGTGTGCGCAGCCCATAACGTCAACGCCGCCAGCGTCAGCGTGGGTGGCGCTGTCCCCATGCTCACCATATTTCCGGCGCCGACTAAATAGAGATTCTTATGAGTCCAGCTACGTTGCTGGCGATCAACGACCGAATGATGGGGGGAATTCCCCATGCAATGGGTGCCGGCGATGTGTCCGGCTCCGGTAAACGCCAGTGGTTGCCCTTGATAGGTAAAATATCCGGGGTCATCTCGTAAGTAGTGGCTGTGGTCACGAATACCGGCGTGCCTGAAAATGTGTCGCATGGCGGCGCCAGCGCGTGCGACGCCGGCACGGGTATACAACGACAAATCGTAGTGAATCACCGGGCGGTAATTACCCAGCGCATCCCGGTAATCCGGATGAATCGTCACCCGATTATTGTATTCCGGTAACTGTTCTACCATACAGCGCGCGCTACATTGCCGCGATAGCCGCTCGCGCATCTGTTTACGCAGGTGAGGGCCGCACAGCGGCTCCGCCAGTAACTGTTCGACATCCTGATAAAGCCGGTTGACCGGCCACCGCCAGCCATCGTTACTCAGTTCGATGCGATAGGCCGCCCGTTGCGCACGGGCCGGGCCGCCCCGCATGACTTCAATACCCGATGTTGTGAGCGGGCCGCGCATCGGCCACCATGGCGTATCGGTTCGCCCCCACACCGGCAAGACCGGATGATCCATCAAATGACGGCCTACCAGGTCATTGCCTTTGCAGGCGTCGGACGCCAGCAGCAGAACCGCATTCGCGATCGCATTGCCCGCCAGAACATAGCGCCGGGCGCTAACGGTATGCAGGCGATGTAACGCTGTATCCTGATGAACATAATGACGAAACTGAATACCGGTAATGGCGTCTGTCGCAGGGTCGATCAGCAGTTTATGCGCCACGCTGCAGGTGAGGACATCCAGCCGTTCAGGCGCGGCGTCTTCCAGCGTTTTCAGCGCATTGTAACGAGCCTGCGTCGGACAGAACGGCGTACAATGGCTGTTGCCGGTGCATTGCCGCCCAAGCGGCGAACCGCCAGCCGCGCCATGAGGATGATAACCACGGCCATGGTCATAATCGGGATGCGGTACGCCGTTACGGGCGGACGGCGTACCGTGCAGGGACAGCGCAATAGACTCGCCATCTTCAACCAGACACGCCCCGCTGAGGCGACGGGCCAACTGGCGAGCGCCCCAGGCGGGCGGCAGTCCCTGCATGGGATAGACGTAATCCGGCGGAAAACGAATGCCCAGATAGGCCTGTTCTGCTACGTTGGCGGATACGCCCAGCTCATACTCGGCTGCCCGATACCAGGGTTCGAGATCCGCATAGCGCAACGGCCAGTCCAGGCCGATGCCATAGCGGCTTTGCAATTCAAAATCTTCCGGCAGCATACGCATGGCGCTGCCGAGCCAGTGCAGCGATGTGCCGCCAAGTTGTCGGCAATACGTGGAGCTGAATGGTAACGGGCCGCGTTGAACCAGATAACCGCCGTCGTCATAGCCGTCAGGCTGTAGCGAATGCCATGCCGTATCATGAGGCGTCGGTGCGTTGACGTTATGCGGCCCGGACACCTGATGGCGTTTATCCGGTCGCTGGAGATAATGCTGTAGTGTATGCCGGTAGCCGGCGTAGTGCAGATTGTCGCCGTCGCCGGCCTCCAGTATCAGACAACGTTTTCCGCCGCGGGTCAGTGTTTTGGCCATCAATGAACCGGCGATACCGCCGCCGACAATCACCACATCGTAATCGGTTTGCTCTGCCTGATGAGGGGTGACGAAATTCATCCGCGCGTTCCCCATTCGGCCATCGGCGGTTCTGACCAGGCGCCGAATTCCTGCTGACTAATCGCCTGAGGATGCGCGTGTATAGCCTGCCAAATCAAGGCTTCGCGCCAGGCGGCGTGACTGAGAAAGTCGGCGTTGTCGTCGGGAGGCTGGCTGATGGGAAACCACTGCCCGGTGTACCACAAACGCAGCAGGCTGCGGGCGACCGGGCCAAGCGACGGCGATGTCAGCACCGTGGTTTGTAACCAGTCGAGCCGTATGGTTTCATCATTCGGTTGGGCTAAAAAATCATGCCGCAACTGTTTAAACGGTATGGCTGCGGCGTGTTGCAGCCAGGCGAAGTATTCATGGGCCAGCCCGGTTCCGGTCAATTCAAATCGACTGAAACCGGTGAGCAGGGCGGAAAGCGTCAGAAAGTCGTCGAATGCGCCATCGGATTCACTACTGTTACTCATGATGCGTTACCTGTGCCATGTCGTGAACCGCTAAGAGAAAACCACGCGTCTGATCCGGGTATCTGGCGTCGTGGAACGGGAGAACCATGATTTAGGGTATCTATTCATCGTTTTACGGCGGTGCTGGCCGGTAAAGCGATATCATCAGCAGTTGGTGTACGAATGCGCGTAGTCGGTGCGTTCGAAACATACCAATCGATAAAACGGCTGCTGATATCCCTGGAAGAGGTGCCAGCCTGTTTTCTTTGACGGAAAAACAGAGCGGCATCAAGGTGGTGGAAAAAGACCGGGGTGGCCTGTGTTCCTTTTTTAACTACCAAACGTTGCTTTAAACCGGGCGAATTGAATTAATGAAAAAACATGAAAAGAATAATAACGGGTACAACAGTACACACCCCGTCTAAAACTATGACGTGAGCGCTGCATTTTTGCAAGACCAGCCTGATTTCTAACATGATTTTGATGAAGGGAATAACGAAGAAGTCAACATAATTATTTGATTGTGTAAACTTTTATGCCGAAAAACGCGGAAGGCGGAGCGTTACGCTCCACCTGTATCGTTAACCTTCGGCCGGTTTGATCACGTTGAGGATGGTTCCCAGACGTTCACGTTGTTTAGGTTTGATATCACGACCGGCGGCGTAACCGGCGTTCTGGATAATCATCTCATTAAGGCCGATTAGCCAGTCATAGATGTAATACGCCGTATTATTGACCGGCGTTGCCGAGAGCTTGGTCAAGCGACGGGATGAACCAAAGTTGGCCACCTGCTTTTCCGGTTTGGCAAAGATCTTGTTGCCTTTGTTCACGCGGCTGTCCGGGCGTTGCGCTTCCGGCACCTGCTGGAACCCCAGCCAGGCGACGAAATCGCCGAGGACATTAAGCGCGCGCGATACCTGCCTGTCCGCTTTGCTCTCCCGGTTGATCCCTAGCTGCCCGGAATCCACCAGCATGGTTTGCAGTTCGTCGTCGATCTTCAAGCGAACGCTGGCTGTGATCAGTTCCTCCACCAACATTTCGATGGTAGGGCGGTTGATGCCCAACAGTTCGATGATGGCGATGTTTTCCGGCAGATTGCGCAGGTGGTTAATCCAATAACGGTACAGATTACGGGCAAACTCCGCCTCATAGCTGCGGCTGTCTGCTGGCTCTTCGTCGGCGTGCGCGGGAATGACCAGTGTTTCTTTGGCTTCTTTATCTTCGCTTTCTACCGGCTCCTCATCGCTGAACAGATCGATATCCAGACCTACGCCGAACGGCTCGTAACTGACCAGCGGCACCGCCGTATCCAGCGTCTCCTGATAGGACGCAAAGTTGCGCGGCGGTTGCTGCTCCTGTTGCTGTAAATACAGGCGGCGCAACTCCTCGCGAGAAGGCAACAGCCGCTCGAGCAATTCGCCGTGCACCCCGGTACGGGTTTGCAATGCTTTCAGCATCGATTCGGCAATATGCTGCTTGTGCGCCGGATCGTCGGCACCGGCAGGTTGATACCAACTGGCGAGCAAATTATCGGACAGTTCGCGCTGTAATTCGCTTAACTGCTCGTTGATACGGCCCAGTTTCACTTCGCGGCGCACTTCAGCATCGAGCCAGGCGGCCATCCGGTTGATGCCGCGTTTGTCCATCGCCAGCATGGTGCCCCAGGCATCGCCGGGATTGCCGACATAACGCTGCACCGCTTCGTCGTTGTTATGGCCGTGGGTAAAACGCCGGTCATGGCGCGTGACCGCCCAGATCAGGCCGGGTTTGCGGCGACTGCGGATCTGCGGGTTTTCACCCTGAGTGTGGCGCACCCAGAAATCCAATGCCCGGCCGACATGGCGTACGTCGGCTTTGCAGGCCGCGGCGGTACAGACCATCAGCAGATTCATTTCCTGATCGTCGGTATAACGCTCCAGCAGATAGGCGCGTTTGGCACGCAGTAATGCACGGGATAACGGGTGGGGTTTGTGCCGCAACAACCGGTCCGGGTTATCGTCATCCGACTCGGGTTCGGCGTCGTCCTGTAGACTGAACCCCGGAAAATCAAGCAGATCGACCTGCCCGAAGAGTGTTTCCTTCGGCGGAGATAACAGCGGAATTTGCACTTCCGCTGCCAGCATAATCAGTTCGGCCAGCGACAGTTCCACGCCTCTGGCGGCCCGGCCGTTTACGATAGGGCGTACCTGCACGCTGAGATCGGAAGGGCTGTTGAGCCTGTCGAATTGTCCGGCATTGAAAATACCGCTGTCGGGTTGCAGTGATTCATCCACCAGCAGGCTGATCGGCGCCAACACCTTGCGGGCGCCGGACAACTGCTCCAGTGTGTGGGAAAAGTGGCGGTAGAGCGATGTATATTCCGCCTGCTCACCCCATAACACCGAGAACAGGGCGGCGCGATCGTCGATGCCGAGGTAGGGCGCCAGCTCGACCGCCAACGGCCAAAACTTGCGCTCCAGCGGTTTTTGCCGCCGCGCATCATGGCGCATCAAATAATCCCACAGCGCCACTACATCATCGCTGGTCAGCCCGGAGACGTGTTCTTGCTGGCGGTGTAGCGACAGGGTTTTCAGGTGGTCGGCAATATGCTGCTCATCGAGTTCCGGCGCGTTACTCTGATCCGTATCAAGAATGAAGGCGTAAGCGATAATGCGGGCAATATCGGCCTCGTTCAGCAACTGGAGCTGTACCGGATTCGGGGTGCTTTTGCCTTCGACCTGCCGGGTAAAGCGAGTGACGAAGGCCGGTTGCTGGTTATCCGGATTGATGTTTTTCTGGTAATCCAGCGTTACGCCGCCGATAGAGGTTTCGATTCGCCCGTTTTCTCCCCCGGCCAACGAGGTCAGCAAATAGGTTTTTCCTCCCTGAGCCAGTCCGAACATGCCCATGGCAATCTCTTTGAGCGATGATTCAGACAACCCGCGCGCTTTATTGCGGCAACGCCGCAACTTAATGATCAGCCTGTCGGCTTCCATATCTAAACGGGGAACATTACGCCGGGTTTCTTCTATCCAGGCGATCGCCTGATCCACACCTTGTGAAACAGATTGCAACTGACGGCTGAGACGGCTCGACAACTGTTTGGGCGTTAATGCTTTCATTTCTTAAAGACGCTCCCGCTATCGATCCAGTAATGTGCCATGCCGGAAACCGTGCTGGACAAGGTATTCAGTTTTAACCTCAATTGATGCGGTGAAATGGTGTGCCCTGACCCCAACACCGCGTGAGCTATTTCAAAACGCTCCGGCGTGAGATTGTCGTCGCCCGGCACCACTTTCAGGCGCACATGCAGTACGCTGTCGCCGGCCACTTTGCGGGCCAGTTCCGGGTCGACTATCGATAACGAGTAGAGCGGCGAGGCGGGCCAGCGTTCGTTGTCTAACTGGCGGAAACCGAGGCACAGCGAACCGCGCACTTCAAAACCCGCCTGTTCGTCCAGTGTGAAATCGGCATCATCCAGATCGATGTCGTTATAGTAGACATTATCGGTAGTGAGCGTGTTGGTACTGTCCAACATGCCAAGATAACGCACGGTGGAGTAGGGTTCGAAATCTCCGGCTTTGAAGTAGAAACCCGGCAGGCGTAGATCCAGCGCCAACAGACATAGCATCGCTCCCACCGCGGCCGTGGATTTCGGGTTTTCAATTCGGCCGCGTTTGTTGAACGGATACCAGTCGCTGGTGTGATACCCATCCAGCGACATCATGCGGTTGATCGGCAAGGGTTGCAGATGGCGGAACAACGCCTGAATGCCCGGGAAGCGAGACGGCCGACCGGTGAGCAACAACACGTCGCAGGCATACAACGAGACCACTTCCGACATCAAGCGCAGATGTTGGGTAATACTCATGCGATTCGCCAGAAATTCACCGTGTAGTTTGCCAAGACGCAGGATCAACGGCACGTGCAGGATGTCGAACGGCGTTTCTTCATCCGGCAGTTCCCGCTGGATTTCGTTATTGATGTACTCCAGTACCTTGCGCGTCGGCGTTTGCGGCAGCATTTCACCGAACGTGGTGTCGATTTCCGCATTCAGATCGAGCGGATCGAACCGTTCATAGGCTTCCAGAATCGCCTGACCGATAGGAATGAACATCTGCAGCGTGACCTGCTGGCGCAACGTCAGTTGACCGTCCATGCGGCCTTCACTGCCGAACAAGCGGGTCATCAGGCCATCCGGGCTGACAACGCCGACTTTTTTCAACGCAGCCTGTAAGGCCGGCAGCACATACAACTGGATCACATCCAGTAAAATGTCGTCGCCAGCGACTTTAAATCCTTCACGAAACAGCAGCCGGGGGATGATTTTGACGTTGCTACCGACGCCATCATCCAGCCAGTATTGGGTAATCGCCAGATCAGTGGTGCCGCCGCCGATATCAATCGAGGCGATACGCAAGGTTTTTCCTGGCTGTTCGTCATCCGCCAGTTCCTTATCCGGGCGAGCCATGCTGGCGAAGAACGCCTCCGCTCTGCCGCCGAAATTCACCTGCGCTTCGTTGTAGAGGTACACCATTTGCCCGCAAGTGGCCTCATCCCACTCCATCTGAACGTCCGGCACCGGCACGCTGCTGTTGCGCTGGCCTTCTTCCGTCAGGAAGTCCTCATCGGCCGGGTGCCAGCCCATGGCTTTCCATACCAGACCGATCGCTTCGATCATCCGGCGCCGGAAAATCTCGCGTTCCGGTTTGGGCATGGCCGACGGCAGGGTCAGAATGATATTGCGCAATTGACGCGGCGCGTTGGCATGGATCATTTTCAGGCGCTGGGCGGCGCTGTTCATCTGCATCAGCGCCTGCGCCAGCAGCTCGGAGAGCATGAACGTCATCACGGAACTACGGCTGTAGTGCGGGTCGAATACCGGCAGACGTTCGTCCAGCGGCAGGCTGAACAGCGGTTGTCCTTCATCGTTCACCAGCATGGTCAACGGCAAGGCGGTTGCCAGCGGTTCCTGTTGCCGCGGGCTGGTAGTTTGGCTGAAACGCCAACCCGGCACATAGGGCTCTTCGTCCCACAAATAACGACGCGGGCTGGAAATACCGCTGGAGCCCTCCGTTCCCTGACGCTGCAACGCCAGACGGCTGGCCTCGCGTCCGACACGGGTCATCGACGGCCAGATAAAGGCATCGTCACGCCCGCTTTCAAAGGAGAAATTCTGCTTGCCAAAACGCGCCTGCGCGAATTCCACCCGGCTGTCGAACAGTTCATTGTACAAATAATGCGGCTGACTTAAATCGCGGATCTGCAACTCGTAGGTTTGCCGCAGGCCATTGCTTTCGTCGGTGTGATCCTCCACCAGAATCCCGGCGGTATGGGAGTTACCGACATCAAGGATCAGATCGACATTAATGGCCGGTTCTTTCAAGGTACTGCTGGTGATACGGATTTCCGGCACATTCAGCAGCGTCGCCATAATATCCAGCAGATTCAGATAATGCGCCTGATATTCGAACTCACGCAGATTCTGGCGGATGTCGCGAGGTTTACGGTTTTCTACCGCAAGCGCTTGCTGAGAAAAGGCTTCGCGCAGCCAGCCGTCCACCCAGGTCTGGTCGAGAAAATCGTCCAGTTCTTCGCTGTGGTAGGCCAATGTGAACAGCCGCCCGGCGTTGATGTCGTTTTCGCTGGGGGCCAGCGCTTCCAGATCATGACTTTCCGGATACACGCGGGTATCGAACGCCAGACAAAGGCGGTGGGTGTTGCCGTCATCGTCGGGCTCGCCCAGTTCCAGCACCTGTATCCGCGCCCAGTTGTTCGGGCCGCCCATGAAAGTGCGCGGTGGGTTAAAGCGGAAGAACGGTAGCGGCAGCCATACGTTGCTGAGCAGGCGTAGCGACTGCTCCAGCGTGTAGCTGGACTCCGGGTTAACCGCTTCCGGCAGCACCTGTACCGCACTCGGCAATGTGTATTTTCCGCTGTGGTCGTTATACGTCAGTCGCAGTAGCGGCCCGTTGGCGCTTTTGCGCACGAAACGATTGGCGAAGCCTGAGCGCGCCGGCGTGAGCTTCAGTGCAAAATCAAGAAACTGAATGCCGCTATTCTGAATCAGCGTAATGTGTTGTTTATAGTCAGTCAGGGTTGCCAGCATGGTTATTTGCTCTCACGCTTAATCGTCACCGGTAGCAAAGTATCGGCATCATAGCGGCCTTTACATTCAGCGGCTTCGCTTGCTTCCTGTCGGGTACAGACGATTTCCGGCATCGGATAGCGGGAACCATCGCTGCAGCGCGCACGATAGCGGCTGTTGATCACCAGATTACCGGACTGATGCAGCCCGGCCTCTACCTCGGCCTGGCAGGTGACTTTTTCGCCATAGGTAAAATGCACCCGGCCTTTGCCGTCTTTGATCTGGTAACGGAGAACCGGCGGCTTGCCGGTCAGAGGATTTTTCACCGAGACAGTCGCTTGCCAGTTGCCGTCGAGGAAACGGATGGAGCCGATTTTCACCGCGTCGGCAGGCATCACCAGCGCGCCTTTTGGCGCAGCGGCGATTTCGACGATAGCAGGGGCTTCTGGCGCTTTTTCTTCGGCTTTTTTCTGCGATTCGGCGTTGATCGGCTGCGGCAACAACGTCGCGACGTTTAACGGCAGATTCGGCTGAATGACGGGATCCGCCGGTGGTGTGGCGCTCAGCACGCGTTTTTCCGGTTTCATGGCGGTTACCGCCGCCGGCGCGCTATTGTCAGGGTGAGAAACGCAACCGCGGATCTGGAATGCCAACGTCGCCAGCAGCGCCGCGCCCGGTGCCCACAACCAAATACTGGTCCAAACCCGGCGTGGCGATGGCGCGGCTTGCGGCGGAGAAGCCGGTTCGGCCACCGCAACCACAACGGGTTCCGGCTCAGCCGGCAGCAGCGGTTGTTCCGGTTCAGGATCGGCAACCTGCGTGGTCACTTCCGGCAGCGGTTCCGGAACCGGTTCTGGAATCTCGACCGGTTCAACCGGGCGCAGGCATTCCAGCACGTCAGTGCGGGATTTTTTCCCCAGGCTGACAAACCCCCAGAAGGTGATAACCGGTTTATCGTCTACCAGGTAGACGTGATTGGAACCCGGAAACTGAAAGGCTTTCGATAACAATACCCCGAAGAGTTTTTGCGCCGGTTTGTCGGATTGCCGCGCCCGTTCACTGATAGCGTCGACGGTGTTGAGATACTGCTCCAGTATCGTCAACGCCTGCTCGCGTTGCTCGTCGCTGGCCGCCATCCAGGAGGTGATTTTACCGGAAAAAGGGGAATACCAGTCGATGTGATCGCCATCCTCGTTAGGTTGGGGAATGGCCAGACAGTCAGCAATAGGCTGTTGTTTGCGAAGACGCAGCGTTTCCCGTAATTGTAGCGCCGAGGTATAAACGGGCTGACCGTTTTCTCCCAACGCAAGAAAATCGTCTAAATTTCCACTGCGTAAAAATAATTTTGCCACGCCAAAGAGACCCTTTTTGATAAACCGTCAAGACAGAAAATCGTGTTCACTATCTGCGATTATAATTCTGATGGTCACGAATCAAATACGTAAAAAAGTGACAAATATGACAAATATTTGCGTCATCAGTCCGCTGAAAAAGCAATATCGCATAAGTGCGATGTGACTGAAACTAAAAAACCGACAGAGCGCTCGTCTCACAGGTTACCCGGCAACACGCCGGCGGGAAGCCGGCGGCGTGTATTCTGTGATGATTCCTGCATTTTATTTCACACTAACATTTTTGTTAGTACTTACTAAAAGTGAGCTTAAACTCTATGCTGTGGATGTGGGCCTCAACCCGATAACGGCATTGGAATATTCGGGTTGGAGCGACGTGGAATATGTTGATTTACGTGGAATGTGTTGATTATAGGAGTACATGATGTTTGCGATTACAGGAGCAACGGGCCAACTGGGCCGTTTGGTCATTGATGCACTGACAAAGTCAGTACCGACAGAGCAGATCGTTGCGGTGGTTCGTGATCCGGCTAAAGCCAGTACGCTGGCGGCGCAAGGGGTTCATGTTCGCTACGGCGATTACGACAGACCCGAAACACTGGTTAATGCGCTGAGAGGGGTAGACAAACTGTTGCTGATTTCATCAAGTGAAGTCGGTAAACGTGATGCTCAGCACCGTGCGGTGATCGACGCGGCCAAAAAAGCGGGAGTAGGCCTCATTGCCTACACCAGCGCGCTGCATGCGGATACGTCGCCGCTGGGGCTGGCGGCCGAACATCTGGTGACGGAAGCGGCGTTGGCGGCTTCCGGCATCCCTCACGTCATTCTGCGTAACGGCTGGTATACCGAAAACTATGCCGCCAGCATTGCGCCTGCGTTGGCGCACGGCGCGTTCATCGGCGCCGCTGGCGAGGGGCGTATCGCTTCGGCGGCGCGTAGCGACTATGCACAAGCGGCGGCCATCGTGCTGCAACTGCATGATCAGGCAGGAAAGGTGTATGAGTTGGCCGGTGATCACAGCTATACGCTGGCGGAATTTACCGCCGAAGTTGCGCAGCAGAGCGGCAAGCCGGTGCAGTATGTCAACCTGTCGGAAGCCGATTTCGCTAACGCGCTGAAAGGCGCCGGTCTGCCGGGCGGCCTGGCCGATATGCTGGCGGATTCCGACGCCGCTGCGGAAAAAGGCGGGCTGTTTGATAACAAGAATGCGTTGTCGGCATTGCTGGGCCGCCCGACCACGCCGTATGGCGACGTCATTCGCGCTGCGCTGGCGTCGTTGTAATTTTTTTTCATGTCATGAGCACGGCGGCGCGTCTGGTTACAGAGGTGCCGCTTTTTATTCTATTAATTTTTACTTCTGCGGTGTTCTGTCTGGTTTTTTTTCTTCAGTCTGAACTGTATGTCACTAAACATCGATTTTCTTGACGGAATCTTGTCATTTTATTTCTGTTTTACTAACCTGTCTGTGTTGCCCGGTTTGCACTATCGCTACCGGGCTATCTGATTTAACGCATAACAACGCATAACAAGGAACATTCACTTTCAATAGAGGAAAGCGAATGGTTAGTGTTTAACAGTAATTTTATAAAAACACGATGTTATAAACAGTGCTGTTATAAACCCTAAATAATTCAAGTTGCAGGAAGACGGCAACCGAGTGAATCCCCAGGAGCTTACTCAAGTAAGTGACTGGGGTAAGCGAGGGCAGCCAACGCACCTGCAACTTGAAGTATGACGGGTATAAACAGATGCCATCCCATAAGGGATAACATCATCAGATACAAAATGGTTTCATGGAGGAAACATTATGGCTTTATTCGGCAATAAAATTGATCTTTCATTTGTATCATCCGGTAGTTGTAACGGGGTGGCGAATGTCTATCAATTATGGAATCCCCATACGCGAGGGAATGGCGTTATCGGCGATAGGCCGTCAGATGCGTTGGAGCAGGCCCGCGTTCAAATAATCCACGGCAATATTTCTATTGCAGCAAGTTCAGTGATTGAAAATGCCATCGGCGGTTCAGGCAACAATATGATTGTAGTCAAGCCGTCTGATAATCGTATCGACGGCGGTGCCAGTAATGATGTGCTTTATAGTGATGGCGACGCTGATATTTTAACCGGCGGCGCAGGTAAAGATATTTTTGTCTCTGCCGGGAAAAACGATTCAATATGTGGTTGCATTTAAGCGGACATAACACGGCTGGTTTTTTGGTAAATATTCAGCCGTCTGATTTCGTTGTTTAACAATAAGTCCAATATGCCCAATGACGTGTGACGGGTATACCCTCGTTATTTTAAGGGAATTGAAACATGGCAGATATGGTGGCGTATTTAACAGCATGCTTTCAATTATTAAACGCGTTCGCTGATGGCCAAATGATGGGAATATCATGAAGCAGCTTATTATTGCGACATTACTGGGTGTACTAAGTGGAGGATGTATGGCGAGCAGTCTGAGATTACCGTCCGCAGCGGAACTGAGCGGTGAGTGGGTATTGAGCGGTGCGGAACAGCGCTGCGATATCCGCCTGAAGACGGATGTGCTGGATAGTACCACCTGGACGCTGAGCGGCGACAGTGCGTGCCTGAATACATTGCTTCCTGAGGTGCCGGCCGGCTGGCGGCCTACGCCTGATGGGCTGACGTTAACGCAGGCGGACGGCTCGGCAGTGGCGTTTTTCAGCCGTAATCGCGATCACTACGAGCACAAGCTGGCTAACGGCAGTGTTCGCATTCTGAAAAAGAAAGCCTGAGGGAGAGTGCTCTGCCGTGAATGCTTCCTTTGAGCAAGATCGTTCGTTGTTCGGCGTGCTGCGCCGATTCCGTCGTAGCTTCTGGAGCGTCGGAATATTCAGCGCCGTGATTAACCTGCTGATGCTGGCGCCTTCGGTTTATATGCTGCAGGTGTATGACCGGGTACTGGCTTCCGGCAATGGCATTACCCTGCTGATGCTGACGCTGCTGATGGTAGGGCTATGTGCCTTTATGGGCGCGCTGGAGTGGGTTCGCAGCCTGCTGGTGGTACGGTTAGGCACGCGTATCGATCTGGCGCTCAATCAGGATGTTTTCAATGCGGCGTTTGCCCGCAATCTGGAAGCCGGCGACGGCCGTGCCGGTTTGGCGTTGACCGATCTTACCCTGTTGCGTCAGTTTATTACCGGCAATGCATTGTTTGCCTTCTTTGATGTGCCGTGGTTTCCATTATTTCTGCTGGTACTGTTTTTACTCCACCCCTGGCTGGGATTGCTGGCGCTGGGGGGAACCGTCGTGTTGGTTGCGCTGACCTGGCTGAACCAGCGTTTGACCAATCAGCCGTTGGCGGAGGCGAATCAGCACTCGCAGCAGGCCACCCATCTGGCCGATGCGCAACTGCGCAATGCCGATGTGATTGAAGCCATGGGGATGCTCGGCAACCTGCGTCGGCGCTGGCTGACGCGTCATTATCGCTTTATTTCCCTACAGAACCTCGCCAGCGAACGTGCCGCAGCGGTAGGCGGCGCCTCCAAATACAGCCGTATTGCATTGCAATCATTGATGCTGGGGTTAGGGGCGTTGCTGGCGATCGACGGCAAAATTACGCCGGGGATGATGATCGCCGGGTCCATTCTGGTTGGCCGGGTACTGAGTCCTATTGATCAATTGATTGCAGTCTGGAAACAGTGGAGCAGTGCACGCATCGCCTGGCAGCGGCTGACCAAACTGATCGCCGCCTATCCGCCCCGACCGACGACCATGGCGTTGCCCGCGCCGGAAGGACATCTGGGCGTCGAGCAGGTGTCGCTGCGTTCGGCGCAAGGCCATGCCCGGTTGCAGAATATCCATTTCTCACTGCAGGCCGGCGAAACGCTGGTGATTCTTGGGTCGTCCGGCTCGGGTAAATCTACTCTGGCGCGGTTATTGGTTGGGGCGCAGGCACCGACGCAAGGCAAGGTGCGTCTGGACGGCGCCGACCTGAATCAACTGGACAAAAGTGCTTTTGGTCCATCCATAGGGTATTTGCCGCAGGACGTGCAGTTGTTTAAAGGCACGCTGGCGGAAAACATTGCCCGTTTTGGCGAGGCTGACCCGCAAAAAGTGGTGGCGGCGGCAAAACTGGCCGGCGTACACGAACTGATCCTCTCTTTACCAAATGGCTATGACACGGAGTTGGGCGATGGGGGTAGCGGTCTGTCCGGCGGTCAGCGTCAGCGTATCGGTTTGGCGCGCGCGATGTACGACGATCCTTGCCTGTTGGTTCTCGATGAACCCAATGCCAGCCTGGATAGCGAAGGCGATCAGGCTCTGATGCAGGCGATTGTTGCATTGCAGAAACGCGGTGCCACGGTGGTGCTGATCACCCATCGTCCGGCGCTGACCACGCTGGCGCAAAAGATTTTGATCCTCCACGAGGGCCAGCAGCAGCGTATGGGGCTGGCACGAGATGTGCTGACGGAATTGCAACAGCGTAGCGCCGCGAATCAGGCCCGGATGACTACTCCGGCTGCGATGCCGCAATGACAGGGATTAACCGATGACAGGTATCGATGTAACGACACAGGACGAATTGCATGAAGCGGCAATGCGCGACCGCGCCAGCCGCGATGAAGAACGGGCGTTGCGGCTCGGCTGGTGGCTGGTGTTTGCCGGTTTTGGCGGCTTTCTGCTGTGGGCGCTGCTGGCGCCGCTGGATAAAGGGGTGGCGGTACAAGGTAACGTCGTGGTCTCCGGCAACCGTAAAGTCATCCAACACATGCAGGGCGGTATTGTCGAGCGAATCCAGGTGAAAGAAGGGGATCGCGTTACCGCAGGGCAGGTGCTGTTGACGCTGAATGCCGTCGATGCCCGCACCACCAGCGAAGGTCTGGGCTCCCAATATGATCAGCTGATTGCCCGCGAAGCCCGTTTGCTGGCGGAACAGCGCAATCAAACGTCGCTGGTGGCGACACCGCGGCTGGTAGAAGCACGGCAGCGGCCGGAAATAGCCGCCATCGTCGCGTTGCAGGAAGATCTGTTGCACAGTCGGCAGCAGGCGCTGAAGCTGGAGACGGACGGTGTGCGCGCCAGTATCGAAGGTTTGGAAATGTCGCTTGTTGCATTACAGAAAGTAATGACCAGCAAGCAATCGGAGCAGGCGGTGTTAAGCCAGCAATTACAGGGGTTACGCCCGTTGGCGGCGGATAATTATGTGCCGCGTAACAAAATGCTGGAGACGGAACGGCTGTTTGCACAGGTTAGCGGCGAACTGGCGCAGACCAGCGGTGAAGTCGGGCGAACCCGGCGAGATATTCAGCAACAGAAACTGCGTATTGCCCAACGCCAGCAGGAATATGACAAAGAAGTCGGCAGCGAATTGTCTGACGTGCAGGCCAAATTGAATGAAGTGATCAGCCAGCGCGAAAAGGCGGATTTTAATCTGGCCAATGTGCAGGTGCGCGCGCCGGTCGCCGGCACCGTGGTGGATCTGAAAGTGTTCACGGAAGGCGGTGTGATCGGCGCCGGGCAGGTGATGATGGAGATCGTGCCAGAAGATCAACCTTTGCTGGTGGACGGCCGTATCCCGGTGGAAATGGTCGATAAAGTCAGATCCGGCCTGCCGGTTGAGTTGCAGTTCACGGCATTCAGCCAGAGCACCACGCCGCGAGTACCCGGCACGGTGACCTTGCTCTCTGCCGATAGGTTGGTGGATGAAAAAGACGGCTCGCCATATTACAGCCTGCGTATTCAGGTGAGTGAAGAAGGCAAACGTTCGTTGCATGGCTTAGAAATAAAACCCGGCATGCCGGTGCAGGGGTTTGTACGCACCGGAGAGCGTTCGTTTATCAATTATCTGTTTAAGCCTTTGATGGATCGTATGCATCTGGCGTTGACGGAAGAGTAGCGGAAAAAAGCAATGCGAAGGAAAGCGGTATTACTGGCGAGATTATTAGCGGTGGCGTTATCCCTGCCGGGCGTCGGCGCTCAGGCGATGGGGCTACTGGATGCATGGGAGCTGGCGCTGCGTAATGATGCGCAACTCCGTGCGGCGGGCTTTGAGCGCGATGCCGGGCAGGAAGAAGTGGCGATCGGTCGGGCCGGGTTGTTGCCATCGTTGCAATATAGCTATGGCGCCAATTACAGCCACTCTAAGGTGACGCAGCGCGACCGGACGACGGATAACACCACCCAGCGTGATTACAACAACTATGTGTCGACCCTTACGCTGCGTCAGCCGCTGCTGGATTATGCCGCCTGGGCGCGCTACCAGCAGGGCGTTACCCGGAAATTGATGGCCGATCAGCGGTTTCGCGAGCGCAGCCAGGATTTGATGGTCCGATTGTATCAGGCCTGGAGTGATGCGCTGTTGGCGCAGGAGAAACTGATGCTGCTGGATGCGCAGCGCCGCGCCTATCAGGAACAGCTGGCGTTGAATCGTCGCCTGCTGGCGGCGGGTGAAGGAACACAGACCGACCTGCGTGAAACGGAAGCCCGCTATACGGTGATCGAAGCGCAACGTATCGAGCAGGAAGACACGTTAGATGCTGCGATGACCGCGCTGGAAAATATGATCGGCTCGCCGCTACAGATTCAGGATCTGTCCCCGCTGGTGTTGGAGGAGTTGCCGGATAATGTGACGGAGAACCGCCCTTTGACGCAGTGGCGCGAACTGGCGGTGCGGCATAACGCTAAGCTGGCCGTGCAACGAGAGAATGTTGATTACAGCCGCTATGAAATTGAGCGTAATCGTGCCGGTCATCTGCCCTCTGTGGATTTGGTGGCGTCTACCCGTAATAGTTTGTCGGAGTCCGAATACAACTATAACCAGAAATACGATACCCAGACGGTCGGGGTGCAGGTTCGCGTGCCGTTGTATTCCGGAGGCGCGGTTTCCGCATCAATGCGTCAGGCGACGGCGGAGTATGCCCAAAATCAGGCGGAGCTGGATAATCAAACCCGGCAAACCTTTGCGGAACTTCGCCGTCAGTTCAACCTGTGTATCAACGGTTCGGCCAAGATCCGCGCCTGGCAGATGAGCGTTACCACGGCTGCGGAAGCCATCCGCGCTACCCGGCAGAGCGTTGCCGGTGGTGAGCGTATCAATCTGGATGTGCTGATGGCGGAGCAGGAGTGGTACAACGCCCGGCGCGAACTGACTGAAGTGAAATATCGCTGGCTCCAGGCGTGGTTGAATCTACGTTATACCGCCGGCACGTTGAATGATCAGGATATGATGCAATTGGCCGCCTGGTTTCAACCTGCCGACGCCGCTAATAAAAACAGGGCTAAAACGGTATCCGGCAATAAAGTGAATTGATAATAAATTTTTTGCATTAACTCATGCAGTTTCCACGATATTTCTTTCACGGCACGCGGTGAAAGATTGGTGTGTCATTAAATCTCGTTGGTTGTTAATTGACGAAGATTTAATGGCGAAATAAGGCATTCTGACGGTAATAAGTCAGACTTTATGGAAGAAGTAATATGCAACAAAACGAGAATGTATCGTTAAATACCTCTGCTGCCGCCAAGGCCGGTAGTTATACCGGTTATGCAGATGTGTATGACTTTTGGTATTACCATCAGCGCGGTGACGGTGTCACGGTTAATGGTAAGCCGTCTTATTCTACCGACAAAGCGGTGGAAGAGGGGTTAACCCGGCCGCATACCACCTGGAATGGCGACAATGTATACGGCAAAGCGGCGAATTTGACCTATTCGTTTTTGAATACCTTTAGTTCAACGCCTAATGGCCATACCGGACCGGTTAAGTTTACTCCGGTGCAGATGCAACAGGTAAAATTGTCTTTGCAGTCCTGGTCTGATGTGGCGAACCTGACGTTTACTGAAGTCAGCCCTAACCAAAAAGCCAATCTGACCTTCGCTAACTACACTCGCAACGCGGATGGCAGCATCGAAAACGATACTCAGGCCTATGCCGCTTACCCGGGGCAACATCCGTTGTCCGGCAGCGCCTGGTTCAACTACAACCAGCCGAGTATTCGCAACCCGGATACCGAAGAATATGGTCGCCAGACCTTTACCCATGAAATCGGCCATGCGCTGGGGCTGAGTCATCCGGCTGAATATAATGCCGGCGAGGGCGATATCAGCTACAAAAACAGCGCTGTTTATGCGGAAGATTCCCGTCAGTTTAGCATCATGAGTTATTGGGATATCGAAAACACCGGCGGCGACTTCAAAGGCCATTACTCGGCTGGTCCGCTGATGGACGACATCGCGGCTATCCAGAAGTTGTACGGCGCCAATATGACGACCCGTACCGGTGATTCAGTCTACGGTTTCCATTCCAATACCGACCGTGATTTCTACACCGCGAACGACAGCAGCAAAGCGCTGATTTTCTCGGTATGGGATGCGGGCGGTAACGACACCTTTGATTTCTCGGGTTACAGCAATAATCAGCGCATCAACCTGAACGAAGGTTCGTTCTCGGATGTCGGCGGCCTGAAAGGCAACGTTTCCATCGCACACGGTGTGACCATCGAGAATGCGATCGGCGGTTCCGGCAACGATCTTCTGGTAGGTAACGGTGCCGACAACGTGCTGCAGGGCGGTGCGGGCGATGATGTGTTATACGGCAGCACTGGTGCTGATACGTTGGTCGGCGGAGCCGGACGCGACATTTTTGTGTATGGCAGCGGTCAGGATTCCACCTCATCGGTATACGACTGGATTAATGATTTCCAGAGCGGCGTGGATAAAATCGACCTGTCGGCGTTCCGTAATGGAGGCCAGTTGAGCTTTGTTCAGGATCAGTTTACCGGCAAAGGGCAGGAAGTGATGTTGCAGTGGGATGCGGCGAGCAGTGTCACTAACCTGTGGCTTCATGAAGCGGGCCACAGCTCGGTGGATTTCCTGGTGCGTATTGTCGGTCAGGCAACACAGTCCGATATTATTGCATAGTTGATCGCTGAAAATATTAAACAGGGTGGCCTAGCCATCCTGTTTAATAAGATTTCAAAGGAAATCTTATTTTATATGTCATTCTGGCAGGGTGTCGTTCGCCCTGAATAACCAATGACGACTCATCTTTATATTGTTTCAAGAGGATTTTATGGGAAAAAATCTGTCTTTACGTCAAGATGACGCACAACAAGCATTATCCGCCAATACGACCAGCGCGTATAATTCCGTTTATGATTTTCTGCATTATCATGACCGTGGTAATGGCCTGACGGTTAATGGCAAAACATCCTATTCTGCCGATCAGGCAGCCGCGCAAATTACCCGTGAAAATGTCAGTTGGAACGGAACCAATGTATTTGGCAAATCAGCCAATCTGACATTTAAGTTTTTGCAGTCAGCGACGTCAACACCGGCTGGCGATAAAGGCTTTGTAAAATTTAATGCAGAACAGATAGCACAGACGAAATTGGCGCTGCAATCCTGGGCTGATGTGGCAAACCTGACGTTTACCGAAGTAACGGGTAATAAGTCAGCCAACCTTACCTTTGGTAACTATACCCGTGATGCGAGCGGTAACCTGGATTATGGTACACAGGCTTATGCTTATTATCCGGGGAATTATCAGGGCGCGGGGAGTTCCTGGTATAACTATAATCAGTCCAACATCCGTAGCCCCGGGACCGAAGAGTACGGCCGCCAGACTTTAACCCATGAAATTGGCCACGCATTGGGACTGGCGCATCCAGGTGAATACAACGCGGGTGAAGGTGACCCAAGCTATAATGACGCCGTGTATGCGGAAGATAGCTATCAGTTCAGTATCATGAGTTACTGGGGTGAGAATGAAACCGGCGCAGACTACAACGGCCACTATGGCGGCGCGCCGATGATTGATGATATCGCCGCTATCCAGCGGTTGTACGGCGCCAATATGACGACCCGTACCGGCGATTCAGTCTACGGTTTCCATTCCAATACCGACCGTGATTTCTACACCGCGAACGACAGCAGCAAAGCGCTGATTTTCTCGGTATGGGATGCGGGCGGTAACGACACCTTTGATTTCTCGGGTTACAGCAATAATCAGCGCATCAACCTGAACGAAGGTTCGTTCTCGGATGTCGGCGGCCTGAAAGGCAACGTTTCCATCGCACACGGCGTGACCATCGAGAATGCGATCGGCGGTTCCGGCAACGACCTTCTGGTGGGTAACGGTGCCGACAACGTACTGCAGGGCGGCGCGGGCAACGATATTCTGTACGGCGCTGCAGGTGCGGATACGCTGAGCGGTGGTGCGGGCCGCGATACGTTCGTTTACGGCAGTGGTCAGGATTCTACCGTATCGGCATACGACTGGATTAATGATTTCCAGAGCGGTGCGGATAAAATCGACCTGTCGGCGTTCCGTAATGAAGGCCAGTTGAGCTTTGTGCAGGATCAGTTCACCGGCAAAGGGCAGGAAGTCATGCTGCAATGGGATGCGGCGAACAGCATCACCAATCTGTGGCTCCATGAAGCAGGCCACAGCTCGGTAGATTTCCTGGTGCGTATTGTCGGCCAGGCAACACAGTCCGATATTATCGTGTAATGGTATTTTGATCATATTTTACAGGGCAGGTAATCTGCCCTGATTTACCAATAATATCATTCGCGAATATTATTTTTTTTGAAGCAATTCCGGATGAGTATAATCATCTTTGTTTCTGCGCAATCGTTTTCTTTTTTTTGCCCCATTCGAATAACTTATTTCACTTTCATCAATTAGCAATATACTAAAAACAAAAAAATAATTTATTGAATAAAATGAAAAAAATAACGTACTTTTCTTTACAAAAACATTACGGTGACTTATATAAATAGTCAGCGCTATTAATAGCGCTGATTGCATTCACCCAATATCACTGGATTTCTACAGGAAATATGTCATTAAATTGGCAAGGCGTTATTTACCTGTCGATTTAATGGTGATGGGGTTCTCTGGTTATTAACGTCAATGAGGGTTTTATGGAAAAAAATCTGTCTTCACGTGATGATGACGCCTTACATTCATTATCTGCGCCCAGCAGCAGCTATAACTCGATTTATGACCTGTTGCATTATCATGAGCGTGGTAATGGATTGACGATTAACGGTAAACCATCCTATTCAATTGAGGATGCGGGAGATCAAATTACCCGTGATAACGTCAGTTGGAATGGAGCCAATGTATTTGGCAAGTCGGCTAATCTGACTTTCAAATTCCTTCAGTCTGCACGTTCCACTCCGGATGGCGATACCGGTTTCGTCAAGTTTAATGCGGCGCAAATTTCTCAGGCCAAACTGGCATTACAATCCTGGGCGGATGTCGCTAACGTCACCTTTACGGAAGTCACGGGTAATCAGTCGGCCAATGTCACCTTCGGTAACTATACCCGTGATTCCAGCGGCCGCCTGGATTATGGCACGCAAGCGTATGCTTATCTGCCGGGGAGTGGTAGCGCGTCGGGGACGACCTGGTACAACTATAATGTGGATAACATTCGTAGCCCGGATACCATGGAATACGGCCGTCAGACGTTGACCCATGAAATTGGCCACGCGTTGGGCTTGAACCATCCGGGAGACTATAACGCCGGCGAGGGTAACCCCAGTTACAGTGATGTGACCTACGCCGAAGACACCCGTCAGTTCAGTATCATGAGCTACTGGAGCGAAAAAAATACCGGCGGGGATTTCAAAGGTCATTACGCCGCCGGCCCGATGCTGGATGATATCGCCGCTATCCAGCGCCTGTACGGCGCCAATATGACGACCCGTACCGGTGATTCGGTTTATGGTTTCAACTCCAATACCGATCGTGATTTTTACACCGCGACCAGCAGTAGCAAAGCGCTGATTTTCTCGGCGTGGGATGCGGGTGGCAATGATACCTTTGATTTCTCGGGTTACAGCAATAACCAGCGCATTAACCTGAACGATGGCTCACTCTCGGATGTCGGCGGCCTGAAAGGCAATGTATCGATTGCCGAGGGCGTGACGATTGAAAACGCGATTGGCGGCTCCGGTAATGATTTGCTGATTGGTAATAATGCTGACAATACTCTGCGTGGCGGGGCAGGTGATGATGTTCTGTTCGGTGGAAGCGGGGCTGATCGACTGTACGGCGGCAGTGGCCGAGATACCTTTGTGTACACGGCGGCGTCCGACTCCAAGGTCGCGGCACCCGATTGGCTTCTCGATTTTCAGACCGGGGCCGATAAAATCGATCTCTCTGCACTGAATACCGGCAATAATCTGCATTTTGTTAACCAATTCAGCGGTAGTGGCGGTGAGATCATGCTCAACTGGGATGCTTCTGCCAACACCAGCAATCTTTATCTGAATCTGGATAACAACACTTCTCCTGAGTTTTTGGTGAAGATTGTCGGCCAGGTATCTCAGACGGCTGATTTTGTTGTTTAAACTGCATCGAAGGGCGGGTCTCCGCCCTTTATTTTCCCTTTTAGGTTAACCATGTTACGCTGGTTTTCTAAATCAATTTAGTTACAACATACATATGTAATATAAACACCACTCGTCTGAAACAACCGCGTTTTTATTACACTACCGAGAAAACAACATTTGAACAGGTCGAAGGGGGACTGCGATGGTGCAGGCTTTCTCGTTGTCATAACGGAAAGAGGAAAAGGGTTACCGATTGGCTAAGATAACCCTTCAGCGTTGGAGACGTTTACAGGTTAGGGCAGTTGGACTTTACCGGTGATCAGATAGGCTGACGACGTACTGTCCGACATCGGCGGTAACGTATCGCTTAATATATTGCCTTTAATATCGGTGAATTCGATTGGAATATCATTTTTACCCACAAACTCCAGAATGAAATGATTGTAATCCGTTTTTGGTGCGCTAACCCATTGCGTACCTCTTAAATACTTCATTTCAATAATCGGGTATTTAACGTTACGGAATTGTACCGCTGCCCAATAAGGATTGGAGCCTTCTTTAACCCGGTATACAACATTACCACTCACCGGTGCTTTTACCAATTCCCATTGGATATTGATTTTCCCATCCTGTAAGTTACCAATTTTTTCGAAAGCATTGAATGATAAATCCAGTGCACAATCACCGCCTTCAGGATACAAATCCGTAACATATACGATAGTGCTTCCCTTAGGGCCGGTAACTTTTAGATAAGCGCCGGCGAGTGCCGCCTTAACGCCTTTATAATCCAGTTGCGCCCTGTTTAATGCGGTAATCTCCATATTGGAAGGAATCGGATCTAATAATAAAGCACCGCCGGAATAGCCTGATCCGGTGGCCGTCGCATATCCATAACAAATATCACCGAGTTCCCAGGCGGCCTGGGCTTGTTGAGTCAGAGGGAAAAATAACACTGAGGATGCTAATAAAACATTTCTGAGCTTCATCATTTTCACTTCCATATAGTATTTGATGTAAGAATAAGAAGCATGTCCTGCTTCATGTTTAACAGTGTTAGACATTTATTTTTTAAAGAATAGGATAATTCTTAAATTAAGAAAATTAATAAAAATAAATTCGTCATTATTACGACAAAATTCCGGCATCAGGACGGCGGAATAAAGAAACTGATATGTACAATACAATGATATTTACCGTACAAATAACGGCGTAAAATGGAATATTTATGGTAACGATAAATGCGTTCCAACACTGGCCGCAGCCGGTATTTTTTATTGTTTTCATCATTCGTTAACTGTTTCTTCCCAGATGATGAGCTTCCCTTTGAATAAAAGCACACATGTTTTCACGATAAGTAGAGCGATAATAAAATTAGATGCAATGAATAATGGGAAGGCCATCCAGTATAATGCTCCCCCCGGCGCTGCATACCCCAGCCGAATGGATGTCGTCGCCAGCGACGCCACACCGAATGAAAAACTCCAGAATGCGGGAGTAAACGGTTGGGAGCAGTACCAGAGAATCAACCTGATATTGGCATGTCTGACCATTCTTACAATCAACGCAACCATGAGCATCGCCCATATGATGATGGCCAGACCTGCCGGTATGGTTGTCACCGGCCATATAGTCGCGGCAAATCGTCAGGAAAAGCCCAGCCCAATGATCCCCAGAACGATGCCAAAGTAACCTGCGGGAAGGTTAAGGTGTGAATTTTTCATCACCGTTCTCCTGAAAATTTCAAATGATTATTCAATGCAGCGTTCATGGGCCAGGAAGGGGTCGTTATTGTCCCTCTTTCTTACTGGTGTTCAAAAAACCATCCCGCGTTATCGGCCGTTATACTTATATCGTTGTCTATCCCTCATATAGGGAATACTGTCTCTAACCTTTGTTATACCCGTCATACTTCACGTTGCAGATGTGTTGGCTTTCCTCTCACCCCAGTCACTTACTTGCGGGGATCCGCTGCGTTACCGCGTGACAAGACTCATGATCAATCTCACCCTGAAGGGCCAACGCGAATTATTTTGGTATATAACGTGTGAATAACAAAACTGATGCATTTACGGAAAATACGGGTAATAAACTAAACGGCGGTTAACGTTAGAAGATTCTTTCTTATATAAGAAATTCTTACTGATAGGTGGCAATACACCCTGTTGTTATAAGGGGAACCGTGTTAGTCGGCCCACGGCAGGTCTGTGGAGTAACGCAATCAGCGAACAGCCTGAAAGCGGGGATGACGCGGTGATACCACGCTCACGATTCTTTCTGATGTCGTGTTTTATACGTGGAATGCTATTTTTACTGTGATATGATTACTCCACCTTCTCATTAGGGCCATTTCACTTGCCATTTTTTAATTTTGGTTGTCCTCGATATCTTCGCATACTCTGGGTGAATCGATACGCTGAATTATTGAGCAAGGCCTTCTACCTGTCAGCTCGTCACATCCATCGGATATAAGGCTGGCAAAAAATTGAGATAGATTTTATACCCAAAATAATTCGAGTTGCAGGAAGGCGGCAAGAGAGAGACAAATTCGTCGGGAACGAATTTGACCAGCCAAAGGCTGGCCTCTGGTGAGAGACAGGATGTCTCTCATTTCATCCCGATGAGCTTACTCAGGTAAGTGATTCGGGTGAACGAACGCAGCCAACACACCTGCAACTTGAAGTATGACGGGTATATACCCCAAATAATTCGAGTTGCATGACAAAACGCTTTGCGTTGGCTCTTCAGGGTGAGATTGATCATGAGTCTTGTCACGCGGTAACGCAGCGGATCCCCGCAAGGAAAACCAACACATCTGCAACGTGAAGTATGACGGGTATATAAAAAATAATATGCTGTTGAACATTTTTATGGAATACATAACAAAGAGAACGTAATAGAATGGAATGGCTCTATATAGCTAGAATTGTTTCGACTTTTGCTGTTATTGTTTTGCATATCTCTGCCTATACGGTAAGCCTGGCCGAGCTTGGCAGTTTTTCCTGGTGGGCAGGAAACGTATATGATTCATTGGCCCGTTGGTGTGTTCCCGTTTTCGTCATGATTAGCGGAGCACTATTACTCGCACCTGAAAAAAATGAAAACCTTTCTTTCTTTTACAAAAAAAGGATGAGCAAAGTATTTTACCCGTTGGTTTTCTGGTCTGTTTTTTTATTTTATGGGGGATAGGGAAAGCAAAACTCAGCGGAGGAGGGGAGAACGATGTATTAAAAAACATCATAAATGGAAGGCCCTATTATCACATGTGGTTTTTATATATGATCATTGGGTTATATATTTTCACTCCATTAATTAGAATCTTGGTGAAAAACGCCAGCGAAGAAAATCTGCTGTTTTTTATCTTTTTGATGTTTGCTTTTTGCTCATTAAGCGATGCGTACAATTTTTCGATCGGGAGCAATGATTTTTTATTCATTAGCGAGTTCATTTATTACCTTCCTTATTATATTTCTGGTTACCTGATAGCCAGAAAAAAATCGACCAGACCATCCTCACATTTTCTTTTTCTATTCTTTATTTCATTTTCTTTCACTTGCATTTCTTTTTATCTTTTGTCTATTGCATTAGGAAAAGAGAATGGACTCTATTTTTATAACTACCTCAGCATCAATGTTATTGTAATGTCTATTTCTTTCATGTGGATATTTAAAAACTGCCACATCAATCATCTTTATATTGAAAAGCTAAAGTCTTTAGCTGATTTCAGTCTTGGCACGTATTTGATCCATCCTGTCTTTGTCGAGTTACTCTATTACCTGGCTTCTAAGAAGTGGATAGAACAATCCATCTTCGCGATACCGTTAATTTCAGCGATCGTTTTTTCATGCTGCATTATTTCGGTCTTTCTGATAAAGAAAGTGCCTTACTTAAGAAGAGTCGTGTGATTTTCAACATCTTTGGCGCTATGATCCCAAGCGTACGGCATAATGTCGTTATATGGCAAACGCCTTCAGATAATTATCTGAAGGCGTTACATCCGTTACGCGTTTCTCAACCCGCCTACGAACGATACCGAAGGGTTTCGACGAATAAAGAGAAGGCGGAAGAGTGGTGCCGGCGGTTAGGGTAGTAGAGATGATAGCCAGGTATGTCCAGTGTAAACTGGCTGAGCACCTGGATAAGGCTGCCGTTGTCGATAAATCTCTGTACCTGATCCTTATGGATCCACGCCAGACCATGCCCATCCAGTACCGCGTCGATCAGCAGATCAATGGTATTAACGACCAGTTGCCCCTCGCACCGAACGCTTATTTCTTGTCCGTCACGCATTAGAGGCCATCCAATCAATGTGCCGGATGTCGGCAGACGAAAGTTGATCACGCTATGGTCGAGCAACTCTGTCGGCGTTTTCGGTGCGGGACGTCTTGCCAGATAGGCCGGGCTGGCAACGATAGCCATCGGGATGTCGGGACCAATCCGCATTGCAATCATGTCCTTGTCGATGCCTCCTCCCAGGCGAATGCCCGCATCAAATTTATGGGCAACGACGTCTACCAGTGCGTGATCAACGCTAACCTCAATATGAATGTCGGGACTGTCTGCCAGCAACGGCTTCAGGGCCGGCATGAGTATGGTCTTTGCCGCATGTTCCACCGTTGTGATCCGGATCGTTCCAGAAGGGCGGTCACGCAGTTCACCGAGGGAGCTTATCACCGTGTCGAGGTCATGCAGCATGGGCCCAAGCTTCGCAAGCAGACGCTCTCCAGCCTCAGTCGGCGCGACACTGCGCGTCGTGCGCGAGAGCAGGCGCAGTCCCACTCGTTCCTCGACACGGCGAACGATCTGGCTAAGGGCTGACTGCGCCATTCCCAGGCGGAGAGCCGCCTTCGTGAAGCTGCGTTCCTCGGCAACCACCACGAAAGCGGTCAGATCGGCAATCTCGTCGCGACGCAAGGTTTTCTCTCCTCACTATTAATCACTGAAATGATAAGGCTAAGTGTTTTTATACATCTAGTCCACTTAATCGATAACCCCTATCTTAGCCAACAACGCCGAGGCTCGCTCCTCCCGGATCAAAATTGTTCGCATTCATTGCAAGGAAAATCTCGTGACCCATTCAAACCCGCTTTTTGACGGTTTCCACTTTAAAAATGGTATTACGTTGAGAAATCGCGTTGTCATGACGCCAATGACAACCTGGTCCGCCAATCCAGACGAGACTATCTCCGACCAGGAGGTCGCCTATGTCCAGGCTCGCGCCAAAGACGTTGGCATGGTCATCACCGGATGCACGCACGTCACTCCGGAAGGGATCGGCTTCACGGGCGAATTCGCCGCCTACGATGACCGTTTCATCCCCAGCCTGCGCAAGCTGGCGCAAGCCGCAAAGAGCGGCGGTGCTCCGGCTATCCTGCAGATCTTTCATGCAGGCAGTAAAGCGGTGCCGGAACTTGTTCCGAACGGGCGGATCGTAGGGCCCAGCACGATGGAAGTGCCCGCCGGTTTGTTTAACAAGGGGGGGCATACCGTCACTCCGCTGACGCACGACGAGATTGAGAGCATCATCAAGGCATTCGGTGATGCGACACGCCGCGCGATCGACGCTGGTTTCGATGGCGTTGAGTTGCATGGCGCACACGGATTCCTCCTTCAGGACTTTTTCTCGCCCTTGGCTAATCATCGCGACGACGAATGGGGCGGCTCTCTGAACAACAGACTTCGCTTCCCGTTGGCCGTCGTTCAAGCCGTCAGCCAGGTCATCAAGGCGCACGCTGATCGACCTTTTCTGCTGGGATACCGTATTTCACCTGAAGAACAGGCGGAAGGTGGGTTGCGGATCGCGGATACCAAGATACTGATCGACGAGCTGATCAAAGCCGGTGTCGATTATATCCATGCGTCGCTATACGACGTGCTCAATGGCAAGCCGATTGTTGATGACGGCGGCAAGACGACGGCGCAATTGATCATTGAGCACGTAGCCAACCGCGTTCCCGTAATCGCGGCCGGTGGCCTCAAGACGCCGGCGCTGGCACAGGCGGCATTGGACGCAGGCCTCTCGTTGACAGCCATCGGTCAGGCTCTGGTCATGAATCCAAATTGGGTCGCACTGGCCAAGGCCGGTCGTGCGGATGAAATCGTGAACGTCCTCGACCCTGCGTCGGTGCCGGATCTGAACATCCCGGAAAAACTGTGGGCTGTTATCAGCTATGCGAAGGGCTGGTTCCCGTTAGTTGAGACCGAGCCGGCGGCTGAGTGACGCTTTCCAACTGTCAATAGTTTTTTTCAAGAGAAAAATATAATGGCAAACATACTGGTTCTACACAGCAGCATCAATTTATCGGGTTCCGTGACCCGCGAGCTTGCAGCTGCCTTTATCGAACGTCATCAGGAACAGAATCCAGAAGATACGATTGTCGAGCGCGATCTTGTCAAGACACCTATACCGCACATGCCACCGACACTTCTGGAGTTACAGCTTGGCGCTGCGGCGCCTGAGCAGCCGGACGAGTATGCAGCGCTCGCTGAAGAGCTCATCTCAGAGCTCGAAAAGGCAGATACTGTCGTTATTGGTGTTCCTATGTATAGCTTCACCGTACCCTCAGTTCTCAAGGCTTGGATTGACTACGTTGCTCGGGCCGGTCGTACGTTCACTTATGTAAACGGTGCTTCCGTTGGTCTATTACAAGGAAAGAAGGTCGTACTCCTTATCTCAGCGGGTGGCATTTATACCAGTGGTCCGACAATGAGCTCCGATTTTACAGAAAATTATTTGCGCGCCGTGCTCGGCTTTTTAGGCCTCACGGCAGTTGTCGCAATCCGCGTCGAAGCACAGGGAAAATCGGGACCTGCAGGCTCCGTCTCGCGCGCGAAAGCGCTTGAACTCATCCGCACGATGTAACGGTGAACTTCGCACCGGATAACAGGGTTATTGTCGTACTCGCTATTTGCTTGGTCGTGATACTGCGTAGGTCGATGCTGGATGCTACAAAGCCCCAAAGGTACGTGGCGCAACTGGTGTTTAAGGCAGATTGAACAAGCAAAGGAGAGATAAAGTCTAGCGGCCTGTGCATGTAATGGGGTTTGAAATAATTTGCCTGGCTTCCAGGTAATGCTGGTGAGGAATGATAATGAATAAGACATCTAATGAAGAACTGGCCGCTATTGAAGCGGCGGCGGTCGCTTACTTGACAGCCTTCAATCGCGCCGACATCGCTGCTGTAATAGCAACATATACTGATGACGGCGTACTGATGGGGCCAGGCAGACCAGCAGCAGTGGGCAAGGACGAGCTTGCTGTGGTCTATCACAGCGTGTTTGAAACAGTCGGCTTCGATATGGCCTACGAAATAAAAGAGGTTGAGCAAATCAGCGCCGACTGGGCCTTTGTTCGGAGTGCCACCGAGGGAATCGAAACCGACAAAGCAACCGGCGTCGCGACTCCTGCGGCTTATCAGGAACTGTTTCTGCTACGGAAGTCGGCTACCGGATCATGGCAGACGGCGCGATATTGCACGTCCAAGATCAGTCCATAGAGCCTGATTAGCATACTGGCGAGAACACGGCTTTATCATAACTGGGGTTGTTGTAGGTCTTTTGTTTCTGCAGGCGCTGCAACACTCCAGATTTTTCTGGTGTTGCGGGATCTTCACCAGCGGGGGGAAGGGATTAAGAGTGCAGAACCAGACGTAACGTTTGGAAAAAAAGCCATCATCATTTCAGCCGTGAGGATTCGAAATCGTTTCATCTATATACCTCAGCGAGACATAGAAGTGAGTGGTGGGGTAAATGGCGGTGGGAATTAAGCTAAAGGTTCATTCAACTTAATTTAACTTATGTTGCGTGGAAATTCAGTTCATAAGATAAATCCGTAACACTCAGTTGTTTTAACTTAATATTTTTAATAAAAAGATTAAGTTACTTCCAAACAGCTTCATGAACTAGCTAAGAATGCGCTTCTTATGAGCATTTTCTAACCACTTTTTCTGCTACAGATGATAAACCATGTCTCATCGCAATCACATAGCCAAGCCCATCAAGTTTTAGGGGGTTATCTGATTGCCTTCTTGAACAATCCATGAAATTTGGTAGCATTTGATACATCAATACTTTATCGGAACTTATGACTCTGATGGCGGTAGCATTGTTAATGCTTGCCGAGGTATACATGAAGAGTATCGGCAGGATAAGAAGGCTAGTTAGGATTGAAACCCATCGTGGTCGAGCGGTTTGAAGAACAGCCGAAAGTATATTATTGCATTTTGCCAAGCCTACAAAGGCAGAATATTCTATGAAAGATATTATTGAGCATTTGATAGAAAGTGGGACTGAAGGGCCCTGGTGGGATTATAAAGGAATTCATCACCATACTTGTTCATGCTATTCTCTGTAAGTCGAATGATTACAGTCCCTAAAATTTATAATAAGGAGTATGTGGTAATCATGAACGAAGATGAGAACGAAAGTTTCAATAGATGGAGTTGTCTTGATCCAAATACAAATTCTTATCGAATTTTTAACAAACACCATTGTGAAATAAATGATTATATTTGGAGTTTTGTACCATTACAAAGCTTTGGGGAGTATTTAGTAAGGCATGAAAAAGCTGATAAAACTATTCATGATATATTTCATGTATCCGGGATAGACTCTAGAAGAGTAGAGAAAAGTAAAATACTCTGGATGAAAAACTTCAAGAGCTTCCAGAATTTATGCTATATAAATGCTTTAACCTCAATACTTTCATATTTAGAATTTTATATAAAAAGGATTAGCACAATTTCCTTGTTATCAGACCCAGGAGTCATGATTGGAGAATCTAGAGCAGTTGATGGGACGAGGTTAATTAAAAACACCAAAACAGTGAACACTGAAAAAATAATAACCTCTCTTGTGAAGGGGACTTGGCATGATAGGGCTAAAAATTTCGAATTGGTTTTTTTGGAATTACCATCCTCAATTCGTGATAACATTGAAATATTGGAAAAAATAAGAAAAATAAGAAATCGAGCGGCGCATTCATTCAGCAGAATGGATAATGGCGTCCTTGTTGATCGAGTGGAGGATAAATTCCATGACAAGGTTGAGTTGGAATCATTGAAGAGATATATGTCACTAATTAGCGATATAGCAGTTGATATAGATAAACAGCTCTTAAGAAATAATATTGGAGAATTTGAATCAATATACATCTATCACAGCAACCAAGACAAATTCAAAGGGTTCAATAATGAAAAATCTCGACAATTTGGTACTTTGTTAAACAGCAGCTATGTTGGTAACATCCGAAGCAAGAGATTTTGTAAGCAATTAATTGACTATTATAGCGGGTTGTAGATTTTAGTTATATCTGAGATGGCATAAATGCAGCTTTAACAAAAAATTTAGACTCTTAGAAGACTAAATATGTTTAAAAAAATACATAAGGATACTTAAATTTTATCATGTTAAAAATTAACAACTTAAGAATGCAAGGGAAGTAAAATGAATAATATAGCTAAATTGCTTACCGTTGGATTGTTATCGCTTCCATTAACCGCTATTTCAGCATTTTCATCCAGTGGATGGGTAATGGTACCACGCTCAGACCAAAATGACTTCAAGATTATTTGCAAGGAAGGGAATAATATTGTATGGGGGATTTACCCGCGAGGTGATACATCGGAATATCAGGTAGCAAGAAATATCTATATGCTTCGGACAGATGATGGTCGCTTTGTATTGAGTTTCATGCGGGGTTTTATCTCTGCTAACAAAGAAACGACATATATACCTGCACAAGGGGTCAGTTGCGAAGCATCTGAGAAATAGCAAGGTTACACGGTAGACCATTGATTTTAAATTTTAAATCATATGGTTATGTGGTAATGTAAAAATGAATTCACATCCATAGAGGTTCATGAACTAACAGAGAATGTACTTCTTATGAGCATTCTCTGACAGCTTACTTTACTTCAGTTCATGAACCATTCCCTATCGCAATCGCATAACCAAGCACATCAAGCGCTAAGGTTTATCTGATTGTTTACTTGAACAATTCGTGAATTTCATTAACATTTAATACAGTAATACTTAATCAGGACTGATGTTTCTGATGGCAGTAGCGTTGTCAAGACTGGCTGGGTTTACCTGAGGAGTATCGATCTGATAAGAAGATTAATGCTAGCCGAGAGCGACGTAAATATCAGGCGAACGAACGCAAGGGGCACGTTATATTCATCAGTATTTTTTTGCCTCTCATTATAGGAATGACTCATGGATGAATTAGCAACTAATCTTGCCAAAGATCTGAGGAGCGTCTTATCTAATAATAGTGATTATTTGGCAGATGCAGGTGTTCCGTTCTTTGGTGCGTTTCCTGCAAATTGTTGCCAAGGATCATCCGTATTTTTTGGGATGCTTCTGAGCCACTTTTAACACTATAATTCAATAAAAGTAATTCATGGTTCAACTCGGAATAGGATTTATCATCACTTCTGGGTTGAAGTCAACTCCAAAATTTATGACCTCACAATTGATCAATTTCATGAAAATCTTGGGAGTAAGTACTCTAGAATAGAAGCCCCTGTATATGGGGAAGAGAAACACCCCCTAAGGAAATACTTTTTCTATAAAGAAAGGATGAGCACAACTCTAGCGTTCTCGATTTTTGTGCAAAAGCACGCGAATCTAGAGCAGATATTTCCTGCATATCAATTTATTCGTAGAGAGATTGAAAAGATGGGATGGAATTTTCCATAACCGGATAGACCTAATACTATATAGAACCATTTTTTGTTGGCAGGTAGCTGTCGGACTAGATGAAACTTTCGATGTTGAAAGAATATGATTGCAAGATTAGGTCTAGAGCCCGCGCCTGACGATGAAGGTTACATATTTCTGGAACACAACAAACATAGGGATGTCATATGGTTTCTGAAATTGAACTTAGAGATATTCAACCCAAAGGGGTCGCAGGTGTTCCATCCTCTTCACATGTCCAGACTGGATTACCGATTCCGAAAACAGTGAGGGTTCAGTTCTTTAGCCCTGAGGAATGGGAGGCGTTTACGGAGGAATGGGCAAGTCATCTCAAAAACGAATATGTAACGGCTAGACGTT
>NZ_CM001974.1:2260517-2266498 GCF_000406105.1 Dickeya chrysanthemi NCPPB 402 | reverse complement strand
ATCAGGTGTCATCAGCACTATCGCGAAACAGGCGTCTCCTGACTCTTCTTCAAATTTTTCGATAACCGTCCTTGAGCCATCGGGACGTTCAGAAAGAATAATCTCCTCGAGACCTATTCGTGATATGAAGCGGGCAACCGACTGAAGGGCATCGTTATCATGACCATGCACAATAAAGATTTTGCGCGAAACCCGACGCGTAATCACAGGTTTAGGATCTGACTCATTCTCAACATATACTTGGTAGTCACGAACAAAAGTCACCAGTAAAGATGAAGTGAATTTACGGAATGACTCGATAATTTTGCGGTCATAGAAAAATATGTGGCAAAAATTAAAAGCAAAGCGGTCGTCAATTGACATTTTCTCGATCAAAAGAAGCTTCAGACCCAAAATCTCGTCCGGTTCTTCTGGCCACTGCAGCACAGCAGAACCAGCCATGCTGGATTCGGTTTCATAGCTTCTGGTAAGAAAGGTGTCAAGGTTCACATTTTGTGTAAGACGATTATTTACATCCAATAATTCATCGGTTCTCAGCAGGCGGGCCAGTTGTTTCAGCGGTTGCTGGTAGTTCTGAACGTCTGCACGCTGCAGGTCAAATACGCAATTTTTCAGTGACTGAAAGATATCAATTGCCATCGAGCCCGTTCTCCTGTCTTCTTTGTTCGGCATTATTCAGAATTTGTTGTCGCAGATTTTCTTTCATGTTCTCGATCAGTGGACTGACCATAGGATTGGTTGCGAGGCCAGAAACGCGCTCGTCCACCATGGTGTAGGCTTCCTGAATTGCGTTTTCAATGCTGGCAGGATCGTTAGCATCGAAACGAACATCATAGCTGCCGCTTAGTGCTTCAGTGGCCTCTTTAACTTCCTTTAGCTGCTTTTGTAGTTTGTCTATGCCTGTAATTTTGACGCCCATAAAGACCTCCAAAACAGTGAGATATCTCAGACTTAAATAGCACGTTGAAGAGCTAAGGTAGTGGATCTCCGTCAAAAGACCCGAAACTACCCCATGTTACACACACTTGACAATAATAATTGATGATTATTGCTATAACTACATTATTGTCATAAATGCAATAACAATCAGACTCTATTGCCTGAAAAGAAATATATGAAGATGTTTACCACCTGCGCTCATCCATAACCTGTTTAATGCGGTTCGGGTTCATATCAAATATTTATTAATCGGCGATGGAAATAAAATGAAGCCGGAACGGAATCGCCCTAATATAAATGAAATTATGCGGAGCCTCCGGGCATTCATCAGCAATTGAATTAAGGTATCAAGAAATGTATCCCATATTTGAGAATGGATCATGCTGGATCAAGGTGGATTTTCATCTTCATACCGATGCAGATAAAGAATTTCGCTATGCCGGGGAACCCGACAGATATATTCGAGACTACGTCAGTGCCCTGAAAGCGGCTGAAGTGGGAGTAGGTGTGATAACCAATCACAATAAATTCGATCCCGGCGAGTTTAAGGCATTGCGCAAAGTCGCTCGCCGTGAAGGCACGGAGCTTCTTCCCGGCGTGGAGCTGTCCATTAATGATGGTCAGGCCGGCGTGCACACGCTCGTGGTGTTTGCCGATGAGTGGTTTATCAATCCGCAGCAGACGAACCATATTGAAAGTTTTCTGACAGCCACGTTTGCGGGTGTTGATAATTTTGAAAACGAAAATGCCCGTTCAACAGAAAATATCACGCAGACCATCCAGCGCCTTGACCGGTATGAACGGGATTACTTTATTGTGTTTGCCCACGTGGAGGCCTCTAACGGGTTATGGGGCGGGCTGAGCATTGGCCGGATCAGGGAGCTTTTTGATAATGAGCTTGTCCGCCGGCGCGTGATAGGATTTCAGAAGGTGATGACTCACGATCTGCGGGTCAAAATTCAAGGCGTGCTCGGTGAGCGCTATCCTGCCGAAGTCCAGGGATGCGATGCCAAAACGCTGGAGCACATCGGCACCAGAAAAGTTGCCAGCTATCTGAAGTTGGGTGATTGCAGTTTTGAAGCTGTCAGGTTTGCGCTGCAGGATTTTCCACACCGCGTCAGTGGGGAGAAACCAGCTCTGACCCACAGTCATATCCGCCAGATAGCATTCGAGGGAGCCGGTTCGCTCGGCGGAACCGTGGTGAAATTATCTCCGGAGCTGAACACCCTGATAGGGATCCGGGGCAGCGGCAAATCCTCCATCCTTGAAGGGATCCGCTATGCCCTAGACATTCCGTTTGGCGAGAAGGCATCTGACCGCGACTACAAAGAAAATCTGGTCAGTAATTTACTCAAAAGCGGGGGGAAAATTACCGTTGACGCTGTGTGCCGCCACGGGCTGGCCTATCAGATAATCCGCATTTTCGGTCAGGAGCCGCAGGTCATTTTTGACGGTCAGGCCCAGCACTGGGTGGCTCTACGGGAAACGGTTCTGCATAAGCCGGTGTATTTTGGCCAGAAAGATCTGTCCAATACCGGTGCCGGATTTGAACACGATCTGATTGAAAAACTGGTCGGTGAGCGCCTGGCTTCCGTACGGGAGAGAATCCGGCAGCAGAATGCGGTTGTGCTCGACAGGTTAGGTCAGCTTCGCCGTCTGAAAACATCGGGAGAGGAGCTCTCCGAATGGCAGGCGAAAGAGAAGGATGCGCAGTTTCGCCTGCGCTTCTATTCCCAACATGGCATGGAAGAAAAACTGGAGCGTCAGACCACCTTCGGGCGGGATGAGCGCTATCTCAGCAGTACCACTTCCCTGGCAACCCGTGCACTGGACAGTCTGCGGGACGGGATCAGGGAGACTCTGGACGGGCTGAAACAGGAGCAGAAACATGAGTCAGCACATAACCAGGCGGATATTGATGATTATCGTGGGGAGTATGACCGCTTTACGGCTCATCTCAGCTCCCTGAACACCATCGTCGACGATGCCCAACAGCTCCTGGCTGAACTCGACGTTAAACAGCAGGCCTTTCTGCAGAAAAAGAAGTCGCTGACGGAGGAATTTGCCGAAATAGAGCGTGGCCTTGCAGAAGAACTGCGGCTGGCCGGGATGGAAAAAGCCGATCCCGCCGACTTCCTGAAGCTGAAGGCCGGGCTGGAAGTTGCGGAACAGAAAATAGCCGAGCTGACCCGGGCTGAAAGCAGTCAGACGTTACTAGAGAAAAGTCTGGCAGAGGCGCTGGACCGACTGTCTGAACTGTGGGTAGAAGAGTATCAGGAAATTGAGGCCGTACTGGCCGCCATCAGCCAGGCAGATTCGCCCCTGAAAATCTTGCCGTCCTTTGCGAGCGATAAAAAAGCCATGCAGGCCTTTTTGAAAGAAGCCTGTACCGGCAGCCGGTTGCGGGAAAGTACCTACCAGACCGTGGCTGACAGCTTCAGAGACTTTGGCGAGCTCTGGCTGAACAGGGATAAACTCCCGGGGATTATCAACAGCTCTGCAGAGACTTTCAGCGTGTATTTGGAACAGCAGATAGAATCGCTTATTGTCTGGCAGATCCCGAATACCTACACCATTGAATTCCGGGGCAAACCACTGGAACAACACTCGCTGGGTCAGCGCGCATCCGCATTAATGCTGTTTGTCCTGAATCAGCAGGACAATGATGTGGTGATAATCGATCAGCCCGAGGACGACCTCGACAATCAGACTATTTATGACGACGTGATTAAAATCATCCGGACGATGAAACCCCGCACCCAGTTTATCTTTGCCACTCACAATGCCAACATTCCGGTTCTGGGTGACGCAGAGAATGTTTGTGCCTGTAAATATGAAAGCGGAAAGATCCAGACAGCCGGTGGAGGCGTGGATGCCCCGCTTGTACAAGAGCACATTATTTCTGTGATGGAGGGAGGGCGGGAAGCCTTTGAGCGGCGCAGGGAAGTTTACGGCTCATGGCTCAGTAAAACCTGATTCCATCATGCTTACTGAGCATGCAGAAAAAGCCGCATCTGCGGCTTTTCCAATTATACCGGTATACCGGTTTTCGGATCTTGGGAGAAAAGAGAGAAAAAAAGATAGGTGTGGCATATCCATTTGTCTGGCATCTGCATAGGCAGACCGTACGCATATCCCCACCATCTGCATATATGCAGGACATCTGCCTATACTGGACATATGCATACACATTGGTGCAATGAGCACCATTCTGGATATGTGCCACATATCCACACTTACCCGAGAGAAAATCATGAGAACCGTATCCATTTTTAAAAACGGCAACAACCGCGCCATCCGCCTCCCCCGTGACATGGATTTTGAAGGGGTGAGCGAGCTGGAGATCGTCCGCGAAGGGGACAGCATCATCCTGCGTCCCGTCCGGCCGACCTGGGGCTCGTTCTTTGAGCTCGAAAAAGCCGATCCGGACTTTATGTCGGAGCGCGATGACGTTGTCACCGATGAAGGACGGGTTGACCTGTGAACAAAACGTAAGCGCCTGAAATGAAGTATGTCCTCATCGAAAAGCATCAGGTTGAGTTCAGCGTCAAAGCCATGTGCCGGGTGCTGCGGGTTGCCCGAAGCGGCTGGTATGCCTGGCTCAAACGTCGCCATCAACCCGGCCCACGCCAGCAGTTCCGGCTCATCTGTGATACTGCTGTCAGTAAGGCATTCACTGAGGCAAAGCAGCGATATGGTGCGCCGCGCCTTGCTGATGAGTTGCCGGAGTACAACATTAAAACCATCGCTGCCAGTCTGCGTCGTCAGGGATTACGGGCGAAAGCCAGCCGCACATTCAGCCCGGTCAGCTACCGTGAGCATGGTCTGCCAGTATCGGAAAACCTGCTGAAACAGGACTTCATCGCCAGCGGCCCGCACCAAAAATGGGCGGGTGACATCACTTACTTACGTACAGATGAAGGCTGGCTGTATCTGGCGGTGGTGCTCGACCTGTGGTCTCGTGCAGTTATTGGCTGGTCGATGTCCTCACGAATGACAGCAAAACTGGCCTGCGATGCGTTACAGATGGCACTCTGGCGGCGTAAACGCCCGAAAAACGTTATCGTTCACACGGATCGCGGCGGGCAGTACTGTTCAGCGGATTATCAGGCATTGCTGAAGCGGCACAGCCTGCGCGGCAGCATGAGCGCAAAAGGTTGTTGTTGCTACGATAATGCGTGTGCGGAAAGCTTCTTCCACTCACTGAAAGTCGAATGTATCCACGGGGAACGGTCTCAGCCCGGAACAATTTGAAAACGAAAACCTCGCTTAGGGCTGTGTCCACATTACGTGGGTAGGATCAGTTATCTGCCGCATACCGAAATTTATTTAAAGCGGCCGTTCCGGAAAAACGATTACTCACCCTCGATAGCAATCATTACATTTTCTGGTCTGCCGAGTTGAACAAACAGCATAGTCTCTACAAACTGGAAGTGCTCATCCCAGAGTTTTGTTTCAGTGTCTTTGTCTAATCCAGTTTCTTCTGTAATCAGAGATCTGAAATGTTCAAACCAATTTTTGTCCTCATGAGTATTTATGAGCATATTGGCCTGAATATGAATTTTTTCATATTGCTGCTGATTAAGAACTCCGAGTCTGTCCCGAAGTCCTTCCAGAACATCACGCACATATGACATTCTCAGCAGCCCCGTCACAATCTCACGCCAGGAGTACGCTCTCCGTTTTAGTACTAACAGAAGGTAAATTGCGATCCGCTCCAGAAGTCGGGTCACAAATACGGCTGCGTGAGTAACGTACTCAATGGCATTTCACCCCCTGGCCGTACTTTCACTGTCGCGGAGATCCTTAGGCATAACCCGGGCAAGGAACTATGGGCTGAGGTCTATCGATTAGCTCGTATCTACGGAACACAAGACGCAGCATAATGAAGAGTGGGTTTGCTGCCCAGACTTGAGCTGACAGTTTTATCGTGCCACATATACTGCCAGAGCTCATGCTTAATGGCCGCGGCTGTAATTGGCTTATAAGCCAGTAGCTCCTGTATTTTACGACCCCTGCTCATTGTCTAGGGTAGGAGCAGG
>NZ_CM001974.1:2221384-2260417 GCF_000406105.1 Dickeya chrysanthemi NCPPB 402 | reverse complement strand
GCAGGGAAATTGGAGGCAATGAGTATCCTGACCTGTGACAGTCGTTTATCAGCGCGTTTGAGGATCACCCCCTGAAAGGTAAATACGAAGACGGCCGAGGCCCACAACAGCATCTGCAGCAGCTTATACATTACCTCTCCATACACTGCGGCACTGACATTATCCCGTAAACTGCTTTCAAACAACAGGTTCAACAGTTGCCATTCGGTATACGTCAGGAGGGCGAGAAAACACACACTTAACAAAAAGCATGTAAACATCGTATTCCTACGTCGTGACGAGTCGCTTAATGCAGCAGCGTACTGCACCACCGGACGGCCACTGGACACCGACACTTCAAACAAATCAAGGACTCGCCGCCCGGATGAAACCAATCGAATGATTTCCAGTGAATGGTTGCACGGCAGCACCACCCGTAGAAATGCCCAGGAAAGGGGACGGATGTTGTGCAGGCGAGCCACGCAGGACTCAACTAGGTAGGCACAAGGCTGCTCTCTGTCCAGCTCTCGGGCCACTGTATCCATCAGCGCTACTTTATTTTTATCGGCATTCTGCCTGTAAGACAGATAAGGAATAATATTGGCAACAATCAGCGTGACTAGGGGAACTGGCAACAGCTGCAACACTTTAAGAAAAATATCCCACATAAAAATCACCTAGTAAGAATCTATCCGATTGACACAGATGTAGAAAATGGCCATCGACAGGGGCTTCGTTACGACTTATGTAGCTCTCTGATCACATGAGGTGCAAGCAAACTTTCTACAGGAATTGCCGTATTAATTTTTACCGCTTTAACAATTGCAATTAAGGCAACTGTATTTTGTGTCAGTTGATCGCGTAGCTCGCTGATTTCCGTCTGCAACTGCTGATTTCTAGCCAACAGTGCCTGCCGAGTTTTTCGGTTGACATATTGTTGTTTTTCTTTAGGGCGTAAGTTCAGTGGATTGAGTTGCTGATCAACATAGGCTGCGATCAGCCGTTTTCGCTCCAAGCTGCTCAGTGTGCTTAAACCTCCGTTGAGAATACCCTTTTCCTTAAGTCGGGTATGCAAAGCTTTGGCAGAAATAGGCGATTTATCAAAGCCTTCAATCATCATCAGTTGTAGTTCGTGTTCAATCAGTGTGTCCAGTTCCTTTCCGCGCATCAGAGGTTCCCCCTAGTCAGTTTTTTGTGCTCTAAAGTAAAAAGCTGTGCCAATGTCTTGATTTCTCCTTCAACTTTTATCTTTCCTGACAGAACATATTCTGTTGAGACTAACCGTCGTGCTTCAGCGCGACTCAACCATTGTGATTGGATAGCATCCAGATGTTGCAAACTTTGCTCGATCTGAGCCAGTTTGGACTGGTAATCCGCCTGGTGTTTAGCAAGCTGAGTCAGTTTTGCGTGTGATTGCAGTAGTGCCTGTTTTTTTGCGAAGAGATTGGGCAACTCATCAATGCGCCCTGTAAGGGTGAAATGCTCGCAAAACGCCACACTCTGGCATTTCAACCGATAGGGACACCCCCAGAGATTAACTGCACGTGTACAGGAACCGAATTTCAGGGGATGTAGCACAGCGTGTCTTTCCACCATCTCAGTTGCTTGTTCTAGGCCTTCATTGTTACTGATTTCTTCAAAAGCTGCGGCAATATCCTCAAATAAACCATCAGCAAATGACGCCTCGATAAACCCAACTACATCATTGCGATCATCAAAGGTGTGTAGATTGGCTTTAATGTTGTTATCAAGCCCCGTACTCTCTGTGACCACCATATGTCCCGTGTGTTTTACGATATTCAGCGGCGTTTTAACTGAGGGGGAATGAGGTTCAGTGGCTAATGCTGTGGATGTTGACTGAAAGCCAATCAGTGAAGCCGCTTTTCTACGTTCAGCAAGTGCCAGATGTTGGTAATGGCGGTTTTGCGTAATATCTACGCGTCCCATCAGCATAGCCTGTAAATGATCAGAAACCTCTGCAATAGCGAGGAAGGTATTAATATTATGCCGGGGTATATGGGTACGCATTTGTGTAGGAGTACCATCATCCTCTAGTAACTTGTATTTGCTGAATACCGATCCAGCAGGATCAGAATTACCTAGGAATTTACTCATTACCCGGTTATCGAGCGGTATGGGTACAGCTATTAATAGTAAAGTGCGTCGTAATGCTAATGAGCCTTTTACATGTAAAAATAGTAAATCTTCATAATTGACTGTGTATTTTTTTCCACTCTCTTGCCAGGCGTGAGTGCAAGGCACGTTAACGTCGGTTATACCGAATTCGATTTTTATGAAATGATTAAGATGATTTTTTGTAAAATAAATGGATTTTGAGTGCTGCGGTCCCAATACTTTTTTTGTGGGCAGAATGCCACGACTTGCCAAAGCTTTTGAGGCGTGCTCCCGCCGCCCACCACGGCCTCGAGAACTTGATGTGGTTTGAATCATATGTTCGACCACATTATCCAACTCAATTAATTCATCAGACAGGGCGTTGATGCCTATTGGCAAGTAATCGCTAAACGCTTTTTCCCGCAAATAGATCAGATGGCGACGCATCGGTGCGGTCAGTTTTTTTACCACTTTGAATATGTTCTCAACCAGCGGTACAGCTAACGGTTCTACCCAGTGCGTGCGTTCTCCAGCACCTTTAACACCGACATAGCGTATGCCAAGGAAATAATCAGGAAGTCCCTTGTCCTGGAGCCGCTTACGTGCTGCTGAGTCATCAATATGGCGTTTGACCAGGGCATCCTGTCTAAGGTTAAACGCTTCAACAGAACGAAAACCAGTAATAACGAGTAATAACAAGCAATTTAGAGCGATCTTCTCGGCATCACTTTCTACTCGGTGGATTAAAGCAACAATATTCAAGAAACCACGAATAGTAATCAATGAATCCTCACCATCGGTGGTCATATCAGCCAGCTTATCCTGGCGTTTTAGTGCAATGGCTTCCTGAGCCTTGCGGGTTAAATTAGTTTGGTTGGTGTACTGAATATCAGAAACATATTGCAAAGTAACAAGAGTAAATGCCTGATGATTTATCAGTTTCTGAAGACTTACACAGCGGCCTTTATAATTGGCAGTGTTAGGATCGCCCGGTGTTGATGCGGCACTTAGGACATCCATTGCACGAAGAATAACGTCTGTGGTTAAGTAAACTGGGTGAGTTTGTCCGGTAGTTTCCACCAACGCATGGTACCGGCGTTTTAAAATCATCAAGGTTGCTATGGCTACAGATGGAGATATGTTTCGGTTCCGTCCCTGGTATACAAGTACCAGCATGGATTTCATAAATTTGATATAAGCATCGTCAATTGTATGGGAGCCATCAATACCTTTGAAACGGCTGATTTCATTAAATCGCAACGAATTTTTACCATTCCCCCGCAACCAACCACTTTATTTCCAGAAGTAGGAGTTCACTGACACGCAAACCATAATTTAGCAAAAGACGACAAATTAAGTAATTACGAAACTGAATTTCTCCGATAGGGAAGGGATTCAGAGGGTTCGCTCGGGAACGTGAACTCGGCCTGATAACCTCGTAAAGAACCCTTACCATCTCGGTCGTCAAGCTACGGAATTGTTTGTGAGATTTTTTTATTTTACCAATTTGAAACTCATCCCGGAGCATCGATACTCGATTTGTCAATCGAGAGGAAAGACGAGACAATTCTTTAGGAGATTCATCCATATACCGTGGCGAAATATAAGTATTAATCATATATGTGATAAAGCGAATAACCGCATGCACATGCTTTGCATTTGTACAACTTTGAGCATCCGGTTTTTGGTGGTTTGCGATCCTGAGTACAGGAACACTAGGTTTCCTGCATTCCAAATAATGGGAAAAAGCCTCCAGCTCTTCAATAGCAATCAGAGGATTATGCCCCGACTGGTAAAAACTGAAGCAAAAAGTTACTCCATGTTTATTAAACCAAAACTCATAGAAAAACTTTAACGCCTGGAGGGTGGTTGCTTGAGTAGACGCAGAACGCAAAGACAGGCGATCGACAAGAAATCTAAGTGGAAACAAAAGTGGCAGGCTTGTTTCTGAATCGACCAACACCCACAGGCGCTTATGCGGTACAACATTGAGCTGAGTGACTACAAACACCATAAAGTCCTCATCAAATGCATGGATATGAAGAAAATAACTCTTAAACATTACTGCCGCAATGAAAAGGTGAGAGACGCTTTAACTACATGATTTTCAGTGGTGAGGATTGGTTAGTGAAGTAATTGTGCATTAAACAAGATTTAACATAATATACATTATGCGAACCAATGTAAGGTCAGGCGGGTTATGACACTCGGCTGGCCAGTCATTCGCGGTCAGCGTCTTACCCACAGTTTGCGAAAATAGTGATCTCTGCCTAGGCTTAGAAAGCACCCAAATCATTTCCATCACAATAATCTGGCGAATAGCGTTTTATCGTCAATCCGCATGTCAGTTGTCTTGTACCGCACCCTAAGCAAATCTGTAGTATCTATACAGGAGGCAAAAGTGCCTGAATTGACTACGAATTGGGTTATTTTTACCGATCTGGATGGTTCACTGCTGGATCACGATACCTACCGCTGGGATGACGCCAAACCATGGTTGAACCGGCTGCAACGTCAGCAGGTACCGATCATCATCACAACCAGCAAAACGGCGGCAGAAATTATGCCGCTACAGCAGGCATTGGGATTGAGTGATATGCCGGCCATAGCAGAAAACGGCGCGCATATTCTGTTGCCGTCATCCCGGCTTTCTTCGCCTTCAACCGCCTCTCTTACCTACTCTGATATCTGCCGGCAGTTACAGCTGTTGCGTGAACGCTACGGTTTTGTATTCCGTGGCTTTGCCGACATGGATGATGTTGCGGTAGCGGCGGTTACAGGGCTGACTGTGCCGCAAGCAGCGCTGGCCCGCCAACGCCATGCTTCCGAACCGCTACTGTGGCAGGGCGATACGGCATCGCTGGAAATATTCAGGGCCTGTCTGGCCCAAAAAAAGCTCTCTTTAACGCAAGGCGGCCGTTTTCTTCACGTGATGCATAACGGCATCAGCAAAGGTATCGCAGTGCATCAATTGATAAAACAGATGCAAGCAGCAACCAGACAAACGTTGGCTACTATCGGGCTCGGTGATGGACCAAACGATACGTCATTGCTGGAAGCGACTGACTACGCCGTGATCATTAAAGGAAACCACAACCATTATGTGACGTTGTCACCTGGTTCTTGTAAAGAGATTTACCGTACCCAAGCCGCCGGACCGGCCGGCTGGAGCGAAGGACTCACCTATTTTCTCGGTCGTTATGAAGCGGAACTGCTTGATTAATAAAGGAGGAATAATCCCCATGAGCGAGTTTTATCAGGATGGCATTATTACCAATTTTCATAATCTTACCCGGCGCAGCGTCGAAGAGTTGGAATACGAGTTACAGGTATTTTCCGGCCAGAGCAGTATGGGGCTGATCCTCCCTTCCCTGTTCTCAGAATTGGAAGGCCCGGCGCTGGGTAAGATTGTCGATATGCTGGCTCAGGTCCCCTATCTGTCTGAAATCGTCATCGGGCTTGATCGGGCTGACCGCGAACAGTTTCTGTTTGCCCGGCAATTTTTCTCTCGTCTTCCACAGCGGCACCGCATTCTGTGGAACGATGGCCCTCGCCTGACCCGACTCAGTCAGGAGTTGACCGACAAAGAATTGGCGCCGATGGAACAAGGGAAAGGCCGTAATGTTTGGTTTTGCGTCGGCTATACCTTAGCGTCGCGCCGTACTGCCTGCATCGCCTTGCATGATTGTGACATTGTCACTTATGATCGCGCCATGCTGGCTCGCTTGCTCTACCCCATTGCCAACCCTTATTTTCACTACGATTTCTGCAAAGGCTATTATGCGCGGGTAGCCGAAGGAAAACTCAACGGGCGCGTTGGGCGTTTGCTGGTGTTTCCACTGTTGAAATCGTTGCAAAGCGTTTACGGTAATTCAGACTATCTCGAGTATATGCGCAGTTTCCGTTATCCATTATCCGGCGAATTCGCGATGCGTAGCCATGTGCTACGGAACTTGCGCATTCCAAGCGACTGGGGGCTGGAAATCGGCATGTTGTCGGAAATTCACCGCGGAACGGCAACCAGCCGTATCTGTCAGGTGGATATCGCCGATAATTACGACCATAAACATCAACCGATGTCAGAAAACGACCCGAGTTCCGGATTGCAACGTATGGCAATGGATATCACCAAAGCGCTATACCGCAAACTGGCAATCCAGGGCGTAAATATCACTACTGATTCATTCCGGGTGCTGCGGGCCACGTATTATCGGACCGCGCTGGATATGATCGACTCATTTGAACACGATGCCCGCATGAACGGCCTGCATTTTGATCGACATACCGAGGAGTCGGCGGTAGAGCTGTTCGCCGATGTCATTACCCAATCCGGACAGGTATACAGCGACAGTCCGGGGGATAAACCGTTTGTCCCCAGTTGGAACCGGGTTCAGTCGGCATTTCCGGATATTCTGGAGCGGCTGTACGACGCCGTAGAAGCAGATAATCAGGAAATGAACGACGCATGACCCGTATCGCCTCACCGAGGGCGGTCCCCCTAACCCCGGTAAGGCGGTATCGGCCATTCGGTTGCATCGTGCCGGAAAGCGGCCTATGACGAACCTGTTTTGCCGGGCTGCGAGCCTCCCCGAGGCTCTGTCTGCAAAATACTGCAAGTCTCTATCCCGTCTGCGAGGCTTCCTGAAAAGATCAATACTGACATAGAGATAGCGACAGGGTTAAGGTATGCTCGTGGCTATATGATGTTGCTGCAAACGATGAGGCTGTCTCTTTGCGATACAGCAGTACGGACTAATCAGTACAGACTAAGTTGCGCAGGTTATTGAGTTAATTCAGGATAGTGCAGTCAGAAATAACAAGAGGAAAAACGCATGATTATTTTGGTTACCGGTGCGACGGCAGGCTTTGGTGAGGCGATTACCCGGCGGTTTATCAAAGAAGGTCATCAGGTTATCGCCACAGGGCGTCGTCAGGAACGTCTTGATGCGTTGAAGGCTGAATTTGGCGATGCGCTTTTCACGCTTCGTCTTGATGTTCGCGATCGGCAAGCTATCGAGCACGCTATTGCTGAGCTGCCTGCCGAATGGCGTACCATTGATGTGCTGGTCAACAATGCCGGGCTGGCACTGGGGCTGGAACCGGCCCACAAAGCGAATGTCGATGACTGGGAAACCATGATCGACACCAACAATAAAGGTCTGGTGTTCATGACCCATGCGCTATTGCCGGAAATGGTGAAGCGCAATGTCGGCCATATCATTAATATCGGTTCCACTGCCGGCAACTGGCCTTATCTGGGCGGGAATGTCTACGGTGCCAGCAAGGCATTTGTACGTCAGTTCAGCCTGGGGCTGCGTGCAGACCTGTCCGGGACTCGGGTACGCGTTACCAATATTGAACCCGGTCTGGTCGGCGGCACCGAGTTCTCCGCCGTCCGCTTTAAGGGGGATGAAGCCAAGGTGAGTCAGACCTATGATAAATCGAACCCGCTGACGCCGGAGGATGTCACCGAAGCCGTGTTCTGGGTGGCGACATTACCGCCTCATATCAATATCAACGCGCTGGAAATGATGCCGGTCAGCCAGACCTATGGCGGCCTGAAAGTCAACCGTGACGAGTAATTCCTTCACATCGCGCTGCTTTCGACGCAGCGCGTCATTAATATAACGTTCGTATTCAAGGGACATCATGGTGATGCAGATATTTCATGGTGAGAGGCGGCTTTCCCTGAATATGTTGGGTCAGTTATAGTTTGTTGATGGCAGCGAATGCTATAGTCACCGTTAAGATATCTTTTGGTATGACAACGCCGTCATCGTATTTATAGAAAATCCTGTCTGGGTGAAACATGCAGAAAAAAACACGTCGTCTACGCCTTCTCATCACATCTTCTCTACTTAGCCTGGGGCTTTTGTCATCCGTGCAGGCCGCGCAGCACATCGTGATTGATAATGGCAATAGCGCCTTATCCAAAGAAGCAGCGCGCCAGAGTAGCGAAGACTGGAATGAAACCCGCACATTACGCAATAAAGTGAATAAACATCTCGAAAAACGTGTCGACAAGGCAGACCGGGATTTTGACAAAGCGGATATGACGGAAGCGCTTGCAGAGAAATGCAAAGCCAGCGCTAACTTCAATGCCTACTGGGAGCCCAATTCATCACGTTGTCTCGATCGTCGCTCCGGCCGCCCTGTAACACCATAATTTCAGCACTAAAACCGCGATATCACATAAGGGGGAATTATCCCCCTTTGTTTTTTGTCACCGGAGAACGGATAAACAAACACGTATGATTGAGATGAATGACGCCTGAGCCTTCAGGCTAAATCGACGGGTTAATCGCGGAAAGATCGATGTAAGCAGATAAATCCCGTTGTTCGGCACGCGGGAGATACGGCAATTCGCCCAATTGAGGCGCGGGGATTTTTTCACGCAAGGCATGAATGATTTCGGCATAATTGGCCAGGCCGGGATTGATGCGGTTCGCTACCCAACCGACCAACGGCAATCCATCGTTAATAACAGCCTGTGCCGTCAGCAACGCATGATTGATGCAGCCCAGCTTGATTCCAACTACCAGTACCACCGGCAATTGTTCCTGAACGACCCATTCGGAATAGGTTCGCATATCATTCATTAACGTACGCCAGCCGCCGCTGCCTTCGACAATTACCATGTCCGATAACCCGCCAAGGTGGTGTAATCCTTCGGTCATGGCGCAGTAGTTAATCTGTTGCTCGCTCGCGCTGATTTCGTCTTCCACAAGCGACACCGGGTTGACCTGCTGATAAGACAAGGAGATTGACGATGCTTCTTGTAACACCAGCGCATCTTTGTTACGTAGCCCCTCTTCCGTTTCTTTACAGCTTTTGGCGACTGGTTTATACCCCACCACCGTTTTGCCCGTTTTCGTCAGCGCTTGTAATAACGCCTTCGATACCACTGTCTTACCAACGGCAGTATCCGTTCCTGTAACAAACATACGCTTTAACATGAAAACATCACTCCGGCAGGCCCACCTGAAAAAATAAACCTCAAAACAACTTACTGATGAGGCTTAAAGTCTAGGGGATGGGCCGCCGATACGGCTTGCGTTAGCGCAATGTTTTGTCGGTCAGCACGCGCGACTGAGCGGTGTGTTAGCCCTGCATCAGCTTAATCAGCAGTGAGCCGTTATAGAGCGCATCTTTGATGAGCGCCGCGCCGGGAACCGTACCCTGATTATAGAAATGGGTCGATGTGACTTGCAGGTGATGGCTATAAGCCGGTAATGCCTGACGGCGAATGCAGTCAAGGATAGCGGGATACAAAATGTCGGCCGCCTGATTCAGCGGCGAGCCAATCAGAATTTTTTCCGGATTAAACAGGTTAACCATGATGGCGGCAATCCGGCCCACGTTATTCCCCACATCAACAATAATATCCTTTGCCAGTTGATCGCCTTTTAACGCCGCGTCGCACAGAGACTCGACCGTCAGCGGCGAGCCGTGCAACAGTGAACTCATCGAACCTTTCAGGCGCTGTTGCGCCAGTTCCAGCATACTTTCAATACTGGCGACGGTTTCCAGGCAGCCGTGGTTGCCGCAATAACAGCGTTTGCCATAAGGATCAACCTGGGTATGACCCATTTCCACCAGCGTCCGGCTGCCGGCATGCAGAATGCGGCCGCCGGTAATCACGCCGGCGCCGACATTGTGATCAATAACAATCTGAATGACGTTTTGGCAGCCGCGTGACCCGCCAAACAGCGCTTCCGCCATAGTCCAGGCACAAATATCATGTTGCAGATAGACGGGTAAGCCTGTGCGCTTTTCCAGCGCCGGGCCAATCGCCATTTCTTCCACATGGTAAAACGGCATACGATGGATAACGCCGGTGGAGGAATCCACCATACCGGGGGACGTAATAGCGATGGCGGTCAACCGTTCCAGTTTTCGCTGGTGACGGATAAAAAACCGATCGATTTCAGTCAGAATCCGGTCCAACAACGGCTGATGATGCTCGCTGGGTAAATCGACCTGCTCTTCCACCACCAAATGACCACTCAGGTCACGCAACGCCAGCGTCATGACCTGGTTACTGATTCGCACCGACAGGTAATGCCAGGCTTCTGTATCCAACACCAGCCCAATCGCTGGCCGACCACGGCTGCCCATTTCCTGATATTCGGTTTCCCGAACCAGATGCGCTTCCATCAGTTCACGCACAATTTTGGTAATGCTGGCAGGAGCAAGTTGAGCCTTTTTTGACAACTCAATACGAGAAATGGGGCCATGTTCGTCGATCAGTCGATAAACGCCACCTGCATTCATCTGCTTGATCTGATCGATGTGTCCCGGCTGACCACTGACAATCACGGTGAAACGGCTCCTGCGATTAGGCGTAACGGTATTTTTTACGCTGTAAAATAAAAAACTGCGGCTATGGTGGGGCTTTTGTAAATAGTCGTCAAATATTTGATTCGATATGTGATTAATCGCACATATTTTTGATAGTACTCCCCAGCATCAACGTGATTAACGTTTGTGCGGCGGTGTTAAGCGGCCGATGCTGATGGGTGACCAGCCACATTTCGCTGATGGCATCTTTTTCCTGCAACCACAAGTACTTGACGCCATCCACCCGGATCCGCCGGAACGATGCGGGCAACAGAGATACCCCCAGACCCGACGACACCAGGCCGATAATCGTCATCGCCTCCCCCACTTCCTGGGTGATGTAAGGAGTAATGCCGTATTTTTTTAGCAGCGTCAGCACTTCGTCGTATAGCGCGGTGCCCACTTCACGAGCGAAAAATACGAAGGGTTCGCTGGCCAATTGCTGGATACTGATGCGACCACCTGGCGAGGCGGCCAGCGGGTGCTCTTCATGTACCACCGCGACCATAGGCTCATGCAGCAATAACTGGTGGCGCAGCGTTTCCGGCAGCGGATTGTTGCGCATTACGCCCAAATCCAGCTTGCCGTCGAGCAACGGCGCGATCTGTTGCTTGGTGTTGATCTCCAACATCTGGATATGTACGTCGGGGTAACGTTGGCGAAATTGCAGTAAGCTGCGTGAAACCTGTTTGACAAACGGCGCCGATGAGGTGAAACCGATATTCAGTTCCCCGATTTCTCCGCGCTGGACGCGGGCAGCACGTTCCGCCGCCTGATTGACCTGATTAATGATCGACCAGGCTTCTTTCAGAAACAGTTCCCCCGCCTGCGTCAGACGCACATTCCGATTGTTGCGATCCAATAACTGAGCGCCAACCCGTTCCTCCAACGCTTGTATCTGCTGGCTGAGCGGTGGCTGGGAGATATGCAGCTTTTCGGCGGCACGCCCGAAATGCAGTTCCTCCGCAACGGCAATGAAGTAACGAAGATGCCTGAGCTCGATATTCATACTTATAAAGTATCATTATTAATAATTAATATATTATACAAAACAATCAGGCTAATTCTATGATTCGCGCACTGATGTTTCTGCCGTATTTTCTCCGGATAAGGATTGATTTTGAGTACCCCGCTGTCTGCACAGGGAATGCCTGTTTCCGTCACTGACGACATCCAACCTCAACGCAATACCCACTCTCCCGGTTACAAAAAACCGTTTATCACCCGAGGGACGCCGACATTCATTCGCGTCACGCTGGCGCTGTTTTCCGCCGGTCTGGCGACCTTTGCCCTGTTGTACTGCGTACAACCGATATTGCCGGTGTTGTCGCAAGCATTCGGCGTATCGCCAGCGGCCAGCAGCCTGTCGCTTTCCGTCTCGACCATTACCATGGCGGTTGGGCTCTTGTTTACCGGCCCGTTGTCCGACACGGTTGGCCGCAAAAACGTCATGGTAGTGTCGTTATTGTTGGCGTCGGTCTGTACTTTGATTGGTTGCACCATGACTCATTGGGCCGGGCTATTGGCAATGCGGGCGCTGGTGGGCTTGTCGCTTAGCGGCGTGGCAGCCGTAGCGATGACTTACCTGAGCGAAGAAATTCATCCCAGCGTGGCCGCTTTCTCCATGGGGCTATATATCAGCGGCAATTCCATTGGCGGCATGAGTGGACGTTTATTAACCGGGGTGATTACCGATTTCTTCGACTGGCGAGTCTCTATTGCCGCGATTGGCATTGTCGCGCTGCTGGCGTCGTTGACATTCTGGCGGATCCTGCCGGATTCTCGCCACTTTCGCGCAGGTTCGCTGCGCCCGAAAACCTTGTGGATCAACACCCGTTTGCACTGGCGCGATGCCGGCTTACCATTCTTATTCGCCGAAGGTTTCCTATTGATGGGAAGCTTTGTCACGCTATTTAACTATATTGGTTATCGGTTGCTGGCCTCGCCTTATAACCTGAGTCAGACGATCGTGGGGTTATTGTCGGTGGTCTATCTGACCGGCAGTTACGCATCACCACGTGCCGGGGCAATGATTACCCGGTTTGGCCGAGGGCCGGTGCTGGTCGGTAGTCTTCTCCTGATGCTGTCCGGCCTGTGGCTAACCCTGTTCAGTGCATTACTGGTGATGTTTGTCGGGATGATGCTGTTTGCTGCCGGGTTCTTTGCCGCCCATTCGGTGGCCAGCAGTTGGATTGGCGTGCGTGCGCTGCGCGCCAGAGGACAGGCCTCGTCACAGTATTTATTCTGTTATTATATGGGTTCTAGCCTGGCCGGCACCTCGGGGGGATTCTTCTGGTATCACTATGGCTGGAGCGGTCTGGTGTTGTTTCTTTCGTGCCTGCTGATGCTGGCATTGTTGATTGGGTGTAAACTGAAGTCACTGAAAGATAGACACTAAATTTTATTTACCTTCGGCACTTTCCCCCACCGGCCTGAATAGTCAGGCCGGTAAATTTTCTGCTTTTACTGCCGTTTTCCCACTGTTAAGCATGAATAAATAGAGGTTGTTAATCTGAGCGTTTGCGATAGAATAAAAGTATGTTGTAACTAAAGCACCGTTAATTATGCCCGCCTACGATTTAATTGAACGCATGAACCATTGCTTCACCACGCTTGAAGCACATTTAGCTGAAATGCATCAGCTTTTTCGCGATTTCCGCTTCGCCGGCGGGCACATATTCAGGTTGCCGCCGGTAGAAAAAGGCAGCGAGCATGACCCGATAACACGTATTCACGTCACCCCTGTTTCTGGCGAGGAGGCCCGTGAGCTCGGTTTACAGCATTTTCGCCATTTGTTTATTCATCACCATCCAGAAACCGTCAGCAGTAAAGCGGCTATCCGCCTGCCGGGCGTATTATGTTTTCAGGTTGACCAACAAGAATCGCAGCTGGCACGTCAGCTCGTCACCGAAATAAACGCCAGGAAAAAAGAGCTGGAACAGATAGTCACCGTCGAATCCGGACTGGAGCCGGAGCAGCGCTTCGATTTTGTGCATTCACACCTCAAAGGATTAATTACGCTGAGTGCTTATCGTGCGATTACGCTGCTGGTTGATCCGACTTCGGCACGATTTGGCTGGGCGAACAAGAATATTATCAACAACATTACCCGCGATGCCCTGCTGGAAAAGCTGGAGAAAAGCCTGCGAGCGGGACGCAGTCAGGCGCCATACAGTAAGGAACAATGGGCGTCGTTGCTGGAGCAGGAAATCAGCGATGTGAAACGCCTGCCGGAACAGGCATCGCTGAAAATAAAGCGACCGGTGAAAGTACAACCGATCGCCAGAGTCTGGTACCAGGAGGAGCAGAAGCAAATACAGTACCCCTGCCCCTCGCCGCTGTTAGTGCTGTGCCAGCAAGATGCCATCCCCATTATGGGCGCACTGAACGACTACGATGCCGACAACATTCAGCACCGCCATCGCCCTAAAGCCAAGCCGTTAAGATTGTTGATCCCCCGGCTGCATCTGTATACCGATGACGGTGCCTGAGCGTCATGATTTCATGCTGCCGACCATATCCTCCGGGCGAACCCACTGGCTAAATTGCACGTCGGTGAGATAACCCAATTTCAACGCCGCCGCTTTCAACGTCAGCCCTTCTTTATGCGCTTTTTTGGCGATTTCCGCCGCTTTGTCATAGCCAATATGTGGATTCAGCGCCGTCACCAGCATCAACGACTCATTCAACAACTGATTGATCCGTTCGCGATTAGGCTCGATACCCATGGCGCAATGTTCATTAAAACTCCTCATGCCATCGGCCAGTAGCCTCACGGATTGCAGGAAATTGTGGATCACCATCGGCCGAAACACATTCAGCTCAAAATTACCGGAGGCACCGCCCATGTTGACCGCCACATCGTTACCCATCACCTGACAACACAGCATGGTCAGCGCTTCGCACTGTGTGGGATTCACCTTCCCCGGCATAATTGAACTGCCCGGCTCATTTTCAGGAATGGCGATTTCACCAATCCCGCAACGCGGCCCGGAAGCCAGCCAGCGAACATCGTTGGCAATCTTCATCAATGACGCCGCCAGCCCTTTTAACGCGCCATGGGCGTGAACCAGCGCATCACAGGTAGCCAGTGCTTCAAATTTATTCGGCGCGGTGACGAACGGGTGTCCCGTTAAGGTTGCTAATTCCGCCGCCACCCGCACAGCGTATTCAGGATGGGTGTTCAAGCCGGTTCCGACCGCGGTTCCCCCTAATGCCAGTTCACTCAGGTGTGGCATACTGGTTTCAAGATGACGCAGATTATGCGACAACATCGCCGCCCAACCTGAAATCTCCTGCCCCAGGGTCAACGGCGTCGCATCCTGCAAATGGGTTCGCCCAATCTTGACGATATCGGCAAATTGTGCCGCCTTATCCGCCAGTGTGTGCTGCAATGCGTTCAGTTCCGGAATCAGTTGCTCCCGCACCACGGTCACCGCCGCCACATGCATCGCCGTGGGGAAAACATCGTTAGAACTCTGGCTTTTGTTGACATCGTCATTCGGGTGCACTAGCCGTTCATTACCCCGCACGCCCCCCAACAGTTCACTCGCCCGATTCGCCAGCACCTCATTCATATTCATATTGGTTTGCGTACCCGAGCCCGTCTGCCAGATAGCCAACGGGAATTCACCGACATGCTGACCGACAAGCACTTCATCCGCCGCCTGAATGATGGCATCGCCTGTCGCGGCAGCTAATAGCCCCAGATCCATATTGACGCGCGCCGCCGCACGTTTAGTCTGAGCCAGCGCCATAATCAACGCACGGGGCATTTTCTCTTCCGAGATACGAAAATGTTCCAGTGAACGCTGGGTTTGCGCCCCCCACAGATGCGCCGCCGGTACGGCGATCGGCCCCATCGAATCTTTCTCAATGCGCGTGTCTGACATGGTTTTCTCCTTTACGAGACAAGTCACTTTCAGAGGAGTGCGAATTTTTACCCTTCTGGAATCATGGCATATAAAGCATTAGCATAGCGGGCACAAAGACGGAGCAACCTTTCTGGTCTGACTATCCGCCGTTATCACCACATAAATTAACAATCTGTTTAATGGCAGGAAAATATTATGCAAAAAATGCGCAACAGTGTGCAGAATTATGCCTGGGGCAGTAAACATGCGTTAACAGAACTGTATGGAATTGAGAATCCAGGCAACCTGCCAATGGCGGAATTGTGGATGGGCGCTCACCCGAAAAGCAGCTCTGTGCTGATTGACGAGCAAGGGCAAGCGCATAATCTGCGGCAGATAATTGATAACGACCAACCGGGCATATTGGGTGAAGCGGTGGCGAAACGCTTTGGCGAGTTGCCGTTCCTGTTCAAGGTATTATGCGCCGAACAACCGTTGTCGATTCAGGTTCACCCCAGCAAATCCGCCGCCGGGAAAGGGTTCGCCCGGGAAAATGCAGCCAGCATTGCGCTTGATTCGCCCCAACGCAACTACAAAGACGCGAACCATAAACCGGAACTGGTCTTTGCCCTCACCCCTTATCTGGCGATGAATGGCTTTCGCGCGCTGGCGGAGATAGCTGAGTTACTTCAGCCGCTGGCCGGCGCCCACCCGGCGATTGCCGCCTATTTATCACACCCGGACAGCCAGACGCTGAGCGCTCTGTTTTCCAGCCTGCTCAGCATGAACGGCGAGCAGAAAGCCGCCGCCATTGCCGAGCTGAAACGCGTACTGGACAGCAGGCAAGGCGAACCGTGGGATACCATTCGCTTTATTGCGCAGTTTTATCCTGATGATGGCGGTTTGTTCTCTCCGTTACTGCTCAATGTCGTCACACTGCAACCAGGCGAAGCGATGTTTTTGTATGCACAAACCCCACATGCCTACCTTCATGGCGTGGCGCTGGAAGTGATGGCCAATTCGGATAACGTTTTGCGCGCCGGTCTGACGCCAAAGTACATCGATATTCCGGAATTGCTCGCCAACGTCCGTTTTGAATCCATATCGGCCGATTCATTACTGACATCGCCGATAAAAACAGCCAACGAACTGAGTTTCCCTATCCCGGTCGATGACTTTGCCTTTTCTCTGCACTATCTTACTGATGTACCGCAGACGCTAAACCAACAAAGCGCAGCGATTATCTTTTGCGTCGAAGGTCAGGCAGTGCTGGAACGCGGATCGCAGCAGGTGACGTTGCAACCTGGCGAATCGTGCTTTATCCCTGCTAACGAATCACCGGTACAGGTTCTGGGACAAGGCCAGATAGCCCGCGTCTATAACCAGCCTTTAATGGCCTAACGCCATCTATTTCCCTGCGATACCCAAGTTATTCGAGTGGCAGGACGACGTGCGTTGCGTTTAGAACAGCGCACCGCACCGGTTCTGTAGAGCCGGACTGCGAACGCTACCACACCGGCCGCGTGAAGAGTAATGGGTATAAGGGATATAAAAATTTGAATTAACAAGGAAATATAACGTGGCAAAAAAAACAGTTGTAGCCGCCGGCGTCGTTATTGCGCTCGCCGCAGCCTGGGGGGGAGCCTCCTGGTTTACCGGTAAGCAAATTGAACAGCATATGGGCGAAGTCACCAATAATCTGAATGGCGAATTGAAAAATGCCTACCCTCAGGCTGGCGTCAAGGTGGCATTCCGCGATTATCAGCGTGGCCTGTTCAAAAGCCAGGTCGCACTGGTTTTACAGTCAGACGGCAGCAATGCCAACGAACACCTGTTGGGTACCAATGAGGAAGTGGTATTCAACACAACCGTATTCCACGGCCCTTTCCCGCTCACCGGCAATCAGTTCAGCCTGAAACCGGCAATGGCCGCCGTACACAGTGAGCTAGCCAACACGGAATCCGTAAAAGCGCTGTTTGAACTCACCAAAAACAAGCCGTTTATCACGGCGAATAGCCGTATCGATTATAACGGCGATACCCACTCCGCCGTGACGCTGGAAGCACTGGACGTGACGGACCAGGACATGAAGGTCAATTTCAGCGGTACAACGCTGTTGGTCGACCTGGCAGGCGATCTGCGCGCCGGTAAAGTCGCCGGCAATGTCGCCAGTCTGACGATGGAGAAAACGAATCTGCAAGGGCAGAACGAAAAACTGACGTTGCAGGATCTGGCGCTTAACAGCGATACCCGTAAAGGCAAATTCGATCTCGAAATCGGCGACGCCAGGCTGACGCTGAAAAAACTGGCATTGAACGTGCAAAGCGGCGATAGCCTGGTATTGAATGACTTTTCGTTGATCAATCACACCACGGAAGATGACGCGAACCTGGCCGGACAGCTGGCGCTGTCACTGGGATCGGCATTATTCCGCGACCAAAATCTGGGCTCGTGGAACCTGAATTTCAACTTCTCTGGGTTGGACGGCAAAGGCACTCGCCAGTTTATGACCGAATACCAGAAAAACCTACAATCGATGCTGCAAAATATCGATCATGTTCCCCCGGAAGTCTACAACCAGCAACTGGCGGCCTTAGTGCTGCATAATCTGCCGCAGTTGCTGAAAGGCAACCCTAGCATCAAGATCGCACCATTCAGTTGGAAAAACGCCAAAGGTGAAAGTACCTTCACGCTGGCGCTGGATTTAACCGATCCACTGCAGAAGAGCGCCGCACCGACCGGACAACTCTCCGACGAAGAAGCCATTATTCGTCAGTCGGTCAAAAACCTCGAGGCCCGGCTCAATGTGCCGCTGGATATGGTGACCGAGCTGATGGTGCAGACCGCCGCCAAACCCGGTTCCGATGCAGAGAAAAAACAACTCGAGCAGATGGCGCGCCAGCAGGCGCAATTGATGGCGAATATCGGTCAGATGAGCCAGATCACCGTCACCAAAGACAACACGATCACCAGTTCACTGCAATACACCGACGGGACGGTAACCTTTAACGGACGCAAGACGCCGTTGGCGGAGTTTATCGCTCCATTTATCACTCAACCGGCGGAAAACGTGCCTGAACAAGGCGATGACGCCCCGGAAGCGCCGCAACCGGACGCCTCCGTCAGCCCGTAATTCCCTCTTACTGTCATAGTAACCGGCACCGACACGGTGCCGGCTTCATTCGGGCCGAGCATCAGGTTCAACATCGGCTCCCTTTTCCGATTCGCGCTCTCCCCGGCATTCCTGGTAGCAACACGACTATCAGTGGTAGCAACACCACGATCAGAGACGAGGAAAAACCTTCGACCGTTTAACCATTCCATACGCAAAACTCGTTTCGATTGAAGCAATACCGCCAATTTTCTGTAATTTATCCCGCACGAAGCGTTCATAATCACGAAAGCTACTCACCAACACACGTAATAAGTAGTCTGCATCACCCGCCATGACATAGCAGTCCATAATGTCGTCAATGTTGCCTACCGATTGCTCAAACGTCCGGACCGATGCTTCAGAATGATGCTCCAGACGAATACGCACCAGGGCGGTAATCGGCAAGCCGTAGGCCTCTTCATTTACGATAGCGGTGTAGCCGGTAAGAATGCCGGCTTTCTCCAACTGCCGCACCCGCCGCAGGCATGGCGTTGGCGAGAGATTAATTTTCTCCGACAAGTCCTGGATCGTCAGCCGTCCGTCTTGCTGCAAGAGCGTGATGATTTGTCGATCCGTTGCATCGAGTTTGCTCATAATTAGATGAATCCACCAATACGGAATGAATAAATAGAAGATATAGCAGTAAATCACCACGGGTAACTACGTATTATGGTCAAAATCAAGACTATTCCCGTAAGGATGTGACATGCAAGTTGAAAACGTAAAAAACCCACGGACGGCTCAGTCGTATCAGCCGGTACAACCTCAACCTGCCGGCCTGTTGCTGGGCTATGTGGCGATGGCCATTGCCGTGATAGCGTGGTCGCTGTTTGCCGTTTCCATCAGAGCCATTAGCGCTTCACCACTGTCGATTGCCGACGTTGCGTTGTTCCGGTTCGGTATCCCTGCCTTGCTGTTGTTACCCTGGCTCCCCGCACGCCTGCATCAACTATCAAACCTTCGCCTACGTGAAATCATCGCCATACTTGTTGGCGGCGGCGTCCCCTATTTCTTCATCGCGTCGCTAGGCGGCCACTTAACGACGGCCGCGCATGTCGCCGCCTTGATCGCTGGCACGTCCCCCCTCTCAGTCGCCTTGTTAGCTTTCGTCCTGTTTCGGCATCGCGTCGGCACGACACAATTGCGCGCCATTCTGCTTATTTTGGTGGGAGTCGTCTCCATGGTGTTACCGGGATTCAGTACAACCATGATGCACGGTAGTGCCATGCTGCTGCTGGCCAGTCTTTTGTGGGGTGGCTATACGCTGGCAATCCGCCGCAGTGGACTTGATACGATCGGGTGCGTCTTGTTGCTCAGTCTTCCATCCGCCTTACTGTTGCTTGGTTTAATGACGACAGGCGTTGTCGAATCACATCTCCGTAGCGTCACGCTGCACGAGATGCTGCCGTTCCTGCTGATACAAGGATTGGGTACGGGAATTATTTCCAGCTTGAGTTATACCGTTGCCGTGCAGAAACTCGGGCCAAGCCGCAGTGCGCTGATAGGGTCATTATGTCCGGCGCTGGCTTATTTACTCGCCGTCCCGTTACTGGGCGAGCATTTTTCTTTGCCTAATGTCATTGGCGTCGTCGTCATTACGTTGGGTGTTATTCTTGCCAATGCGCCATTTACCCCTTATGCCAAAGGTTGACCGCCCGAAATAGGCTGACGCCAGCGCCTCGTCGATATGCGAAAATTTCTTTTTATCAATAGAAATATACGTACCTTTATTCTTATACTGCATACCGAATTATCAGACCCTGTCCCTCATGGTGCGGAGCCGCTAACGCCAGTGTCATGAGGAATATCGCCTGCTGATGGATTTTTTTATAAAAAACGAGTAAAACTAAAACATGATTGATCCGTACATTCCATTGACGGATATCCATCGCCATCTTGATGGTAATATCCGCCCACAGACCATCCTTGATTTGGGCCGTCAGTTCAATATCGAGTTGCCCGGCCATGACCTGGCCTCCCTGCTTCCTCACGTTCAGATAGTCGATAGCGAACCCGATTTGATCAGCTTCCTGCAAAAACTGGACTGGGGTGTCGCTGTATTAGGATCGCTGGACGCCTGCCGTCGAGTCGCTTACGAAAATGTGGAGGATGCTATCCGTGCCGGTCTTGATTACACCGAACTGCGCTTTTCTCCCTACTACATGGCCCGTTGCCATCAATTGCCGCTGGAAGGTGTGGTAGACGCGGTGATCGACGGTATCACTACGGCTTGCCGTGATTATGACCACCGCGTCATGGTGCGTCTGATTGGCATCATGAGCCGCACCTTCGGCAGCCATGCCTGCGAGCAAGAACTGGAAGCGCTGCTGGCGCACAAAGACGGCATTGTCGCCATCGATCTGGCCGGTGATGAACTCGGGTTTCCCGGTGAGTTATTCTCGCCCCATTTTACCCGCGCTCGCGATGCTGGTTGGCGTATCACCGTCCATGCCGGCGAAGCCGCCGGGCCGGAAAGCATCTGGCAGGCAATACAACAACTGGGAGCCGAGCGTATCGGTCATGGCGTCGCCGCCATCGTCGACAGCGCGCTGATGGAATATATGGCCGAGCACCAGATTGGTATTGAATCCTGCCTGACGTCTAACCTGCAAACCAGCACGGTAAAAGCGATGAACGAACACCCGCTGGTACATTTTCTGCACCACGGCATTCCGGCCACGATCAATACCGATGATCCGGCGGTTCAGGGCATCGACATCCGTCATGAATATGAAATCGCCGCACCAGAAGCCGGCTTGTCGCCGGAGGATATCCGCCAGGCACAGGAGAACGGACTGCGTATTGCATTTATCTCCGAGCAGGAAAAACAGAGATTGCGTCAACGCGCCCTGCAACGGCAAGCCTGATTCATAGCGGCGAATCGGTTCACGGTTTGCCGATAAAAAAAGCGGATACCTGAGGTATCCGCTTTTTCACACACAGACAGCGTTATCGTACGCTATCCCGGTATAATCAGTCCTGCGGCTGTACAGACGAGTGATGGCTGGTAATCAACCATTTGCCATCTTTGTAGCCATAGGTATAGGTGTAACGCGCTTTAGCCTGTGACTTATCGCCGAAGGTAAAGGTGTAGTTACCGATATCCAATGCTTCGTTACAACCAATTTTGATAACGCGGTTATCAATTTTACCAACAGGTTTTTTCGGTAAGAAATGCTCAAAGTAATCAATACGCTCAGCATCTGTTGTTCGAATTTTTCCAGACAGTGTCGGCAGTAATACTGCATCGGCGGCATAATTGGCGTTAACTTTCTTGGCATCACCGGTCTGCAGCGATGCATTCCAGCGATCAAACAAACTGGCGATAGCTTTCTCGTCAGTCTTGACACAGGTTTCGGTATTGGCGGCATAAGCCTGGGAGGTGGCGACAGCACTGAGCAAACTCAGCGAAAGCAAAACTTTTTTATACATGTATGTCCCTCATAAATAACGATTAATTTAAATATCCTTGTATCTGTGAGCCGCACAAACCCGCCTCACAGGCGTCCACTATAATAAAGATTTACTTTGTTGACTATCCCATAAAGTAACTATCCATTCAATAGTTACTTTCAATGGAATGACCACTTAATTACGTGACTTATCAATTACTTTTCGGTCGCCGTTGCTGAATCGCCCAACGGTGCGGTGCGCTTCGCATACCGCTGTGCCAGCGTCGCGCATACCATCAACTGAATCTGGTGGAAAATCATCAGCGGTAACACCATTGCACCGACGGCCGCCGCAGGAAACAGCACATTAGCCATTGGTATACCGTTCGCCAGACTCTTTTTTGATCCACAGAAAACGATGGTGATTTCATCCGGGGTACTGAATCCCAGTTTACGCGCCGCCAGCGTGGTGCACACCAGCACAATTCCCAGCAGCACCAACGAACACACCACCACCGCCAACAGCGACCAGCCATTAATCTGGTGCCAGATGCCCTGTACCACCGCCTCACTAAACGCCACATACACCACTAAAAGAATTGATGACCGGTCAGTGATATTGATCAGTTTACGATGGCGGTCAACCCAACCACCAATCAGTGGACGAGACAGATGACCGATAACGAACGGCACCATCAACTGCATGATAATCGAACCGATTGCATGCAGCGTATCAGTTTGCCCTCCCTGGGTATGCATTAGCAATCCGACCAGTACCGGCGACAGGAATACCCCCAAAATGCTGGAGGCCGATGCGCTACAGATAGCCGCCGCGACGTTGCCGCGCGCCATCGACGTAAACGCAATCGCCGATTGTACGGTGGCCGGCAGCGCGCACAAATACAGGAAACCGAGGTACAACCCCGGTGTTAATATCTGCGGAGAGAGGAACGCCATGCCGAGCCCCAGTAACGGGAACAGAATAAAGGTACTGGCAAACACCACCAGATGCAGCCGCCAGTGGCCCATCCCGGCGGTAATGGCTTCACGGGATAATTTGGCGCCATGCATGAAAAACAGCAGTGCGATGGCCGCATTGGTCAGATTTTCGAAGAAAACCTTGGTCGCGCCCTCACACGGGAAAATAGACGCGGTGATAACGACCGCAATCAAAACCAGCAAAAATTTGTCAATTTTCAAGCGTTGTAACCATGCCATAGCGTGTTTGCATCCTCAGACATAAAAAATACAGGCGATCCTAAGATCGCCTGCTTAAACAATGCCCTACTATCAGCAATAAACACCCATAATGCAAGGCTGAAACCTGTCTCGCATTATGGGTTTTCCGTCACAAATCATGAATACCTGGCAGGCTAACTGTTTCTCAACGTCATCGCTTTTTTCTGTTCATGTGAGGTCAGTCCCAGTTCAACCAGTTCCATGACATTGATGGCCTGCTCAACGGGAACCGGGTTATCGCCTTTTCCTAGTAAGGCATCTCGAATACCGGCATAGTAAGCAGGATAGTGGCCGGGAATCGTCGGCACCGTTTGCGCCGCCAGTACGCCATCGCGATGCAATGTCAGCACGCCATCGCGGTTGTCCTGCCCCCAGTCGTCGTGATCCTCGGGTTTTTCACCTGCTTTTAACTGATCTTCCTGCGGGTCGAGGCCGAATTTCACGTAGCTGCCTTGAGTACCATGAATGATATAACGAGCGCTTTCCGCTGCCGCCAGCATAGTGCCATGCACCACAATACGCCGTTGGGGATAAATCAAAGTGGCATGGAAATAATCCGTGGCTTTACTCCCGGGGCGCAATTGCGCCAGATCGGCCTGAATCGCCACCGGCAAACCAAACAGTTGCAGCACCTGATCAATCAAATGCGGCGCCAGATCGTACCAAATACCGCTCCCTTCGCCGCCGTCTTCGCGCCAGCGCTGACGGATTGCCGGCCGATAGCGATCAAAGTGCGACTCCATGTACACCACATCGCCCAGCGCCCCGGTTTTCAGCAAATGTTTCAACGTCAAAAAATCGCTGTCCCAGCGCCGGTTGTGAAATACGGAAAGCAGCTTACCCACGTGCTCCGCCTGTTGACGCAACTCACGCGCCTGTGACAGTGTCACGGTGAACGGTTTATCCACCACCACATGTTTACCCGCCATCAATGCCTGACGGGCCAGCGGGAAATGGGTGTCATTGGGCGTGGGAATAACAATCAAATCGATATCGGGATCATTGAATAATGCCTGCGGCTCCTGTTCGACTCGCATCGAGGGCCAGTCCGCCTGAACCTTCCCGGCATCACTGCTGGACACGGCCGCCAGCTTCATGCCTGACGTGGCGGCAATTAACGGCGCATGAAACGTCTTACTGGCATAGCCATAACCCAATAGACCAACACGGATGGTATCCGTCATATATTTCCCCTCATTGGCGGACCTGAAGATCAGACCCGTAGTCCTGTTGCAATTAGGCCGCATCCCGCACCAACATACCGCTGGCGGAACACAGCCTAGTATAGCACTGGGGAAAATGATAATTATCGGACGGTTCCGTGTTCAATATCGGCCGTGAACGCCAACGGCGCTCACGACTGGTCACGAAACGTTACGGCGTTGCCATCCACGGATGTGATGCAAGCAGTTCCCCCCGCCAGGCCGAGGCATCCAGTGATCTTTCCAACGCCGGATGATGGATTTCGCTGTTGCGACGGCGGAAATCGCTGGGGCTCACGCCGACCCGTTTACGGAACACGCGGGAAAAATAGAGTTGATCGTCATAGCCCACCACCCGCCCGACGGCGGCGATCGACTCCTGGGTCGTCTGCAACAACAATTTGGCGCGAATCACCCGTTGATCTTCGCGCCAGCGCAGGATATTCACCCCTACCTGCTCACGAAACAAATGCGCCAGCCGCGACGGCGACAAACACACATGGCGCGCCACCTCATCAATTCGCAGCTCACCGGCCAGATTGCCGGTAATAAACTGACAGGCTTCGATCACCCGCGGGTCCATAATCCGTTGCGGGCTCTGCGGGTCTTCCTCCATTGCGCGCAACAGCAGGCGCTCCAGCAGGTTCATCGCCAGCTCTTCGGCAAAACGCCGGCCGGAACGGTGGGTCTGTTCAATATTGGCGAACAGTTTATCGAACTCCTGCAACAACCCGGTGCTGGACAGCGTCAGCCGCCCGACGTCGCACCCTTTGCTGTGCCATTCCAGCCAGTCGGCCCAGTAGGCCCGCGGCCGGAAATAGACCCAGCGGTGATACCAACAGTCGCTGCTGGGAGCGCGTCCATAGTAGTGCCGCGAACGGGGGGGAAATAGCAGCAGGTCGCCGGGATTGCAGAAAAACGTATCGTCGCCATCCAGCACTTTGCCCTGGCCTTTGATGGTCAGGTTGATGATGTACCCCTTCATGCCGTCCGGACGGTCGATAAAGAAATCCAGCGGCCCACCTGCCAGAATCGGCGTCAACCCGGCCACCAGATAGGCGTTAAACGCATAACCGGGCAGCAACGGGTTGGGTTGTGACTCATGCGCCATACGGTGATACATGCGGCCTCCTGAAAAGAGATTCTCGTCTGTTATGGGTAGCGCCGGCTCAGGGCCGGCGCTCATCGGTTATCACACCGTTTTCTTCGACAGTTGCTTGTAGCGGTCAAAAATCACCGCCGCCAGCAGAATCAAACCACGCACCACATATTGAGCAAAGGGCGAAATATTCAGCAAGTTCATGGCGTTTTCCACCGTTCCCAGAATCAACACCCCAGCCACGACATAGGATATCTTGCCGATGCCGCCTTTCAGTGACACACCGCCCAGTACGCACGCCGAAATCACAATCAATTCATAGCCGATCGACGTCATCGGCTGGCCACTGGTCATACGCGACGCCAGAATGATGCCGGCGGCGGCGGAAACCAGCCCGGACAGGCCGAAAATAATGATTTTGGTGCGAACCACCGGTACCCCGGCCAGCCGGGCCGCTTCTTCATTGCCGCCAATCGCCAGCGTATTACGCCCAAAGGTGGTTTTATTGAGCAGTAAACCGAACAGCACCATGCAAATGACCGTCAGCCAGATCGGCGCCGGCAACCCCAGCCAGTTGGCGTACCCCAACGTGAAGAAACGCTCATCTTCGATACCCACCGCCTTGCCGTCGGAGATGATGTACGCCAGCCCACGCACAATCTGCATGGTCGCCAGTGTGGTGATCAGCGCGTTGATTTTCAGTTGCGCGATGACAAACCCGTTGAGCAAACCGAACGCCACCCCCAGCAACAGCCCGGCGCCGACGCCCAACCACAAACTTTCACTGAGGTTGATCACTACCGCGGTGGTGACACCGGCGCAGGCAATCACCGACGCGACCGACAAGTCAAAATCGCCGGAAGCAAGGCAAAACAGCATGCCGCACGCCACCATGCCCGACATGGAGATTGCCAGGCCCAACCCTTTCATGTTGACGAAGGTAGCGAAATTCGGCACGAACAACGCACAAGCCAGAAACAGGGCGGCAAACACCACCAACATGCCGTAATTATCCCAAATGCGGGACAGGCTAAAGCCATGAGATTTGCCGGCGTGGGAAGGGGAACTAACCGTAGACATCATCAACTCCTTGGCGGTCAGGCAACCGCGGGTTCAGTAGCAGTCGTTTTCAACATCGCCAGACTCAGGACGTGCTGTTCACTGGCTTCATCGTGCAGCAGTTCGCCGGAAATGGCGCCCTCGCGCATCACCACGATGCGATCCGCCAGTCCCAGCACTTCAGGCAAGTCGCTGGAGGCAAATAGCACGGCAATGCCCTGACGGGCCAGTTCGTAGATCACGTGATAGATTTCATGCTTGGCGCCGACGTCAATGCCGCGGGTCGGTTCATCCAGCATGATCACTTTCATGTCCTCCGACAGCCAACGGCCAAGGATCGCCTTCTGTTGATTACCGCCGGACAGGTTCATGATCAGCTGCGTCGGCGACGGCGTTTTGATATTCAGCGCCTGAATGTGATGATCGGCATTTTCCTCCTCCCAGGCGTCATTGATGATGAAACCGTTTTTAATATGCTTGCGACGGGCGCTGATGTTGATGTTGTCCCGCACCGAATGCACCGGAATGATGCCGTCGGCTTTGCGATCTTCCGGGCACAACATCAAGCCGCGGCGGATAGCATCGCCAGGCGTTCTGGCGTGTAATGGCTGACCGTCCAGCCGCACCTCGCCGCCGGTAATCCCGGTAGCGCCGAACAGCGCTTTCATCAGCTCACTGCGTCCGGCGCCCACCAGCCCAAACAGGCCGACGATTTCACCGCTGCGTACGGATAATGAAATCGGCGATTTCACGCCCACCGCTTTCACCTCATGCAGTTCCAGCCGCGGCTCGCCGTGAGGGCGTGGCTGATAGCCGTAAATATCGCCCAGATTGCGCCCCACCATCGCCTGAACCAACTGAGCGTGGTCAACCTGCTGCATGTCGCTAAAGGTTTTCACGTAGCGCCCGTCTTTGAACACGGTGATGGCATCGCTCAGCGCAAAGATTTCCTCCATACGGTGCGACACATACAAAATCACCCGACCTTCGCTGCGCAACTCGCGAATCACCCGAAACAGCTGTTCGATTTCCCGCGCCGACAGCGAGCTGGTCGGCTCGTCAAAGGCGATAATCTTGGCGTTACGCGCCAGCGCCTTGGCGATTTCCACCATCTGCCACTGCCCGATGGACAGATATTTCAGCGGGGTGTCCGGGTCGATATCCAGCCCGAGATGCTGTAATTGCAAACCGGCTTCATAACGCAGCAGCGACCGGTTTACCAGCCCGCCCTTGTGCGGCAGTTGTCCCAGATAGATGTTTTCCGCTACCGTCATTTCCGGCACCAGATGCAATTCCTGATAGATGATCGCCACACCGGCATTCAGCGCGTCCATCGTATTGGCGAAGCGCACCGGCTGGCCTTTGATCTGAATTTCTCCCTGCGACGGCGTGTAATTGCCGCTCAAAATTTTCAGCAAGGTGGATTTGCCCGCGCCGTTTTCCCCCATCAATGCATGGATTTGTCCGGCATGGCAGTCAAAACTGATGTCGTCCAGGGCTTTGACGCCGGGAAAAACCTTGCCGATCCCCCGGAAAGATAAATAAGGTGACTGTACGGTCATTTCAGCATCCTCAATGGGCGGCACCGTCGGCGTGACGGCGCGCCAGTGTCCTGCCCGCCCGACACTCTCAGGCGGACCAGGGTCATTACATCAGGCCTTTCTTCTGCAGTTCGGTTTTAAAGTTATCGCGGGTAATCAGCACCACATCGGTCACTTCGGTGAATTTCTGCGGTTCTACCCCTTTGGTTACCCAGTCATGCAACATCTGGATGCTCTTGTAGCCGTGTACGTCTGGGCTGGGTAGCAATGAACCGTAGAAGCCGGTTGGCTGCGCTTTAGACAATTCGCTGACCGCATCCACCCCGTTGATGCCAATGCCGATCACGTTGGCCGCTTTGAATCCTTGCCCTTCTGTCGCACGCACGCCGCCCAGCACGGTATTGTCGTTCATGCCGACCACCAGCCAGTTTTTCACGTTGGGGTGCTGCACCAGCAGCGAGTTGGCGGCATCAAATGCGCCGGGGATGTCGTTGGATTTGGTCGGCACCTGATAGATCTGTTTTTCCGGGAATCCGGCGGCTTTCAGCGCATCTATCGATCCGGAGGTACGACGGCGAGCGGTGTCCAACTCATTAGCGGTGATCGCCATGACCGCCGTTTCCTGAAGTTTCCAGCCGCGCTTCTGCATTTCTTTCCATAATTCCTGTCCCTGACGCTCGCCAATTTTGGTGGCGGCCATCATCACCAGCGGCACGCTGTCCATCGGCTGCCCTTTAGCATTGACGAACTGGTCATCCACGGCGATCACTTTCAGGTTATAACTGCGCGCCTTGGCAACGATGGCCGACCCCAGCTTCGGGTCGGGGGTACAGATGACAAACCCTTTGGCGCCGCTGGCCGCCAGGCTGTCGATAGCATTGAGGGTTTTCTCGCCGTCGGGTACGGCTATCTTGATAACGTCAAATCCCAGGTCTTTACCGGCTTTGTCGGCAAACCGCCATTCGGTCTGGAACCAGGGCTCTTCCGGCTGTTTGACCAGAAAGCCCAGCTTCATATTTTCCGCGATAGCCGATTGTGACATAACCGCAGCCAGCCCAATCGCCGCCAAAACCTTAGTGAATTTATGCATGGTCTTCTCCGCTCATTGTTATCTTTAACACGATGGCAACCGGAGGTGCCATCACGCGTGTAAACGCTCTCAGTAAGATGTTGTTTTCTGGAACAATGAAAAAACAAAGGGTTATTTTGATTCTCTTCTCCGTTTTCCTTTAGACGCGTAATTTGTAGCGGGTATTTTCACCACGAAGAGAGAGCACAATCACATTCAGAAACTACAGCTGATTTGTACATAGATTCAGCAAATTTAACCTGCCATTAACTTATGACCGCCATCACAAAACCCCTGCGCGCGACAGAAAAATACATACTTCCAGCTAACCGCTCCTCACGGCGCCGGTACGGCCTGTCTATCGTAAACAGCGTGATCCCTACGATTAACAGGAGCAGCAACGATGAGTGCGGGCGCCATTACTCTCGGTCTTGATTTTGGCAGCGATTCTGTCCGTGCGCTGGCGGTGGATTGCCGCAGCGGGCAGGAATTGGAAACAGAAGTGGTCTATTATCCGCGCTGGCGTCAGGGACAATATTGTCACCCCGCCAGCAACCAGTTTCGCCACCATCCGTTGGATTACATCGAATCACTGGAACTGGCGATTCGTACCGTGGTCGCACGATTGACTCCCGAACAGCGTCAGCAGATAACCGGCATTGGCGTCGACTCCACCGGTTCAACGCCGGCGCCAATAGATGAACAAGGTAACGTTCTGGCGCTACGTCCGGAGTTTGCGGATAACCCCAACGCCATGTTTGTGCTATGGAAAGATCACACCGCCATTGATGAAGCCGAAGCCATCAACCAGCTATGCCGCAGCGGCCAGTTTCCGGATTACACCCGCTACATCGGCGGGGTGTATTCATCGGAATGGTTCTGGGCCAAAATTCTCCATATCACCCGGCAGGACCCGGCGGTGCGTCAGGCGGCGGTCTCCTGGATAGAACTGTGCGACTGGGTACCGGCCCTGCTCTCCGGCACCACGGCACCGGATGCCATTCGTCGTGGTCGTTGCAGCGCCGGACACAAATCCTTGTGGCACCCCGACTGGGGTGGATTGCCGCCAAAAGATTTTTTACAGGCGCTGGATCCCTGCCTGACGGAAAAACTGCACTACCCGCTGTTTACCGAAACCTGGACCGCCGATCATCCGGTCGGCACGCTGACGCCGCAATGGGCGCAGCGCTTAGGATTACCTGAACACGTCGTTATCGCCGGCGGTGCCTTTGATTGTCACATGGGCGCGGTCGGTGCCGGAGCGCAGCCTTATACGCTGGTCAAAGTTATCGGTACTTCGACCTGCGACATTCTGATAGCCGACGCGGATCGCGTCGGCGACAAGACGATCGCCGGGATCTGTGGTCAGGTCGATGGCAGCGTGGTGCCCGGCTACATCGGTCTGGAAGCCGGACAATCCGCCTTCGGCGATATGTACGCCTGGTTTGGCCGCGTACTGGGCTGGCCACTGCAACTGGCCGCCAGTGAACACCCGGAATGGCAGCCGCAACTCGATCAACTGCAATCCAGCCTGCTGGCCCAGTTGACGCAAGCCTGGGCTGCTTCCCCGTCGCTCGACCACCTGCCGGTGGTGCTCGACTGGTTTAATGGCCGCCGTACGCCGTTCGCCAATCAGCGCCTCAAAGGCGTGATCACCGATCTTAACCTCGGCACCGATGCCCCGGCCCTGTTCGGCGGGTTGATCGCCGCCACCGCTTTTGGCGCGCGCGCCATCATGGCTTGCTTTGAATCTCAGCACATTCCGGTAGAAAACGTGCTCGCGCTGGGAGGGATTGCCCGCAAATCCGCCACCATTATGCAAGTCTGTACCGACGTGATGAATCGCCCGATGCAGATCGTCGCCTCGGATCAATGCTGCGCGCTGGGTGCGGCCATCTTCGCCGCCGTCGCGGCCGGATCGCATCCGGATATTCCCTCTGCACAACGGCATATGGCCTGCGGTATCGAACGCACCCTGATGCCGGATCCGCAACGGGTCGCCCGTTATCAACAGCTTTACGAACGTTATCAGCAATGGTGTCGGCTGGCGGAACCTGCTTACGCCCCTCACGCTGGGGCAAACGATTAAGTATTTGCCGAACATCATTTTATATCCCGCTGGGAACCTAAACAGGAGTCATCATGGAACAATTTAAGCCGCTCGAAGTCTGGTTTGTGATTGGCAGTCAGCATCTGTATGGCCCGGAAGCGCTGCGTCAGGTAAAAGAGAACGCCGAAAAAGTCGTGAATGGCCTGAACCGCGACGCCAACCTGCCAGTGCGGCTGGTACTCAAACCGCTGGTCAAAACGCCGGATGAAATTACCGCGTTGTGCCGCGACGCCAACTATCAGGATAACTGCATCGGGCTGCTGGCCTGGCTGCATACCTTCTCACCGGCCAAAATGTGGATTGGTGGCCTGAGTATCCTGAATAAACCGCTGTTGCAGTTCCATACCCAGTTCAACGCCGATATCCCGTGGGACAGCATGGATATGGATTTTATGAACCTGAACCAAACCGCCCACGGCGGACGCGAGTTCGGTTTTATCGGCGCGCGTATGCGTCAGGCGCACCAAGTGGTGGTCGGTCACTGGCAGGATCGCAACGCCCATGAACGCATCGCCAAATGGATGCGGGTCGCAGCGGCGTTGCAGGAAAGCCGCCAGCTTAAAGTGGCGCGTTTTGGCGATAATATGCGGGAAGTGGCGGTCACCGAAGGCGATAAAGTCGGTGCGCAAATCCAGTTTGGTTACGCCGTCAGCGCCTGGGGGCTGGGCGATCTGGTCGGCGTGGTGGATGATGTCGGTCAGGGCGACATTGACGCGCTGATTGAAGAATATGAAGCGACCTACACCTTAAGCGATGCCGTCAAACTGCACGGCCCTAAACGGCAGAATCTGCTGGATGCGGCGCGCATCGAAATCGGCCTGAAACGCTTTCTCGATCAGGGCGGTTTTAGAGCCTTCACCACCAATTTTGAAAACCTCTACGGCCTCAAGCAACTGCCCGGCATCGCGGTACAACGACTGATGCAACAAGGGTATGGCTTTGGCGCCGAAGGCGACTGGAAAACCGCCGCGCTGTTGCGCGTGATGAAAGTGATGGCGCAGGGATTGCCCGGCGGCACCTCCTTTATGGAGGATTACACCTACCATTTCGCACCCGGCAACAATCTGGTATTGGGCGCGCACATGCTGGAAGTGTGCCCGAGTATCGCCAGCGAGGCCAAACCGCTGCTGGATGCGCAATACCTTGGGATCGGCGGCAAAGCGGATCCGGTACGGTTGATCTTCTCCGCCCCGGCCGGATCGGCGCTGAACGTCAGCATGATCGATCTGGGCGATCGTTTCCGTCTACTGGTCAATCAGGTCGATGCCGTCGCTCAGCCGCATCCGTTGCCGAAGCTGCCGGTCGCCCGCGCGCTCTGGCAAGCGCAGCCGTCGCTGGAAACCGCCGCCGAAGCCTGGATTCTGGCCGGCGGTGCCCACCATACCGTGTTTACGCAGTCGCTGGATCTCGATTACCTGCGGTTGTACGCCGACTTGCACAACATCGAGTTGACGGTAATTGATCAGCACACCACCCTACCGGCCTTCAAAGATGGGCTGCGCTGGAACGATCTGTATTACAAGCTGTGCGGACACCGGGCATAACGCCGACGCTCCGTCGGTAAAAGACAAAGCCGACACGTTGTGCCGGCTTTGTTATCTTGTCGGCCATGTTCAGCATCCCAAACATGGCCGTTCACATCGCTATTTCGTTAATGTCACGGCATCGTACATGAAAGTACCGCCATTGAGCGTGAAGGTAATGGTGTTATTGCCATCGCGCAGCAAACCACCATCGATAGTCATTCGCTCGTAGTGATATTTACCGCTGTTCATTGCCCCACGGTATAACGCCTTGTCATTGTCATACTGAATGTCTTTCACTTTGGTGCCGTTCACCGACACCGACAACGAAGGCGTCGTCGGATTGGTCATCCCGCGGTTGCTGGCGGCGGCAAACGCCACGTTCAGCACCCTGCCGCTGCCGTCGGCACGGTCGACATAGTTCACATTCCAACTGCCGGGGTTGGTCTGGGCGTAATACCAGTCTTGCGCCGGGCTCGACTGACCAACGGTATACGTCAGATTGGCCGGTACATCATTCTGCCAGTGATAATTACGCAATTGATCGCCAAAACGGAATTCGGACGCCAACCGGTCGCTCTTACCAATAGACCACACCACCGGAGCGGCCTCAGACAGTTGAATCGCCGGTATCTGCGTTGCGCCGGTTACATTCACTACGTCGCTGTAGAGCACACCCGGTCGGTTACCGCCGTTGGCGTAAACCGTCAGGGTATATTTGCCTTTGCGCACTTTATCAAAGCGGAAATTACCCTGATTATCGGTATTGGTGGTAAAGGCATAACCCAACGTCTGTACATCCGACGCTTCATTCAACGGGGACGATAGCGTCACGTTTAGTGGTTGCGTCGTATTGATACTGCCGGAAACACTGGCGCGATCCAGCGGGAAGCGGCTGTCATTGACCCACTTATAAGGCCAGTCGGCGATTTCCTGCTGGCTACGCGTCAGCGCATCGCGATACATCTGGTCATCCGAGCCCGTATTGACATACAACAACCAGGGGCCATACAGTTTCTGCCAGCCCGGAGGCGCTATCAGATCCGGTGTACCGAAATGCGAACCGGTCATATACATGATCGCCAGGCCATCCTGATGCACCATCAAATCCTGTTTGGTGTCATCGCCGGACATATACTCGGTACTGCCTGGAATAATCCACGCACCGATATTATTGCCGTATACGCCCCACACCGGTGTTTTACGCATATAACCGGCGAAATCGTATTTGGAGTAATAGCTGCCGTCCGGCAATTTCCAGGTCTCATCCTGGATTTTTTCAAAGTTATTGAGCTGGGAATAAAGATAGGGTTTCGTGGTGCGAATACCGTTGGAGATATGATCGAGCAGGAAGGGGTTAAACCGGTATACGCCACGTAATTCACTGACCGTGAGATTAGATGAGGTATCATTACGCGCTACCGCGTAGCTGTAAATCCCACTGACGCCACGCCGCACAATGAAATGATATTCCAGGCTCAGTGTGCTGGTTTCATTATCGATATAAGCAACATGCACAATATCTTTACTGTTCTCGATAACAGAAATCTGCTGTGGTTTAAACTTCAAAAATGAGCCTGAATAATAATCCAGATAGCCGGTACTGCTTTTGCCGAGCGCATTAACCTGGCTATTGGCTTTATCGATCAGATTCTGGCTACCGTTTGACAGCGTACCAATGCTGCCATCACTGCCGATAGCAACAGAAACCAACCCATTATCAATTTGCGCTTTCATGCCTGAGAGCGCCATACTGACGTCAGACGATGATGCCGCCTGCGCCAGCGAAGAACAGAGTATGCTGGCTGCAATAAGATATGTTCTACCTTGCATATACGTTTTCCCTTTTATCCACGTCATCGACACGACCCGAACCCAACTGGAAGAAACCGATTGGATGTCATTACCGGCCTTTCCTTCGTTAAAGGACGAAGACACTCGCCCTTCCGCTACCTGAGCGGAATTCCATTCTGTGCAACCGACGCTATTCACACCTTTTTACCATTGCCCAGCCAGCCAGGATTGTGGCAGAAAAACAAAGAAACACCTGTCGGCTTTCTCATTTTCCAGCCATACCCTTTTCTGCCGCCACGCGAGACGTGCAGCGTTTTACTCACAGTTTGTGAAATACCTCGCCAATTAAACCATCAACCCAATATCGATACCGCGTCGTCCTTCAATATAATGTACTTTTTATTATCCAACATGGTCACAATACAGCCAACTTAGCGGGTAATTAGGGTATGCCCGTCATATACCCGTCATACTTCAAGTTGCAGGTGCGTTGGCTTTCCTCGCTCACCCCAGTCACTTACTTGAGTAAGCTCCTGGGGATTCGCTGCGTCGCCGTCTTCCTGCAACTCGAATTATTTTGGGTATAAATCAAGTTTCAGGAAGACGTCGACATCGAGAATTCCCGGTTACTGACTCTGGTAAGGGGTAAGGGGTCAGGACCAGCGGGAAAAGCCGACAATTTGACGTATGACGGATATATTTTTGAATACAATACTGGACAGAATCATCACGGGGAATATACTAAATCTTCTAAAATCACATCATTGATAAATTTGCGCAAATGAGCGTTTACGAATATTTGTTAAAATTCAGAAAAGTTAATTCACTAGAAAGTCTTGAGAAATTATTTGATCACCTTAATTATTCTCTGACTGACGATCACGATATTATCAATATGTATCGTGCAGCCGATCATCGCCGCGCTGAATTAGCGTCCGGTGGAAAATTGTTCGATATTGGGCAAGTCCCGAAATCAGTCTGGCATTTTGTTGTCTGATGAAACGTGCAGTATGACGGGTATAGTATATACCCGTGTAGCCTTCATGTCTGTTTCACACCGTTTTACGCCATGTCCGTCTTCATATTTGCTTACCTTTTACCGCCTCAGATTATCGTTATATACCCCGAATAATTTGAGCGGCACCGCGCATGCGTTCTTTCGGGCAATACGGAATCCCCAGAAGTTTAACTCAAATCAGTGACTGGGTGAGCGACAACGCTGCCGGGAGCAGCGTTGAACCCCGCTTGCTGCGGCACTGAAGGGGCGGCGCCCAGAAATGAGCCGGGTAAAAAAACCAACGCACCGGCAACGTGCAGTACGGCGGGTATATCACCCACCCTGCGCGCAATCGCCTAATAACCCCACAGAGGGTAAGTTGCCGAATGCCGGACAATGCCCGATAATACGCCGGTTTTGTTATGTAGGCACTGTAATGAGCGAATATGTCTTACTGTTTGTTGGCACGATTCTGGTCAACAACTTTGTACTGGTAAAATTCCTGGGGCTATGCCCGTTTATGGGCGTGTCCAAAAAGCTGGAAGCCGCCATCGGCATGGGGTTTGCCACCACATTTGTGATGACGCTGGGGTCGGTATTCTCCTGGCTGGTCAACACCTATGTGCTGCTGCCGTTAAACCTGCTCTACCTGCGTACGCTGGCCTTCATTCTGGTTTTTGCCGTCGTGGTACAGTTCACTGAACTGGCGGTGCGCAAAACCAGCCCGGCGCTCTACCGCTTATTGGGTATCTTCCTGCCGCTAATCACCACCAACTGTGCCGTGCTTGGCGTAGCCTTGCTGAGCGTGAATCAATCGCACAATTTTCTGCAATCGACCCTGTATGGTTTCAGCGCCGCCGTCGGTTTTTCGCTGGTGCTGGTATTGTTTGCCGCATTGCGTGAGCGTCTTGCGGTGGCTGATGTACCGGCACCATTTCGGGGGTCGTCTATCGCCCTGGTGACGGCCGGGCTGATGTCGCTGGCCTTTATGGGCTTTACCGGTTTGGTGAAACTGTGATGACCACCATCTGGATAGCCATTGCAGCGCTCAGCGCTCTGGCCTTAGTCTCCGGCCTGGTATTGGGGTTTGCCTCCCGGCGCTTCAGGGTAGAGGCGGACCCCGTCGTGGAACAGTTGGAAGCCATGCTGCCGCAAAGCCAATGCGGTCAGTGCGGCTACCCCGGTTGTCGGCCTTATGCCGAAGCGATTGCGCTCAATGGCGAGCAAATCAATAAATGCGTACCGGGCGGCGAACCGCTGATGATCAAGCTGGCGGAACGCCTGAATATCGAACCGCAACCGCTTGACGCCGGAACACCGCAAAAACCGGAACCGCAAGTCGCCTGGATTGACGAGGAAAATTGCATCGGTTGTACCAAATGCATTCAGGCCTGCCCGGTAGACGCGATTATCGGCTCCACCCGCGCCGTTCATACCGTCATCCGCGATCTGTGCACCGGCTGCAACCTGTGCGTGGCGCCCTGCCCGACGGATTGTATTGAATTAAGACCTTTAGCCCCGACGACCACCAACTGGAAATGGAACCTTGATGCCATTCCGGTACGCGTCATCCAGGCGGAAAATCGTGTGATCGAAAATCATGTTTAAGCTGTTCGCCGCCTTCAGAAAAGACAGAATCTGGGATTTTTCGGGTGGAATTCATCCCCCGGAAATGAAAACCCAATCCAGTCAGGTGCCGCTGCGTCAGGCACCTATGCCTGACTATTTGATTATCCCGCTTAAGCAGCATCTCGGGCCGGAAGGCGATTTGTGCGTCAACGTCGGCGACCGGGTGTTACGCGGGCAGCCGCTGACGCGGGGTTTCGGCAGAATGTTGCCGGTGCACGCACCGACATCCGGCACCGTCCATGCCATTCGTCAGCACATGAGTAACCACCCTTCCGGACTGACCGAGCTTAGCGTCATCATCATTCCCGACGGCCAGGACCGTTGGTGCGAACGCCATCCTCTTGTCGACTACCGGCAAGCAACGCCCGCCGAATTAGTTGACAAGTTGCATCAGGCCGGCATCGCCGGATTGGGCGGCGCCGGTTTTCCCACCGCCGCCAAACTGCAGGGCGGTTTACGCGGCATCGAAACCCTGATCATCAACGCCGCCGAGTGTGAACCTTATATCACCGCCGACGACAGGCTGATGCAGGAGTGCGCCCGGGAAATCGCCCAAGGGATTGATATCCTTGATTACCTGCTACAGCCGCAACGCATTCTGCTGGGTATCGAAGACAATAAACCGGAAGCCATTGCCGCGCTGCGTGTGGCGCTGGTGGATTATCCGCGCATTCAAATGCGTGTCATCCCCACCAAGTACCCGTCTGGCGGCGCCAAGCAGCTCACCCGTATTTTGACCGGCAAAGAGGTGCCGTTCGGCAAACACTCATCGGCTATCGGCGTACTCATGCAAAACGTCGGTACCGCGTACGCCATCAAACGCGCCGTTATTGACGGCGAACCACTGACTGAACGCGTCGTCACCCTCACCGGTGATGCGTTACGCCAGCCGGGCAACGTCTGGGCACGGCTGGGGACGTCCGTACGTCACCTGTTACGTCATGCCGGTTATCACGTCACGAACACACAACCGATGGTGATCATGGGCGGGCCATTGATGGGGTTCACCCTGCCGGCACTGGACGTTCCCATCATTAAAACCAGTAACTGCATTCTGGCTCCCGCCCGTGATGAGATTCAGGCGCAGGGAGAAGAACAAGGCTGTATTCGTTGCGGGAAATGCGCCGACGCCTGTCCAGCCGGGCTGTTACCGCAACAACTCTATTGGTTTAGCCGGGGGCAAGAGCACGAGAAAGCACGTCAGCATCATCTGTTTGATTGCATCGAGTGCGGCGCTTGTGCGTACGTGTGCCCCAGCAATATTCCACTGGTGCAGTATTACCGTCAGGAAAAAGCGGAGATCCAGGCGCTGGATCTGGAATCTCGCAAAGCGGCGGAAGCCAAGGCGCGTTTCGATGCCCGTCAGGCACGGTTGGCAAAAGAAAAACAGGCGCGAGAACAACGTCACAAACAGGCTGCCGCCAGCGTCGCAGTCACCGATAAAAATGCGGTCATGGCGGCGCTGGAAAGGGTGCGGAATAAACAAACCTCGGCCGTTCAGCTCGATATTCGCATTGAACCCGGCCAGCAGCCGGATAACAGCGCGGTAATCGCCGCCCGCGAGGCCCGCAAAGCGCAGGCCCGCCTGCTTCAGGCTGAAAAAGCGTTGAACGCACCGGAAAATGATGGACCGAAAGCGGCCGTCGCGGCCGCAATTGCCCGCGCTCAGGCCAAACAGGCCGAGGCTCAGCAGCTGTCCGTGGTTGCCGAAACGCCGTCCAACGACACCGCAGATCCACGCAAAGCCGCTATTGCCGCCGCTATCGCCCGGGTCAAAGCGCGTAAGGCAGCACAGCATAGCGACGATGAAAACGTGACGGCGTCACCGGAAACAACAGCCTCGACGACAGTGGTCGAGCCGCCGCAAAGCAGCCCCTCTGCCGCACCGCATGAGGCACCTCAGAACGAACAAATCGACCCGCGCAAAGCCGCTATTGC
>NZ_CM001974.1:2098244-2221284 GCF_000406105.1 Dickeya chrysanthemi NCPPB 402 | reverse complement strand
TATTGCCGCCGCTATCGCCCGGGTCAAAGCACGTAAGGCAGCACAGCATAGCGACGATGAAAACGTGACGGCGTCACCGGAAACGACAGCGTCGACGGCAATGGTCGAGCCGCCGCAAAGCAGCCCCTCTGCCGCACCGCATGAGGCACCTCAGAACGAACAAATCGACCCGCGCAAAGCCGCCGTTGCCGCTGCTATCGCCCGGGTCAAAGCACGTAAAGCCGCCGCATCGCTGGCATCGCAAGAGGATTAAATGGCTTTCAGAATCGCACCCTCACCCTTTACCCATAACCGCCAGTCCACCCGCGCGATTATGCGTTGGGTCTTGATCGCCTGTGTGCCGGGTATCGCGGCGCAAGCCTGGTTTTTCGGTTACGGCAACCTGATTCAGCTGGCACTGGCCAGCGTTACCGCGCTCTTTACTGAAGCGGCAATATTGCTATTGCGAAAACGCCCGGTCATCGACACGCTACAGGATAACTCCGCATTACTGACGGCGGTACTATTGGCCATCAGCCTGCCGCCGTTTACGCCCTGGTGGATGGTCGTACTGGGCACCACCTTCGCCATTATCATCGCTAAGCAGTTGTATGGTGGACTGGGTCAAAACCCGTTCAACCCGGCCATGATCGGCTATGTGGTGTTGCTGATATCCTTTCCGGTACAGATGACCAGTTGGTTGCCGCCGGACGGGCTACAGGCCGCGCCGGTCGGGTTCGACGATGCGCTGGCGGCAATATTCACCGGGCACGGAACGGCAGGTCAGACTATCCAGCAACTGATTCAGGGTGTGGATGGCGTCAGCCAGGCCACACCGCTAGATGCCTTCAAAACCGGGTTACGCAGCGGCCATCAACCCGATACGTTGCTGCATCAGCCATTATTGGGTGGCGTATTGGGCGGGCTGGGCTGGCAATGGATTAATCTGGCATTTCTGGCCGGCGGCCTGTTTATGCTGTTACTGCGGATAATCCACTGGCAGATTCCGTTTAGCTTTCTGCTCGCCTTGTCCTTGTGCGCACTGGCGGGTTGGCATCTGCACCCCGACGTTAGCGCCCCGCCGTTGCTGCATCTGTTTTCCGGCGCCACCATGCTGGGTGCGTTCTTCATTGCCACCGACCCGGTAACGGCCTCCACGACCCCCAGAGGCCGACTGATTTTCGGTGCGTTAATCGGCATACTGGTATGGACGATTCGGACCTACGGCGGTTATCCCGATGGCGTCGCCTTTGCTGTGTTGCTGGCCAACATTACCGTGCCGTTGATTGATTACTTCACTAAACCGCGCGTTTATGGCCATCGCTAAGGACGGATTATGCTGCTGACCACCATGCGTCGCCATGCGACTACGCTGGCCCTGTTTGCCGCCTGCACCACCGGGTTGACGGCGTTGGTCAATTCTCTGACCGAAAAAACCATTTCACAGCAGGTCATTGCTCAACAACGCACTCTGCTCGATCAGGTCCTTCCTGCCGATCGTTATAACAATGACTTGCTCAGCGAATGCTATCTGGTCACGGACCCGACATTGGGTTCTACTTCGCCGCACCGTGTTTATATCGCCCGGCGCGACGGCGCGCCCGTTGCCGCCGCGCTGGAAAGCACGGCGCCAGACGGTTACTCCGGTGCCATCCATCTGCTGATCGGCGCCGATTTCCATGGTACTGTGCTCGGCACACGCGTCACTGAACACCATGAAACGCCGGGGCTGGGAGACAAGATCGATATTCGCGTTTCCGACTGGATAACAGGTTTTACCGGCCAGTCGATAACGTCACCGCAAGATAGCCGCTGGGCGGTGAAAAAAGACGGGGGACAATTCGACCAATTTACCGGTGCCACTATCACCCCGCGAGCCGTTGTGAATGCAGTGAAGCGCAGCACGTTGTTTTTGCAAACCTTACCGCCGCGCCTGCCTAGCCTGACGCCATGTGGAGACAAACCATGAACCAGATGAAGGAATTGGCCCGGCAGGGGTTGTGGAAAAATAACTCCGCCCTGGTACAGCTATTAGGGCTTTGCCCGTTGCTGGCCGTCTCGTCGACCGCTACTAACGCCATCGGGCTGGGGCTCGCCACCACACTGGTGCTGGTATGCACGAACATTGCCGTTTCCGCGTTGCGCCGCTGGGTGCCGGGTGAAATTCGCATTCCCATTTACGTCATGCTGATTGCATCTGTGGTTACCATCGTGCAAATGTTGATCAATGCGTATGCCTATGGGTTGTATCAGTCGCTGGGGATTTTTATCCCGCTGATCGTCACCAACTGTATCGTGATTGGGCGCGCAGAAGCTTTCGCGTCAAAAAATACGGTCGTATTATCGGCGCTGGACGGGCTATTTATGGGGCTGGGCGCCACCAGTGCATTATTTGTGTTGGGCGCGATGCGGGAAATTCTCGGCAACGGCACCCTGTTTGACGGCGCGGACCTGTTGCTGGGCAGTTGGGCACGGTTGCTGCGGGTTGAAGTGGTGCACATGGATTCGCCATTCCTGCTGATGATTCTGCCGCCTGGCGCGTTTATCGGCTTGGGGATGATGCTGGCCGTTAAATACGTTATCGATGAAAGACGTAAACAGCGCCAGGCCCGTGCGGTACGGTCGGCGTCCCTGGGTTCACATACGCTAGCGGAATAAAGCGGAATAATATGAACAAAGCGAAACGGATTGCCATTCTTAGCCGTTTGCGGGACAACAACCCGCATCCAACTACCGAGCTGAAATTCAACTCGCCTTTTGAATTGCTCATTTCGGTGCTGTTGTCTGCGCAGGCAACCGACGTCAGCGTCAACAAAGCCACGGAAAAACTCTACCCGGTGGCGAATACGCCGCAGGCGATGTTGGCGTTAGGCGTGGATGGCGTGAAATCGTATATCAAAACCATTGGGCTTTTTAACGGCAAGGCCGAAAACATCATCAAAACCTGCCGTATCTTGCTGGATAAACATCAGGGGCAGGTGCCTGAAGATCGCGCCGCGCTGGAAGCCTTGCCCGGCGTGGGGCGAAAAACCGCCAATGTGGTACTGAACACGGCGTTCGGCTGGCCCACCATTGCAGTAGACACCCATATTTTTCGCGTTTGCAATCGTACTCACTTTGCGCCGGGAAAAAACGTTGAACAGGTAGAAGAGAAATTACTGAAATATGTCCCGGCGGAATTCAAGGTCGACTGTCACCACTGGCTGATTCTTCACGGCCGTTATACCTGCATCGCCCGTAAACCACGTTGCGGCGCCTGTCTGATAGAAGACTTGTGCGAATATAAAGAAAAAACGGATATCTGACGCCAACACGGATATCCCACAAAAATAGGGGCAGGCTCTCACCTGCCCTTATTTGTTGTCTCACCTGTCTTTATTTGTTGATAGTGTCATACGGCCGTGCCGTCATTGCACCCGGCTTTAATCAACCGCTTATTTCACCGGTAGCGTAACGTCTTTAAACATCGCTTCTATTTCTTCATTCGAGCGCAGCGAAATCGCCGTATCGATCACATCCCGTGTCAGATGCGGCGCAAAACGATGAATAAAATCATACATGTAGCTGCGCAGGAAGGTACTGCGGCGAAACCCGATTTTAGTGGTGCTATAGCCGAACAGGTTATCGGCGTTGATGGCGACCAGGTCCGGATCGCTGGCTGCCGTCACTGCCATATTGGCGATAACGCCGACGCCCAGCCCCAGGCGGACATACGTTTTTATCACATCGGCATCCGTTGCCGTGAATACAATGCGTGGCGTCAGTCCGGCGCGATTGAACGCGGTATCCAGCTCCGAACGCCCGGTAAAACCAAAGGTATAAGTCACTATCGGGTACGCCGCCAGTTCCTCAATGCTGATATTGGTTTTACCGGCCAAGGGGTGATCGGGTTTCACAACGACGGCTCGATTCCAGTGATAACACGGCAACATGATCAGATCTTCATACAAATGCAGCGCTTCGGTAGCAATCGCGAAATCCGCCGAGCCTTTAGCCACCGCTTCGGCAATTTGCATGGGCGACCCCTGATGCATATGCAACGACACGCGCGGGTAACGCTCGATAAACCCCTTAATGACGTCAGGCAACGCATAACGCGCCTGAGTGTGAGTCGTCGCGACATACAGCGAGCCTTTATCCGGATAAGTATGCTCGCCGGCAACGGCCTTGATAGCATCCACCTTAGATAAGACTTCACGTGCAATACGAATGATTTCCTGTCCAGCGGGCGTCACCTGAGTTAAATGTTTTCCGCTGCGTGCAAAAATCTGAATACCCAGTTCATCTTCAAGCATCCGAACTTGTTTACTGATCCCCGGCTGAGAGGTGTATAGCCCTTCGGCCGTTGAGGAAACGTTCAGATTGTGATTAACAACTTCAACGATATAACGAAGCTGTTGCAGTTTCATAAGTTATCCCATTCCGTAATATGTCATGCGCTGCGGCATCTGTGTTACTGACGTTATCTGCGTTGACAAGGTGGTGACAGCTCAATACAACGGTATAGATTTCCGCCATTTAAATGCCATTTAATCATAAAAAATATTTTATATAACCATTTCCTGTATTTGTTAGACAGTACTGGCACTGGAAAATGGGTTTTTATTTCCTTTTTTGTTATCGGCTGCCTGCGGATGATATTCAGGTCATGGATAAAAAAAGCCAGCCTGTGCAGGCTGGCTTAACATAATGTAACCGCAATTCATGATAAAAAATGCGGTTTTAGTCAATTATCGGCGTAATCAACGGGCACTCTCTACCCATTTATTATCAACATAGAACGCCGACCATCCGGTCGCTTTACCCTCTTTTTCCGAGGAGACGTACTGCTGCTTGGTTTTGCGGCTAAACCGAACCAGCGTTTTATTGCCTTGCGCGTCAGTGACCGGCGCATCAGCCAGATAACGCAGTTTTTCCGGCAAGCGATCACGGAAGCGCACCAGCTCTTCCACCAACGGCGCGCGGGTTTCGCGTGATTTCGGGAAGGTGTTGGCGGCCAGGAATACCCCCGCCGCACCGTCACGCAGTACAAAATACGCATCGGATTTTTCACACGGCAATTCAGGCAGCGGCACCGGGTCTTCTTTCGGCGGCGCGACTTCACCATTACGCAGAATTTTGCGGGTATTGCCGCAACTGTCGCTGGTACAAGCCATGTATTTACCGAAACGCCCCATTTTCAGGTGCATTTCCGAACCGCACTTCTCACATTCCACCACCGGGCCGTCATAACCCTTAAGCCGGAATTCGCCTTGTTCTATCTCGTAGCCGTCGCAAGATGGGTTATTACCACAAACATGTAGCTTGCGCTGGTTATCAATCAGATAGCTGTCCATCGCCGTACCGCACTTCGAACAACGACGACGAGCACGCAATGCGTTGGTTTCCGCCTCATCGCCTTCCAGCACGTTCAACACTTCCGCTTCCGGGATCAGGTTGATGGTGGTTTTGCAGCGCTCTTTCGGCGGCAATGCATACCCGGAACACCCCAGGAATACACCGGTACTGGCGGTTCTAATGCCCATTTTGCGACCACAAGTCGGACAATCAATGCTGGTCAGCACCATCTGGTTCGGCTTCATCCCGCCTTCGTCCGGCTCCAGCTCGGCGGTTTCCAGTTGCTGGCTGAACTCGGCGAAGAACTCATCCAGTACGGCTTTCCATTCCGCCTGGCTGTTGGCGACCAGGTCGAGGCGGTTCTCCATACGAGCGGTAAAATCGTAGTTCATCAGCTCGCGGAAGTTATCCTCCAGACGATCCGTGACGATTTCTCCCATTTTTTCCGCATAGAAACGACGATTTTCCACCCGCACATAGCCACGATCCTGAATCGTAGAGATGATGGCGGCATAGGTAGAAGGACGGCCGATACCGCGTTTTTCCAGTTCTTTCACCAGCGACGCTTCGCTGTAACGGGCCGGCGGCTTGGTAAAGTGCTGACTGGGCAACAATTTTTCCAGAGATAACGATTGCCCTACCTCCACAGCCGGCAAGGTCCGATCTTCATCGCTCTTACGCAACGCAGGCATCACCTTGGTCCAGCCGTCAAAGCGCAGAGTACGCCCTTTGGCACGCAGTTGATAATCCGCCGCACTCACTACCAGCGTAGTGGAGTCATACTGCGCCGGCGTCATCTGACACGCGACGAACTGGCGCCAGATCAGTTGATACAGTTTCTGCGCATCGGCTTCCATGTCTTTGAGCTGGTCAGCCAGTACGTTGACGTCGGAAGGACGGATCGCTTCGTGCGCTTCCTGTGAATTTTCCTTGCTGGTATAGAGATTCGGCGCATCCGGCAGGTAGCGTTGACCAAATTCGCCCTGGATATAATCACGCGCCATCGCCAGCGCATCCTGACTCAGGTTAGTTGAGTCGGTACGCATATAGGTGATGTGGCCGGCTTCATACAATCGCTGCGCCATCATCATGGTTTTTTTCACCCCAAACCCGAGACGTGTACTGGCGGCCTGTTGCAATGTCGATGTAATAAACGGCGCGCCCGGTTTGCTGCTGGTCGGCTTGTCTTCCCGCTCGTTCACCACATAGCTGGCTTTCTCCAGCAGGCTGACCGCGGCTTGCGTCTGCGCCTGATTCACCGGCCGGAAAGGTTTACCATGATGATGCGTCACCTGCATCTGCAACGCCGTTTCGACATTCGCCAGCAGATCGGCATGCAATTCCCAGTACTCTTCCGGCACAAACGCTTTGATTTCACGCTCGCGCTCCACCACCAGGCGCACTGCAACCGACTGTACACGTCCGGCAGACAAACCTCGGGCGATCTTTTTCCACAGCAATGGCGATACCATGTATCCCACCACGCGATCCATGAAACGGCGCGCCTGCTGAGCGTTGACACGGTTGATGTTCAACTCGCCCGGATTCTCGAACGCCTGACGAATCGCATTCTTGGTGATTTCGTTGAACACCACGCGACTGAAGCGTTTTTCATCCCCACCAATAATTTCCCGCAGGTGCCACGCGATGGCTTCCCCTTCGCGGTCAAGGTCGGTTGCGAGATAGACGTGATCCGCGTTTTGCGCCAGCATTTTCAGTTCCGAAACCACTTTTTCCTTGCCGGGCAGGATCTCATAATGGGCTTGCCAACCGCGGTAAGGATCCACCCCCATACGGTTAACCAGCGCGGTCCTCTCATCTTTCTTGACCGCTTTTTTCGCTTTCTCGCCATTGGCTTCAGCGCTTTTCTTGCTCGCGGAACCCGAACCGCTGGTCGGCAAGTCGCGGACATGCCCCACGCTGGATTTCACCACGTAGTCATTGCCAAGGTACTTATTAATCGTTTTGGCCTTTGCCGGGGACTCGACGATAACGAGAGCTTTACCCATAATATATTGTTACCTACTGAATTCTTTGAAAAAAGAAGAAATTTCTCAGTTATTCGCTCTGGCTTTCCAGCCGGCGTAGCCTGAACCATCACGGCTGCGGGAAAATCATTTTATCAGTGCGGCGACGGCGCGCCGCACGCCTTCATCGCGTCGCAACCCTATGATCATTCAGGATTATTCATTCATTTTATCGCCCATAGCGGCAACCGGTTCCGTCCCGGTGCGCAGCAATTATTCCGCTTGACGATGCAAAATCCCACACTCTACCTGATAAATAACACCACGCAACCTAATTAGCATGTAAAACCCGTTTTCGCCAATCACGACTCTTGTACTTATCGGCAGAAAGGCGACTAAAAATCAGCCGGTTTGCGACAAATTCCATTCAGGCGCTACAATAGCGACAGCAAAACAAGGGTTATTTGCCGAAGAGGAATCCTATGTCTGTTTTTACACATATAAATGAAGAAAAAACGCCGATCAGCCGTGAAGCATTACTGCAAGAAGCGAACACGTTGATTCAGAATCATGACGACTACCTGCATGGCATGGTTGCCGATGCAGTAGAACAAAAGAACGGCGTTCTGGTATTCCGCGGTGAATACTTTCTCGACAGCGAGGGATTACCCACGCAGAAAACGACGGCGGTGTTCAATATGTTCAAACACCTGGCGCAAGTGTTGTCAGAAAAATACCAGTTAGTCGATTAATGCCAATACCGCCATCTCGCCGGGATGGTTTTCGGTTTGCTTAAAAACCGACACTCTTATTTGTACTCGCGGGCTGGCGTAGTTTCATCCAGAATCCAGATCCAACTGACCACTGCGAATCGATGAAACAGCTAATGAAGGCCCGCCCACCCGGCCGATGACTATGCACAGAGAGCATTGTCGAAAAAGGCAGGCACGGACAGGCAGGTTATACGGGTGACGGGCGGATGACTTACAACTGAGGATTGTTACCCCGTTGCCACCAGCGCAGCATCAGACGTTCCAGGGCATCGCCAGTGCTGCCGGTCAAACGGTCCAGCAGACGTTTGCGCCGGGTATAGCGCACCGCCAGCACTTCATGTTTCTCCATTTCGGCAATCAGCAGGTCATCGCTGGTGCCGATCGCATCCACCAGCCCCATCTCTTTGGCTTGTGTACCAAACCAGTGTTCACCGGTTGCAACCGACTCAATATCCAGCGAGGGCCGCATCTCACTGACAAACTGTTTAAACAGCAGATGCGTTTCATTTAATTCCTGACGGAATTTCTCCCGGCCTTCTTCGGTATTTTCGCCAAACAGCGTCAGCGTTCGTTTGTACTGGCCCGCGGTATGCAGTTCTACATCAATCTCTTTGCTTTTCAACAGCCGGTTGAAGTTAGGAATCTGTGCCACGACGCCAATGGAGCCAACGATAGCGAACGGCGCCGCCACAATGCGATCCGCCACGCACGCCATCATATAACCGCCGCTGGCCGCCACTTTATCTACCGCCACGGTCAGGCGAATGCCGCGCTGACGAAAACGCTGCAACTGAGACGCCGCCAGCCCGTAGCCATGAACCACACCGCCGGGGCTTTCCAGCCGCAGCAACACTTCATCTTCCGGCCGGGCCACCGCCAGCACGGCGGATACTTCCTCACGCAGCGAACTGACCTCCCCGGCATCCATGCTGCCGTTAAAGTCGAGGACATACAAACACGGACGGGCGGATTTTTCTTCCCCGCGTTTGGCACGTTTCTTTTCTTGTTTGGCGGTTTCCTTATCTTCTTTCTTTTGTTTTTTCTCCAGCAAGCCGCGCTCGGTATCGCTCATGGCAGCAGACCGCATCTCCTGCCGCATTTCACGGTATTGTTCGCCCAGATTAATTACCTGCAGTTCGCCTTTACGATGGCGTTTACGCTGCGTCATACCGACTGTCAGCACCACCAATGCGCCGATAGCGACGACAAGGGTGACGACTTTTGCCAGGAATAAACCATACTGAGAAAGTAATTCCACAAATACCGCCTTCATTAACCAATGTGATATATGACGTTGATTCTTCAACAACCATTACGGTTTACAGCGCGGTGCGCCGAGCTTCTAACCTAACGTATGACGGGCGTGATGGCGATGATCTTCATACATAAATTGTACTTTCCGCTGCTTTTTACCGCACAGCCTGTGAGAAAGCCGGACCTTCTGATTGAAAACACCTATTGTTTCAGGCATAACACACCCATTATGGCTTTTTCGGATACACCTCATCATTCGCGGGTTTCGCGGTCGATGACAGCCAGAGGACACCGTTTTGCATTACCAACCTAAACAAGACCTGTTACAACACCGCATTATTCTGGTGACGGGCGCCGGTGACGGTATTGGCCGCGAAGCCGCCCTGACCTACGCGCGCTACGGCGCACGATTGGTGTTGCTGGGGCGTACCGAAAGTAAATTGCAGGATGTGGAGCAACAGATCCTGCAGGAATGCGGTACCCACAGTTACCTGATTCCCTGCGATATGCTAACCGCCAGTCATCATGACTTCATTCAGATCGCCGGCCAGATCGGTCAGGCGCTACCTCGCCTGGACGGCGTGCTGCACAATGCCGGACTGCTGGGCGACGTCGTACCGATGGCGGAACAATCTGCCACCACCTGGCATCAGGTCATGCAGGTTAACGTTAATGCCACCTTTATGCTGACGCAGGCGCTATTGCCGTTATTACTGAAATCGGCCAGCCCGTCGCTGATTTTCACCAGTTCAAGCGTTGGCCGTCAGGGGCGCGCCAACTGGGGGGCTTACTCCGTATCCAAGTTTGCCACCGAAGGTATGATGCAGGTTCTGGCTGAGGAATACCGTAACCGTAGCCTGCGGGTCAACTGCATCAATCCCGGCGGCACGCGAACTTCAATGCGTGCTTCGGCCTTCCCCGACGAAGACCCGAATAAACTTAAAACCCCGGCGGATATCATGCCGCTTTACCTGTATCTGATGGGAGACGACAGCCGTCGCAAAACCGGCATGAGCTTTGATGCCCAACCAGGACGGAAACCCGGCCCGGCCGAGTGATTGAACGAAGGATACCCACTCATGAGTGATGATCGTCATCAGCAACGTCAGCAGCGCCTCAAAGAAAAGGTAGACGCCCGTATTGCCGCCGCCACCAACGTGCGCGGCATCCTGATGGTGTTTACCGGCAATGGTAAAGGTAAAACCACCGCCGCCTTCGGCACAGTAACCCGAGCCGTAGGCCACGGTCTGAAAGCGGGAGTGATCCAGTTCATCAAAGGCGAATGGCCGAACGGCGAAAAAAATCTGTTGCAACAGCATGGGGTGGAATTTCAGGTGATGGCGACCGGCTTTACCTGGGATACCCAGAATCGCCAGACAGATACCGACGCAGCCAGGCGTGTCTGGCAGCATGGCTTACGTATGCTGGCCGATGACTCGCTCGATCTGGTGGTGCTCGACGAGTTGACCTATATGCTCAGCTACGACTATTTGCCGCTTGAAGAAGTGATTACCGCTCTGCGACAACGCCCGACGCATCAGAGCGTCATCGTTACCGGCCGGGGTTGCCATCGCGATGTGCTGGAACTGGCGGATACGGTAACGGAGATGCGGCCGGTGAAACATGCCTTTGATGCCGGCATTCAGGCCCAACAAGGGATCGACTGGTAAGGGATAACGACGGAAGGCCGACGCTGTACCCGCGGGCGCAGCGTCGGCCAGGCAACTCAGCCGCCATTGCGCTTCGGCGCATTGCGACGGCTACCGGCCGGGCGATTATTACTACCGGCCTGACCACCATGACGTTTCACCGCACGGCGTATCTGGTTGGCTTTCACCCGGCGACGTTCACGCTCCACCGGCAGTTTACTGACGGTTTCCGGCGTCAACTGCACCAGTTCACGCAGATAGTTAACGTCGGTCAGTTTCATCTCCATCCAGCCGCCGCGCGGCAGCCCCTTCGGTAACTGAATGTCGCCGTAACGCACACGAATCAGGCGGCTCACTTGTACACCGACCGCTTCCCACAAACGGCGCACTTCGCGGTTGCGGCCTTCAGTCAGGGTTACGTTGTACCACTGGTTCAACCCTTCGCCGCCCTGATAGCGAATCGAACGGAATGCCGCCGGGCCGTCGTCCAGTTGTACACCTTTGCTCAACTGACGAATTTTGTCATCGCCCACCTCGCCGAACACGCGTACGGCATACTCACGTTCCACTTCACGACTGGGATGCATCAGGCGGTTCGCCAGTTCGCCGTCCGTTGTGAACAACAATAACCCGGATGTATTCACATCCAGACGACCAACCGCCACCCAACGGTATCCCTGAATACGCGGCAGACGGTCAAATACCGTTGGCCGCCCTTCCGGGTCGCTGCGGGTACAAAGCTCGCCTTCCGGTTTGTAATACATTAATACGCGGCAGACAGCCTCTTCGGTTTCACGTACCGATACCACATGCCCGTCGATACGAATTTTAGTCGCCCGGGTCACCTCGACACGGTCCCCCAGCGTAGCAATTTTGCCGTCGACGCTAATGCGCCCGGCTTCAATCATACTTTCAATTTCGCGGCGTGAACCGTGCCCTGCACGCGCCAGCACTTTCTGTAGCTTTTCGCTCATTGAGCAACCTCTGATGTCGCCTTCACAGGCGTCGGGGGGGGGAATGTCATGATGACTTAGAAATCGCGTTAACCCATGAAAAAATAAAGAGTTAACGCGTAATTTTGCGATTATACCCTGATTCGAGCCATTTGTATGCCAAATGTTAGAGCGAGATGAGTCGCCCGGAAACCGCGGGCCGCAGAGCTTATGTGTTACAAAAACGGCGTTACAAAAACGGCGTCACGTCGCCGGTGCCTTCACGGGCTACAACCGGCACGGATTCGGTCAGGTCGATAACGGTCGTGGGCTGTTGCCCCAGGAAGCCGCCGTGAATCACCAAATCCACCAGTTTACCCAGCCGTTCCTGAATTTCTTCCGGATCGGATTCGGCAAAATCATTGCCCGGCAACATCAGCGTGGTCGACATCAACGGCTCATTCAGCACCGCCAGCAACCCGAGAGCAATCGGGTTAGACGGCACGCGCATACCGATGGTTTTGCGTTTCTCATTCATCAGGCGGCGCGGCACCTCTTTGGTCGCCTTAAGAATGAAGGTGTAATTGCCTGGCGTATTATTCTTGATCAAACGAAACGCCGCATTATCCACATACGCGTAAGACGACAGCTCCGACAAATCGCGACACATCAGGGTAAAATTGTGATTCTGATCCAGAGAGCGAATACGGCAAATCCGCTCCATTGCGGCTTTATCTTCCAACATACACCCAAGCGCGTATCCCGAATCGGTGGGATAAACGATCACGCCGCCTTTACGCAAGATCTCCACGGCCTGGTTAATCAGACGCGGTTGCGGATTCTGCGGATGAATATAGAAAAACTGACTCATGCTACGTCCTCTGCCTTCTTAAAACGTACAGCCTCGGCAAACCGCCACAATCGGTGTGGCATCGCCGTAAAGTACTGTACGTATAACGAGCGGTACGGATGTTGTGGTGATAGGGGAACTCAGACGGCCAACGCCGGATGCTGCCAGACAGGTTCCACGCCTGCGGGCAACCATAATTTTCGTCCCAGCTCTATCCAGGCGCAGGGCTGGTGAAAATCCGACCCTTGCGACCCCAACAAGTGATAGTCCTGCGCATAACGCGCCAGTTGTGAACGCTCGTCCGGCGCCTGCTGACACTGGGCGATTTCCATTGCTTCTGCACCACAATCGGCAACGTGCCCCATCAGCCGTTTCAGCCATTTGGCGGTAAGATCGTAACGCCCTGGGTGAGCCAGCACCGCAACCCCGCCCGACTGGCGGATAGCGTCCACGGCTTGCTGTATTGTACACCACTGTGGCGGCACATAGCCGGTTTTCCCTTTAGCCAAATATTTTTTAAATACCTGTGCCACGGTATCGGCTTTCCCCAGTTCCACCAGATAGCGTGCAAAATGCCCGCGGGTGATCATTCCGCCGTCCGCCAACCGGGATGTCCCGACCAGCGCATCGGGGATCAGCGCTTTTTCCAGCCGCTGTGCAATCTGTTCGGCACGCTGCCGGCGGTACTGCACCTGCCGTTGCAGTAACGAGGTCAACGCCGGATGGTGGCAATCCATCCCCAGCCCAACGATATGGATCTCGTGATTTTCCCATACGGTGGAAATCTCGACGCCGGAAATCAACCGCAACGGCAACACCTGTTGCACAATAGCGGCACGCGCTTCATCTAACCCCGCCGTGGTGTCGTGGTCGGTGATCGCCAGCACGCTGACGCGCATACTCACCGCCCGCCGCACCAGTTCGGTCGGCGTCAGCAAGCCATCAGACGCGGTGGTATGGCTATGCAGGTCATACAGGGGAAACGCCGGTGATACCGGCAACTCATCTGGCACGGCAGGTGTCTCTCTGTTTCAGAAAATGTCAGGCGGCATGATGCCATCAACCTGGCTAAAAAGGAAAAAAGTTCGGTTGGTGCAGGCAAGTCGCTAGCCCGCCATCGCCAGCCAGACATCTCCCCGAAAAAATCGGATGGAATGTTATTGACTTCCCCGCCTCGTTCCAGTTTACTAGTACGCAAGTTCAACACGAAAGATAACGAGGATAATGGCGATGACGGTAACGACCCTGACACTGAAACATCATGCTGGTTGGTGGCGCTTCTCCCTGTTGCGGGTAAAGTGATGACGCATCGCCATTTTCTGACATGCCTATCCTGAAGCCCGCTGATCGCGGGTTTTTTTATGGACAAAATACGAGTAGACACCATGCAAACACCACAACCTGAACTTGAGCTGCTACGCGTCGGAGCCGAATACCGCAACGACCCCAGCGCGACGTTTCACCAACTGTGCGGCGCCCGTCCGGCAACGCTGCTGTTGGAGTCAGCCGAGATCGACAACAAGCAGAATCTGCAAAGCCTGCTGATAGTCGACAGCGCCTTGCGCATTACCGCCCTCGGCACACAGGTGTCGATTCAGGCGCTGACAGCCAACGGCGCAGCACTGTTGCCGCTGCTGGATAAGGCACTGCCTGCCGATGTCCGCGTGAATGCACACCCAAACAGCCGTGAGCTGACCTTCCCGGCTATAGATATCATGCAGGATGAAGACGCGCGCCTGCGTTCCCTGTCGGTGTTTGACGCGCTGCGCCAACTGCTGACGTTGGTGGTATGCCCGGAAAACGAACGGGAAGCGATGTTTTTCGGCGGGCTGTTTGCCTACGACCTGGTGGCTGGTTTTGAAAGTTTGCCGCCGCTCAGCCAACAGCAGCGCTGCCCGGATTACTGTTTTTATCTGGCGGAAACCCTGCTGGTCGTGGATCACCAACAACGCTCAACCCATCTGCAAGCCAGCCTGTTCACCCCCGACGCCACGGAGCGTCAGCGTTTGCAACAACGTTTGGAACAGTTGCAGCACCAGTTACGTCAGCCCGCTCCGGCGTTACCTTGTCAGACGGTCGACACCATGACGCTGACCTGCAATCAGAGCGATGAGGACTACGGCGCCGTCGTCAGCCAGATGCAACAGGCGATCCGCATCGGTGAAATCTTCCAGGTGGTGCCGTCCCGTCGTTTTTCATTGCCGTGCCCATCGCCGCTGGCCGCCTACCAGACGCTGAAAGACAATAACCCCAGCCCTTACATGTTCTACATGCAGGACCAGGATTTCACGTTGTTCGGCGCATCGCCGGAAAGTTCGCTCAAATACGACGCCGTCAGCCGTCAAATTGAAATTTATCCTATCGCCGGCACTCGCCCTCGCGGGCGCCATGCCGACGGTTCGTTGGACCGGGATCTGGACAGCCGTATCGAGCTGGAAATGCGTACCGACCATAAAGAGCTGGCCGAACACCTGATGCTGGTGGATCTGGCCCGCAACGATCTGGCGCGAATCTGTGAACCCGGCAGCCGCTATGTGGCGGACCTGACCAAGGTAGACCGTTATTCATTCGTGATGCATCTGGTGTCCCGCGTGGTCGGCACCCTGCGCGCAGATCTCGATGTACTGCACGCCTACCGCGCCTGTATGAACATGGGCACGCTGAGCGGCGCGCCCAAAGTACGCGCAATGCAGTTGATCGCAGAAAGTGAGAAAACCCGCCGCGGCAGCTACGGTGGCGCCGTAGGCTACTTCACCGCCCGTGGCGACCTCGACACCTGCATCGTGATCCGCTCCGCTTATGTCGAAGACGGCATCGCTACCGTGCAGGCCGGCGCCGGCGTGGTTCTGGATTCCCACCCGCAGGCCGAAGCCGATGAGACTCGTAACAAAGCCCGCGCGGTTCTGCGCGCGATTGCCAGTGCGCATCATGCCCGGGAGGTATTCTGATGGCCGATATCCTGTTGCTCGATAATATCGACTCCTTTACCTATAACCTGGTCGACCAGTTGCGCGCCAGCGGCCACAACGTGGTGGTATACCGTAACCAACTGCCGGCCGACATCATTATCGACCGACTGCAACACCTGGAAAAGCCGGTGCTGATGCTGTCACCCGGCCCCGGCACGCCGTCCGAAGCCGGTTGTATGCCGGCCTTGTTGCAACGTTTGCGCGGTCAGTTACCGATCATCGGTATCTGCCTGGGTCATCAGGCCATTGTCGAAGCCTATGGCGGCCATGTCGGTCAGGCCGGTGAAATTCTGCATGGTAAAGCGTCCAGTGTTGAGCACGACGGTCAGGCGATGTTCAACGGTCTTCCCAGCCCGTTGCCGGTCGCACGCTATCATTCGCTGGTGGGGAGCAACATCCCGGCCGAACTGGTAATTAACGCCAGCTTTAACGGCATGGTGATGGCGGTGCGCCACGATGAGCATCGCGTCTGCGGTTTCCAGTTCCACCCGGAATCCATCCTGACGACTCACGGCGCGCGTCTGCTGAATCAGACACTGGACTGGGCATTGGCCTGAATGGAAGGAGACACCACCATGCAATCGATTCTTGAAAAACTGTACCGCGCCGACATCCTGAGCCAGGCAGAAAGCCAGCAGCTGTTTGCCGCCATCATTCAGGGCGAACTGGAGCCGACGCAACTGGCGGCGGCATTAATCAGCATGAAGGTGCGGGGAGAACACCCGGATGAAATCGCCGGCGCCGCCACCGCACTGCTGGCGGATGCCAGGCCGTTTCCTCGGCCTGACTACCTGTTCGCCGATATCGTCGGCACCGGCGGAGACGGCTCCAACAGCATCAATATTTCCACCGCCAGTGCCTTTGTCGCTGCCGCATGTGGGTTAAAAGTCGCCAAACACGGCAACCGTAGCGTTTCCAGCCGTTCCGGATCGTCGGATTTATTGGCGGCGTTCGGCATTAAGCTTGATATGTCGGCGGAAGTATCGCGTCAGGCATTGGACGATCTGGGCGTGTGTTTTCTGTTCGCGCCGCAATACCATACCGGTTTCCGCCACGCAATGCCGGTCCGCCAGCAACTGAAAACCCGGACCTTGTTCAACGTATTAGGGCCGTTGATCAACCCGGCGCGTCCGCCGCTGGCGCTGATCGGCGTCTATCGTCCCGAATTGGTAACACCGATTGCCGAAACGCTGAAGGTGCTGGGATATCAACGTGCCGCCGTGGTGCACGGCGGCGGCATGGACGAAGTGGCGATCCATGCGCCGACCGAGGTGGCCGAGCTGCGTGACGGCAAGGTGGAAACCTACCAGTTGACGCCCGATGATTTCGGGTTGGATTCCTTCGCGCTGGATGACTTGCTGGGCGGCACGCCGGAAGAAAACCGTGATATTCTGGCCCGCTTACTGCAGGGTAAAGGCCAACCCGCGCATGACGCAGCCGTTGCGGCCAACGTGGCGTTACTGTTGAAACTGTTCGGACACGAAGATCTACGGCAGAATGCCCAACAGGCGTTGGATGTGATTCATAGTGGCCAGGCCTACCAGCGCGTGCTGGATCTGGCAACCAGAGGATGATGATACAAATGCAGGAAACCGTATTAACCAAAATCGTGCGAGACAAAGCGCAGTGGATCGCAGAGCGGCAACAACGACAGCCGCTCGACAGCTTCCAACTGCAGGTAACGCCCAGCTCGCGCCATTTCTATCAGTCGCTGAAACAGGTCAACCCGGCATTTATTCTGGAATGCAAAAAGGCCTCCCCCTCCAAGGGATTGATTCGCGCTGATTTCGACCCGGTGGCCATCGCGCAGGTTTATCAGGATTACGCCTCCGCGATTTCAGTACTCACCGATGAAAAATATTTTCAGGGCGACTTCGCTTTTTTGACCCAGGTGAGCGCAGCAGTAACCCAGCCGGTGCTGTGCAAAGATTTCATTATCGATCCGTATCAGATTTATCTGGCCCGTTACTATCAGGCCGATGCGATCCTGTTGATGCTGTCGGTGCTGGATGATGTGCAGTACCGGCAGTTGGCTCAGGTGGCGCACAGCCTGAACATGGGCATTCTGACGGAAGTGAGCAACGAAGCCGAACTGGAACGCGCGATTGCTCTGGAAGCACGTGTGGTCGGCATCAACAACCGTGACCTGCGCGATCTCTCCATCGATCTGAATCGCACCCGAACACTGGCGCCGCGCCTGCCGGCCGACGTCGTGGTGATCAGTGAGTCCGGTATTAGCCGCCATGCCCAGATTCAGGAATTGAGCCAGTATGCCAATGGTTTCCTGATCGGCAGTTCGTTAATGGAGGAAGAGGATCTGACGCTGGCGGTGCGCCGTGTCATTCTCGGAGAAAACAAAGTATGCGGGTTGACCCGGCCTGACGATGCCGCAGTTGCTTTTCAGGCGGGCGCCGTATACGGCGGGTTGATCTTCGTCGCCAGTTCCCCACGCTGCGTGACAACGTCACAAGCTCGCACAGTCATGGCCGGTGCGCCCTTGCGTTATGTCGGTGTATTCCGTGATGCGCCGCTGGCTGAGATTGCAGAAGTCGCGTCTTCGCTCCAACTGGCAGCGGTTCAGTTACACGGGCACGAAGACGCCACCACCATCGCGGCCTTACGCGCGCAGTTACCGGCGACTTGTCAGATCTGGAAAGCGCAAAGCGTCGGCGACACCCTTCCTTCACTGGCGCTCGCGCACGTTGATCGGGTACTGCTTGATAACGGTCAGGGTGGCAGCGGTCAGGCATTCGACTGGTCATTGTTGCAGGGCCACTCGCTGCAACAGGTGCTGTTGGCCGGCGGCCTCGGCCCGGATAACGCGGCGCAGGCCGCGAAACTCGGCGCCGCCGGGCTGGATTTCAATTCCGGCGTAGAGTCACAACCCGGCATCAAGGATCCGCAGAAAATTGCGGCAGTATTTCAGACGCTGCGTACGGCACAACCGCGCCGCACCTCTCGTCAATAACAAGAGACAGGCTGATTATGACGTTACTAAACCCTTATTTTGGTGAATTTGGTGGTCAGTATGTACCACAGATCCTGATACCGGCACTGCGCCAGTTGGAAGAGGCATTTGTCGACGCGCAACGCGACCCGGCTTTTCAGTCTGAATTCAGCGATTTACTGAAAAATTATGCCGGCCGCCCAACCGCACTGACACGGTGTAAGAACCTGACGGCAGGCACCCGAACCACGCTCTATCTCAAACGCGAAGACCTGCTGCACGGTGGCGCTCACAAGACTAACCAGGTGTTGGGGCAAGCCTTGCTGGCAAAACGGATGGGAAAAACGGAAATCATCGCCGAAACCGGCGCCGGCCAGCATGGCGTCGCCACGGCGTTGGCCTGTGCGCTGTTAGGGTTGAAGTGCCGCGTTTACATGGGTGCCAAGGACGTTGAGCGTCAGTCGCCGAACGTGTTCCGCATGAGGCTGATGGGAGCGGAAGTGATTCCGGTACACAGTGGTTCCTCCACCCTGAAAGATGCCTGCAACGAAGCGTTGCGCGACTGGTCGGGCAGCTATGAAACCGCTCATTATCTGCTTGGCACCGCCGCCGGCCCTCACCCTTACCCCACCATCGTGCGGGAGTTTCAGCGCATGATAGGGGAAGAAACCAAAATTCAGGTGCAAGAAAACGAAGGTCGTCTGCCCGATGCCGTGCTGGCCTGCGTTGGCGGCGGCTCCAATGCTATCGGTATGTTCGCCGACTTCATCGATGAACCATCCGTTCGGTTGATTGGCGTTGAGCCGGCGGGTCTGGGTATCGAAACCGGGCATCACGGTGCACCACTGAAACATGGTCGCGTCGGTATCTACTTCGGTATGAAATCCCCGATGATGCAAACCGACGACGGCCAGATAGAAGAGTCATACTCTATTTCAGCCGGTCTGGATTTCCCCTCGGTCGGGCCGCAGCACGCGCACCTGAGCAGCATCGGACGTGCAGATTATGTCTCGATCACCGACGATGAAGCGCTGAATGCGTTTAAGGAATTGTCGCGTCATGAAGGCATCATCCCGGCGCTGGAGTCATCACACGCGTTAGCTCATGCGTTGAAAATGATCAAAGCAGAACCGGAGAAAGAGCAAATTCTGGTGGTTAATCTGTCCGGTCGCGGCGATAAAGACATTTTTACGGTTCACGACATTCTGAAATCCCGGGGGGACATCTGATGGAACGCTACCACGCTTTGTTTAAACGACTATCGGAAAAACAGGAAGGGGCGTTCGTACCGTTCGTCACGCTGGGTGACCCTTCGCCTGCGCTTTCACTGCAAATTATTGATGCACTGGTCGCCGCAGGGGCTGACGCACTGGAGTTGGGCATTCCCTTCTCCGATCCGCTGGCCGACGGCCCAACCATCCAAAATGCTACGCTGCGGGCGTTCGCCGCGGGCGTCACCCCGGCGCAATGTTTTGAAATGTTGGCGACTATCCGCCAGAAATACCCTGATCTGCCGATAGGCTTGCTGATGTACGCCAATCTGGTGTTCAGCAATGGTATCGACGCCTTTTATCAGCGTTGCGCGCAAACCGGTGTTGACTCGGTGCTGGTGGCCGATGTGCCGGTGGAAGAATCCGCCCCGTTTCGCACTGCCGCAATGAAGCATGGCATTGCGCCCATTTTCATCTGCCCGCCGAATGCCGATGATGGCCTGCTGCGTGAAGTCGCTTCTTTCGGCCGCGGTTACACCTACCTGCTCTCGCGGGCGGGTGTAACCGGTGCGGAAACCCGCGCCCAGTTGCCGTTACATCACCTGCTGGAAAAACTGCAGGAATACCACGCGGCTCCACCACTGCTTGGTTTCGGCATTTCCGAGCCGACGCAGGTGCAGCAGGCGTTGAAATCCGGTGCCGCCGGGGCGATTTCCGGCTCGGCTATTGTCAAAATCATTGAGCACTATCATGCCCAGCCGGAGGTGATGCTGACCAAACTGACTGAGTTTGTCAGCACCATGAAAGCGGCGACCCGCACACACTAACCGCCCCACAGTTCCCGCTTTACGCCATAGTCGGTTATCCCAGCTATGGCGTTTTTTATTATCCATCACCGGTTCTCCCGCCCTGAATCTCAAACCTCTTTTATACCCGTCATACTTCAAGTTGCAGGTGTGTTGGCTGCCCTCGCTCACCCCAGTCACTTACTTGAGTAAGCTCCTGGGGGTTCACTCAGTTGCCGTCTTCCTGCAACTCGAATTATTTTGGGTATATCCATCACCGGTTTTTTTATTCTCCAGACGTCTTTTCAAACGCTCTCATCCCGTTCTCACAAACCGGCGCAGCGTCACAAAATGATAAATATGCTAATAATTATGAATTTATTGAGAAGAAAAAAATATGTGAATTTTTTATTTCAAAAAAATAAAGTCAACAGATTAATGATATTGAATTTGTTTTATTTGTAATACTTATATTCAAAAATAAAGTAATGATTTCCTTTTCTTGCTAAACAGGGTGTTAATTTCACACGCACAGTTACAAGGCGGTGTAAATAGACACACATCACATAATAAAATAGCTTTTCATTTTTTTGTTTTACCGATCCCGGTCACATAAATGTAAATAAGAATGAATAGAATTGAACTTGTGTCGAATCAGGCACCATTGCGAAAACTTCAAAAATAATTATCTCTGATGAGGGTGAGAACAATGAAATTTAAAATTCTGACATTGATGGTAGCGTCCGTTGTAAGTATGAGTTCCATGGCAGTCACATTCGACTATCGTCATGAGATGAAAGACACACAAAATGCAAACCATCAGGATCGCCTGCTGATTTCGCATCGTTTTGAAAATGGGTTTGGCCTGTCTTCTGAAGTGAAATGGAAACAGTCCAGCAATGACAATACGCCAAACAGGCCTTACAGCGAACAAGTCAGCAACGGCACTGAAGTCACTGCCAGCTATCTGTATAAATTTAATAAAATGTTTAATGCTGAAGCCGGTTTCAACCTGGTTTCTGATAACACCGGTAATAAATACCGTCCTTACATCAAAGGCGGCGTAAACTTTACCGACGATATTTACTACACTCTGCGTTATCGCCCTTTCTATCAACGTTATAGCAACACTATTAATGTTAACGGCTCAAATGGTCTCCCTGCCGAAGCCACGAATATGAAAGGCTATACCATTACCAGCGTACTGGGCTATAAATTCCTGGACAACTTCACTGTTGAATACGAACTGGAATACAACAAAAACACCAAAGCAGGTAACTTTGGTTACATTTACGACAATGATAACGACAACCTCACTCATGACGTGAAGCTGGCTTACAAGATCGACAAAAACTGGACCCCGTATGTTCAGGTTGCCAATGTTGAAGGCCCATCCAAAACGACTGACGAACGCCAGACTCGCTACCGTGTTGGTGTACAGTACAACTTCTGATAACTGTTATCACGGTTGTAACGGAACCCCCAGTCAGGCTAGGCTGGGGGGTTTCTATAGACAAAAAAGAAGGCGGAACCTCGGTTCCGCCTTCTTTTTTTGCTTTTACTGCTTTTATCAGAACTTGTAACCAAAACCAAACATAAATACCCAAGGGTCCAAACGGGTTTTGATGCTCTGATCCTGACCTGCCGCTTTGAATTTCACGGTAGTATCGATATCCATCCACCATACCGACATATTTAACAACCAGTCTTTATTCAGGTTGTAATCCAAACCTGCCTGCGCGGCAACGCCCCAGGAGCTTTTCAGGCTCAGATCAGTTAACTGAGCATTCTGACCCGTCTGGTTAAACTTCTCATCAAAGAAGGTGGTGTAGTTCAGGCCGACACCCAGATAAGGGCGCAGTTTATCGGCGCTCTGCCCGAAATAATACTGGGCCATCAGCGTTGGCGGTAAATGCTTCACTTCGGCGATCTGCCCAACACCGCCTACACCGATTTTATGCTGAAACGGCGTCGCAGCCAGCAGTTCTACACCGATATTATCCGTTGCCATGTAGCTAAAGGTCAGACCAAGCTGGGTATTGTTATTCACATTGAATGATCCCAGCCCCAGCACATCATCTGAACCCGCATTGGGGCGTACTGTTGCTGTTCCGGCACGTACAATCACATCGCCAGCCTGATGAGCCTCTGCCAGTGCAGGAATCATCGCCGCTGCTATCATCAGTAAAGCAACCTTTTTCATTATCCACTCCATTTGTAAGGTCAATATCCGTGCGAACTATACCCACTAAGGGTTAGGTTTGTTTGAAGCCAGATCACATCCTGACAGGATTTTTACAGCAAAACGATATTAATCAAATCGCGCCAAGTCACTAAAAAACAAAGAATTGATCCAAATCAAAAAGCACATCGAGCGCCACTTATCTGCCTGCGCAGAAAATAAGCAGCCAATTCGGATATTCCGGCGTAATGTTAGCTTTTAATCTGTGATTCAACGCCGAGTGAGGCCGGTAGATAATCAACTATGAGTAATGACGCGAATCCTTGTATGGCGTGCGGCGCATGCTGCGGTTATTTTCGGGTGTCTTTTTACTGGTCTGAAGCGAATGATGGCGGTGGCACCGTTCCTGCTGAGCTGACAGAACCGGTAACGCCATTTCTGCGCTGTATGGCGGGCACGAACAGCCACCCTATTCGCTGTTGTGCACTGGAGGGCAACATCGGTGAGTCGGTAAGTTGTCGTATTTATGCCCAACGGCCCACCCCTTGTCATGAATTTGAGCGCTCGGGAGAGTACGGCCAACGTAACGATGCCTGTGACCGGGCACGCGCCGCCTATGGGCTACCACCGCTTATTCCGGCTCATCTGCCGCTGCCGTGCTCATAAATCAGAATAAAAATAAGCGCATGGCAGAAAGTCATGCCGGGGTGCCACGGAACTCTCGAACGGGTTACAATAGCCGGATAATGTTCTATTGCTAACCTTTGCCAAGGAGTTTTCATGCCTATCACGGCCAGCAGGTTGTACCGTGACACCTTGAATTTTACACGTAACCAGTTTTTCAGCATTCTCATGCTGGCGCTGCTGACATCGTTAATCACCGTCGTTCTCGGGCACGCCTTTACCCCCGACAGCGAACAGTTGCAGCTTCTCAGCAATAGTAATGTCGATTTGTCTGCCATTGAGCAGCCCGGTATCAGTGACATCATCCAACAACTTTCTCCTGAGCAACAAATGGTGCTGTTGAAAGCGTCTGCTGCCGGTACCTTTGCTACATTGGTCGGTAATGCTCTGTTAACCGGCGGAATGCTGATGCTGATCCAACTGGTGTCGGCCGGCCATCAAACCAGTGCGTTGCGTGCCGTCGCCGCTTCTGCATCATTGTTACCCCGCCTGTTTCTGCTGATACTGATTTGCACGTTGTTAATTCAGTTAGGCATGCTGTTAGTCGTTGTGCCGGGGATTTTACTGTCTATCGCCTTTAGCCTGTCACCGGTCATCGCCGTCACCGAAAAGCGTGGCGTATTGGCTTCCATGCGTACCAGCAGCAAACTGGCATTTGCTCATTTCCGCCAGACAGCCCCGGCGGTCATGCTCTGGTTACTGGCCAAAGTTGCATTGCTGCTGTTGCTCGCGCGTTTACCGATGGTATCGCCTACCGCCATGGCGGTGCTCCTCAACGGCATCAGTAACATCATTTCCGCCATGTTGCTGGTTTATGTCTTTCGTTTGTACATGCTGATTCGCGGTTGAATATACCTGCCTTGTACCTGAGCGGCGTGAACGCCGCTCCTGATCAGACCGCCATGAAGAGTGATAACGTAATTTTCTGCAAATTGTTACGATAAATCGGGAATCACTCGGCGCAAACGGCGATAATAATTCAGATACGGTTCACTCTTTTTTGATATACGCGGCCCCGTACCGGATAAGCGATGGATTAACATAATGAAGCAAATTATTGATTTTATTCCTCTTGTTGTCTTTTTTGTTTGTTATAAACTGTACGACATCTATGTCGCCTCCGGTGCATTGATTGCCGCAACGGCGGCAGCATTACTGTTTAGCTGGTTCATTTACCGCAAAATCGAAAAAATGATGCTGTTGACTTTCCTGATGGTGGCCGTGTTCGGCACGCTGACCTTGGTATTCCACAACGATCAATTCATCAAATGGAAAGTCACCATTATTTACACACTGTTCTCCCTCGCCTTACTGTTCAGCCAATTTGTGATGAAAAAGCCGTTGATCCAACGCATGCTGGGTAAAGAGCTGACATTACCGGCAATGGTATGGTCCAGGCTGAATATTTCATGGGCGATATTTTTCCTGCTGTGCGGCCTGGCGAACATTTATATTGCGTTCTGGTTGCCGCAAAGTGTTTGGGTTGACTTTAAAGTATTTGGTCTCACCGGCCTGACTCTGGTATTTACATTGTTGTGCGGCGTTTACATTTATCGTCATCTGCCGGCCGAACCGGAAAAGACGGAAAGTGAAGGCGACAAGTAACCACCTGCACAAACTTGATTATTGACTACTCACAAGCGGATTCGTTGACCCTATGAGCAAACAAGACGTACTACCTCACGGCGAGCTGGTGCTACGCACGCTGGCCATGCCGGCGGATACCAATGCCAACGGCGATATCTTTGGCGGCTGGCTGATGTCGCAAATGGATATCGGCGGTGCGATTCAGGCAAAAGAGATTGCAGAAGGTCGCGTCGTCACCGTTCGCGTTGACGGCATGACGTTTCTCAAACCTGTCGCAGTCGGCGATGTGGTTTGCTGTTATGCCCGTTGTGTTCGCACCGGTCGGAGTTCAATGACGATCAATGTGGAAGTGTGGGTGAAAAAAGTGTCAACCGACCCGATCGGGCAGCGTTATCGCGCGACCGAAGCACTGTTTACTTATGTTGCAGTAGACGAAGAGGGGCGACCGCGGGAATTGCCGCAAGGAAAAAGCCATTTCGAACCAGACCAATAACCCCATCGGGATAATTCCATAAGGCACCGCTGCGGTGCCTTATGGGTTAGTGCAAATCGAACGACATCAATCGCTGCACTTACTCCATCGCCGCCCCGCCGTTGATCCTGAAAATAATCGTCACCACCAGATCTTTCCCCGGTTTATTCTCTTCATAGCGCCATTTTCGCATCGCCTGCTTAATGTCACGCTCGAATATATTGTTGGGTTCTGCCGACAGCACGCGGACATTATCCACCCGCCCGGATTCATCCACGTCAAACTGGATTTTCACCTTACCTTCAATACGCAAGGCGAATGCCCGGGCCGGATATTCCGGCTGAACGCGGCTCAGCGGCCGTGGACCGGAGGATTGGGCACGGGCCGGCGCCTGGCTAACCGGTGCCGGATTAGGGCTTACCGTCTGGCTGGATGACGGTGCCGTAGTCGGCTGTGGCGCAGTTTCGCGTGGCGTTTCCTTAGGCGGCTCCACCTTTTTCACCGGTTTGGGTTTAGGTTCCGGTTTTGGCTTGGGTTTGGGCTGAGGTTTCGGCTCCGGCAACGGAATCGGAACCGGTTTCGGCAACGGCGGCTCAGGCTGCACCTCCGGTTCAGGCACCGGTTCCGGTACATTTTCCCGTTCAGGCTGGGGAGCGGCGGCAGGAGGTGCAGCCTCCTGTGGCGCGGTATTCACCATCATCACCTGAATCGGTTGCGGGGGCGTCGGCAGTTTGACCGATGAATTAAATGAAGCAAACAGCAACCCGGCAATCAACGTACCATGAAACCCTACGGAAACCACCACGGGCCATGAATATCGACGGGTCAGGAAAAATGTTTTCTGCGGCATAGTTATATGATGTCCTCTCACCGCCCAAGTTTAAATGCAAATGACAATCATATTCAATAGAAACGGCCGAATTCGCTCTGCATACCGCTGATGCGACCCGGTTTTCCTCTCCCTCCGATAACTCCCGCAGATAGTCCCCGTCGGTATCATCGCGTATGATGACGGTTCGTCTCATCACGTTATGACAGACCGAGGTTTACTTATGCTGTATGTAATTTATGCCACTGATGTGCCCGGCTCGTTGGAGCAGCGTCTGGCAGCGCGCCCTGCACATCTTGCCCGTTTGCAAGCGCTACGCGATCAAGGCCGCTTGTTAACGGCGGGTCCACTGCCTGCCATCGACAGTGAGGACCCCGGCACCGCCGGATTTACCGGTTCCACGGTCATTGCCGAGTTCCAATCTCTGGAAGCCGCTCGCCAGTGGGCCGACGACGACCCTTATCTCGCCGCCGGCGTTTACGAGACGGTCAGCGTCAAACCGTTTAAAAAAGTATTTTAATCTAAAAATAATGGGGACTGTGGTTTTTTCAATAAACGCAGTCTCTGTTTCCACCCCAATAATCTGAAATATTTTAGTCATTTAATGATGTTATGTTGACGACAGTTTTTCTTTAGAGAGTAGATTGTCATGTCAACATCCACCCCATCACGTTCCCGTTTGCTGGGTAAACTGCGTCACTATCGCCTGAGTTTTCTCTCCGGTTTACTGCTGATCATCGGATTATTTTCTTTATTGCAGTTGTTGTCTGTGGGGATGATATCGCAAACCATGAGTGACGTGCGTCAGGATAGCGCTGCCAACGAAGCGCTGCGCCAGCAACAGGCGCTGATGGATCAAGCACGAATGGAAGTGATGAACGCCAGCGATAAGCTCAATCGCGCAGGTATTTACCTGATGTTTGATAAGGAAACCGGCTCTGTCGGCAGTTGGAATAGTCTGATGTCGGAAGCGGAAGCCTCATTGGTCCATGCCCAAGAGTATTACCAAAAGCTGGAGCGTTTCTCCGGCTCCGCCCGTAATGATGAGGTATTCACCGATCTCAAAAACAGCTATCAGCAATTGTATAACGGGCTGCTCGAGCTGGCGCAAGGCATTAAAAAAACCAGCGAAATCGATATTTTCTTTGCCGTTCCCATCCAGGCTTACCAAACGCTGTTTACCCAGAGATACGCGCGTTATCTGCAGGAAAACGATACCCGCCAGAAACAACACGCACAGCAGTTATTAAATAATCTCGATGCCGCCCACACCTTGTTTATTGTTATCCTGGGGTTGTTGCTGGTCATTTCACTGGTGGTATGGCTGGGCGTGAATAAAGTGATCATTAACCCGCTTCAGCGTATCACTGAACACCTGCGGCGGATCGCATCCGGCGATTTATCACATGATATCGTCATGGAGAAGCGCGCAACCCGTGAAATCGCCGTGCTGAATAACAGCGTGAGTCAAATGCAAAGCGGCCTGGTAGACCTGATTAGCCAGGTTCGTCAGGGTATGGAAACCATGATGCAGCAGGTCAGCCACGTCACGGACGATAATCGTCAACTGTCCGAACAAGCCAACCGCCAGTCTGCAGAGTTGAAAGTCACTACCGAGCATATCATCCAGATTAACCAGCATCTGGAGCAGAACGCCCAGTATACGGAACAAGCCAGTCATCATGCACAAGAAACCAGCCATATCGCGGAACAAGGCGAGGCCATGATGAGCGATGTCAGAAACGCCATGCAGAATATCTCCGGCCGCAGTAAAGAAATGACGGAAGTGATCTCACTGATAGAAAACGTTGCGTTCCAGACGCATATTCTGTCGCTGAATGCAGCGATTGAAGCCGCGCGGGCTGGAGAAATGGGCAAAGGCTTCTCTGTCGTCGCGCGGGAAGTCGGCACGCTGGCCTCTCAGAGCGGTCAGTCGGCACAAAACATTAATGCATTGATTCATGAATCAGACAGCAGTGTTGCCACAGGTGCTAAGCTGGTCGTTCACCTGAATGATAGCCTGCAGGAAATCATTCAGGCCGCCAAAGGCACCAGCACATTCCTTAACGAAATCACCGATATTTCACAGCAACAAAACCAGAGTATTCATGAAGTCACTAACCGCATCAGTTCACTTAACGATACGGTGAAACAGAATGCCCTGCAGGTGGAAGCCTCCGCCAGAACCTGTCTGCAACTGCTTGCACAGGCAGAACAACTCAATTTGTCGGTCTCGCTATTCCAACTCCCCTGCGCCGCTGAATCGCTTGAGCCAGCTATGCCCGGCACGACGGCGGCACAACACGCCAAAAGCTACGTTGCGCTGCCGCAACACTCGCCGGCATTGTAATGTTTCACCTCAATAAAAAGGCCCAACGACCTGACGACCGTTGGGCCTGGCACAGACGAACCGGTGGCTACCACTCGTAAGCTACGGCATACAATAACGCACGGCGCTGCTGTTTCTGGCGCAGGTAACGTACCTGATGGATATGACGGTAACCGCGCGACTGGGCCTCAAGCCAGCGACTCCGACGACGCTGCACCTGACGCTGCATACGCCAACGGCTGACTTCATTGCGGCTGCGTTTCATGGCACGACTCTTATAATAAGCATGATGGGCTCGCCTATTATATCCCCCTGTTAGCCTGCGCCAAGCGCCAGAACGGGATTTTCCCGCATCCGCAGACTTGTCCATCATCGCTAGCGTATTCAGAGTAAAGGACTTTCCCCTTTGGGGAACTATGCATACACTTGAACACGTAAACATTTCGCAACAGGGAACCGTGCATTGTTATTATGACAGCATTTTATACTGTACTAAGCGGATTACTGGTTTTCAGCTATTGGCTGCTCATTGCCAGTATTACGCTGCGTATTCTGATGAAAAGGCGTGCGGTCCCTTCAGCGATGGCCTGGCTGTTAGTGATTTATATTCTGCCGTTGGTCGGTATCGTCGCCTATCTGTTATTCGGCGAACTGCATCTGGGAAAACGACGCGCAGAACGCGCCCGACAAATGTGGCCCGTCACGGCCCAATGGCTGCGTGAGTTAAAGGAATATCGCCGTATTTTCGCCACCGAAAATAGTGAAGTGGCTCGCTCGTTATTTCAGTTGTGCGAGCGCCGTCAAGGCATTGGCGGTATCAAAGGCAATCAGTTGCATTTATTGACGTCCTTTGAAGATACCATCCGGACCTTGATCCGCGACATTGAACGGGCTCACAGTAATATTGAGATGGTGTTCTATATCTGGCAGGCTGGCGGCCTGGTGGATCAGGTGATGAATGCCCTGCTGTCAGCCGCACAGCGCGGCGTAAAATGCCGCATCCTGCTGGACTCAGCCGGCAGCGTGCAATTCTTCCACAGCACCTACCCGGAGCGCTTGCGCATGGCCGGCATCACCATCGTAGACGCGCTACAGGTTAACCTGCTTCGCGCCTTCCTGCGCCGCATGGATTTGCGCCAGCACCGCAAGGTGATCCTGATCGATAACCGCATCGCCTATACCGGCAGCATGAACATGGTCGATCCTCGCTATTTCAAGCAGGACTCCGGCGTAGGCCAATGGGTGGACCTCATGGTACGTATCGAAGGCCCGGTGACCACGACCATGGGCGTGATTTATAGCCTCGACTGGGAAATGGAAACCGGCCAACGCCTGCCGCCGCCGCCGCCCGACGTAACCATCATGCCATTCGAGCAAGAGCGCGGCCATACGGTACAGGTGATCGCCTCCGGCCCCGGCTACCCCGAAGAGATGATTCATCAGGCATTGCTGACCGCAGTTTACTCTGCCCGGCACCAGTTGATTATGACTACGCCCTATTTTGTGCCCAGTGATGACTTGCAGCACGCCATCTGCACCGCCGCCCAACGCGGCGTAGACGTCAGCATCATCGTACCGTACAAAAATGACTCCATGATGGTGGGCTGGGCCTGCAAAGCGTTTTTCACCGAATTACTGGCCGCCGGGGTCAAGATCTACCAGTTTGAAGGCGGGTTGTTACATACCAAAAGTGTGCTGGTTGATGGGCAGCTCAGTCTGGTAGGAACGGTCAACCTGGACATGCGTAGCCTGTGGCTGAATTTTGAAATCACCCTGGTGATTGACGACGATGAGTTTGGCCGCGATCTGGCCTGCGTGCAGGAAGATTACATGTCCCGCTCACGCCAGTTGAACACCAAAGAATGGTTAACTCGCCCCTATTGGCAACGGATTGTCGAGAGGCTGTTTTACTTTTTCAGTCCGCTGCTGTAATCGCACCGCCCTTCATGCTCTAATACCCCATCACGTTTTAACAGGAATGTTGTATGGACTTAAATAACCGCCTGACAGAAGATGAAACGCTGGAGCAGGCTTACGATATCTTTCTGGAACTGGCGCCGGATAATTTGGACCCAGCGGATATCCTGCTGTTTAATCTGCAGTTTGAGGAGCGCGGCGGTGCAGAACTGTTCGACCCGGCGGAAGACTGGCAGGAGCATGTGGATTTCGACCTGAATCCGGACTTTTTCGCCGAAGTGGTGATTGGGCTGGCCGAGCAGGACGGCGGGGAACTCACTGATATTTTTGCCCGTATTCTGATCTGCCGTGAAAAAGACCACAAGTTGTGTCACATCCTGTGGAAAGAGTAACAGTACTTCATCAGCAGGGTGGTTGTTCGCACGAACGGCATCAGAGTGAGGTATTCGCTCTGTAAGTGTGTAAGTGTGGCAGAGCGCCCCCTCTGGTGGGCCTCTGCGTATTTTCCCTCGCTTGTCGTCGTGCCGCCATGCAGCCCGTAACGCTTTCGACCGTTAGCGATAAAATCCACCGCGGTACAACTCAGTACAACGCGGTACCACACACCACCACAGCACTTAGCCTGACGGTTTTCAGGAAACGCGATACGTTAATAGTCAGGTAGTGAGCACAAAAATGGTGCATTTCGCCCCAAATCCATGCTTTAAAATGATGCCCCTGCACGAGCCGCCTGATCGTAAACCCCCGCAAGCATCCGCAAGAGTTGGGCGGTACTGCCGATATCATCGTTACTGATGCCCGTTTCTAATAAGATTTCTATCAGGCAACGTTCACGCACTTCTCGATAACGCTGGCATAACGCCACGCCACTCTCCGTTGCGGAGAAATACACTTCTTTGCCGATCTTCTCACTTGATAGATAGCCCATTTTCACCAGTTTTTTGAGTGCATAAGAAGCGACGTGAGTATCTTCGATATTCAGGACAAAACAAATATCCGCCAGCTTTTTCGCCTTCGACCGATGTGTAACATGATGAACTAATTGAACTTCCAGCGATGTCATCTCTTTCTCACCCGCAGCCGACATGCAACGGACCATCCAGCGGTTGAAAGCATTGTTTAAAACGGTGAGACCAAATTCAAATTCTGATAATTCTCCGGCCCGCTCTGAAACCAAATGTGAAGACGACACAATTTTGATGCTTTGCTCTGCCATAACGACTCCCTCAATTGGACCGTTAGTGTACCACCATGCGGTTTTCCGATTGTAGTTTATGCCGGTCGACCTGCATCTCATCACAATGATATCCATAAATTATCGATAAATTATTATTTTGGCCTCGAAATTGCTTTTCTGCTGGTGAAGGCGATGGATGTTGCACACGCGGAGAATCAGCATTGAAGAAAGAAACAGCCCATGTGTATTGGGTGAATGAACAAGCCATCACGATTCAGGTACCGGCACCGGTTTCATTGGCACAGCAACAGCGCATCTGGGCGCTGGGCGCATCATTTCAGGCACGTAATGGGATTACTGAAATCGTGCCGGCGATGAATAACCTGACACTGGCATTTGATGAATCGCTGGTTGATGGCGAACAACTTATTGAAGAACTGCAACAAGGCTGGAAAAGCCTTGTTGCAGAAACCCGGCCAGGCCGGTTAGTTGAAATTCCGGTGCGTTATGGCGGCCAATGGGGGCCGGACTTAGCCGATATCGTTGCCCATACCGGCTTGAGTGTCGATGAAGTCATCCGGATTCACAGCGACGCTGAATACACCGTCTTCTTTATCGGTTTTCAGCCGGGTTTTGCCTATCTAGGTGGAATGCCTTCGCAGCTAACTACCCCACGTCGTTCATCACCCAGGCAAGCCGTACCCGCCGGTTCTGTGGCCATTGGCGGCACTCAAACGGGGGTCTATCCGAAAACGTCTCCCGGTGGCTGGCAACTATTAGGGCATACCGATGCCATGCTGTTTGATCCGGCGCGTGAACAACCATCACTGTGGATGCCGGGCGACCGCGTGAGGTTTGTGGTGACGGAGGTGGACTATGTCTGAAATCAAACAGATAGAAATCATTCAGGCCGGTCCCTTGGTCACGGTGCAGGATTTAGGGCGTCATGGCTCCCGTCACCAGGGCGTGAGCCGTGCCGGCGCGTTAGATGGTCTGTCATTACAGCTTGCCAATCGTTTGGTGGGTAATACCGATGAGGCAGCCGGTTTAGAAATGCTCTTCGGCAATACCCGCATTCGTTTTTTGCAAGACGTTTGGTTTGCACTGGCTGGCTGTGACTGTTTTGCTACGTTAAAGGGTAAACCGGTTTACCCAGGCTGGGCGAAACACGCTGCTGCCGGTGATGAATTGATCATTAACATGCCCCGTAACGGCCTGTGCGCCTATCTGGCGCTGTCCGGCGGTATTGAGGTTTCCATTCTGTTGGGGTCACGGTCGACCGATGTGCAAGGTGGTTTTGGCGGTTGGCAGGGGCGCAAATTACAAACCGGTGATGTATTGCCGATAGGAAAACATGCGCAAAAACTGAAAAACCGAGGCGTGCTGTTGCCGGTGCCTGGTCAGGAAATCCGGGTTTTGGCGGGGCCGGAGGCGGAACAGTTTGATGCTCAAACACGCAAAGTCTTCTTTTCACACGGCTGGGAGATCACCGCAGACAGTAACCGGATGGGATTCCGCCTGAAGGGCGACATTTTGGTACGTCGTGAATCGGCTGACTTACTGTCGCACGGCGTCTTTCCCGGCACAATTCAGGTGCCGCCGAACGGGCAACCTATCATCCTGGCGGCGGAGGCGCAGGCAACGGGCGGTTATCCACGCATTGCCAGTGTGATTCAGCCCGATCTCTGGAAATTAGGGCAACTTCGCCCCGGTACGCGCGTTCACTTCACCTGCGTCGGCAAAGCGGAAGCTTTGCAGGCAAAACATCAGCAACAACACTATCTTGAGCGAGTCGCATACGCACTCACGACTCATAAATGAGAAGGACTATGACATGGCGTTCGTCGATGTAAATTGCGATATGGGCGAGAGCTTTGGCGCTTATCAAATCGGTACTGATTTGCACATCATGCCGCTGGTGAGCGCCGCCAATATTGCCTGCGGTTTTCATGCCGGCGATCCGGGTGTAATGCATAAAACACTGGTTGCAGCAGCGGCTCAGGGCGTGGCGATTGGCGCGCATCCGGGGTTACCTGATCTGGTTGGTTTTGGCCGCCGCAACATGCAGATTTCCGCGCAGGACGCCTATGACATGGTGGTGTATCAGGTGGGGGCGCTGGCGGGTTTTGCCAGGGCAACCGGGGTACGTTTGCATCACGTTAAACCGCATGGCGCGCTCTATAACATGGCCGCAAAAGACAATGTGCTCGCCGATGCGATTGCCCGTGCCGTTCGCGATATCGATGACTCACTGGTGCTCTATGGTTTAGCAGGCAGCGAGTTGATTCGTGCCGGCCGACATGTTGGCTTACGTGTTGCCAGTGAGGTGTTTGCCGACCGAACGTATCAGGCGGATGGCTCACTGACACCGCGTTCACAACCGAATGCACTGCTGGAATCCGACGAAGAAGCGGTTCGGCAAGTATTAACCATGGTGACGGAACAGCGAGTCAAAGCAGTAACAGGCGAGTGGGTCGATTTAGCGGCCGATACGATCTGTATTCATGGCGACGGCGCTCATGCACTGCGTTTTGCAAAAACAGTGAATGCAGCGCTGCAACAGGCTGGCATCGAAGTAAAAACCATGTAGTTGATTCATCCCTTTGACCAGAGAGACGTTATCATGAAACCAACAAATGAACCTGAAGCTGTATTGGAAACCCGTCAATCCGCAGGTCGCCCGGCCATTAACTGGAGTGTGATCCTCGGTGCGGCTTTCCTGATGGCGACGTCTGCCATTGGCCCTGGATTTTTAACCCAGACGACCGTTTTCACCGCTCAATTGGGGGCAAGTTTTGGTTTCGCCATTCTGATTTCCATTCTGCTGGATATCGGTGCCCAGCTTAATATCTGGCGAGTAATCGCCGTTTCTGAACGCCGCGGGCAGGATATCGCAAACCTTGTTTTACCGGGATTAGGAACCGTCGTCGCCCTTTTCATCTTGATGGGTGGACTGGCCTTTAATATCGGCAACGTTGCCGGTGCCGGTCTGGGTTTAAATGTCATCTTCGGCCTTGACCCGGTTACGGGAGCGATCATCAGTACAGTGATTGCGGTCGGGATTTTCTTAAGCAAAGAAGCCGGTGTGGCGATGGATCGTTTTGCCCAGCTCGCTGGTGTGGTAATGGTGGTGTTGACCTGCTATGTGGCTTTCAGCTCACATCCCCCCGTTGCGGCGGCGATTGTAAACACCTTTGTTCCGGAAAAGATCGATGCCATGGCGATCATCACCCTGGTGGGTGGAACTGTGGGCGGTTACATCACGTTTGCGGGTGGGCATCGTCTGCTGGATGCCGGAATTTCAGGGAAGCAAGCACTGGGGCAAGTCACGCGCAGCGCGGTATCCGGAATTTTGATCACATCCGTCATGCGTGTTGTTTTATTCCTGGCCGTACTCGGTGTGATCTATCAGGGGTTAGCCATTGATAAAACCAATCCGCCTGCATCCGTGTTCGCATTAGCGGCGGGTGATGTGGGTTACAGGATTTTTGGCATTGTGATGTGGGCTGCCGCTTTAACGTCCGTGGTAGGTGCGGCTTATACCTCGGTTTCATTTATACGTTCATTCAGCCCGGTAATCGAACGTAACCAGAAATGGATCATTATTGGTTTCATCGTCTTCTCAACACTGGTTTTTGCACTGGTGGGTAGACCGGTCAAAATTTTAGTGTTAGTGGGTGCAATCAATGGACTTATTCTGCCATTAGCCTTGATTCCAATGTTATTTGCCGCGTACAAAACATCGATTGTCGGTGATTACAAACATCCGGCCTGGATGGCTGTATTTGGCGGCTTAGTCGCTTTGTTGATGTCTGGATTAGGTATCTACACCTTGTTTACCTCAATCCCCACCTTATTCGCGTAATCCCCCCTGCCCAGCCGGTTCTGGGCAGAGAACATTTCGGGAGCCTCTCATGCAATTTGATACACATTCACTGGCTGCACTCAGCCCGCAACAAGCACGCTTGATGATTCGTCAGGGAGAATGGCTCAAGCCGACGGCGGGTTTATGTACCGGTTATACGCAGGCGAATTTAGCCATTTTGCCAAAAGCATGGGCATTTGAGTTTTTGTTATTTTGTCAACGCAACCCCAAGCCCTGCCCGCTGCTGGATGTGACGGATATCGGTAGCCCGATACCGAAAATGGTCGCGACCGATGCAGATCTACGAACAGATATTCCTCAATATCGGGTTTATCGACATGGCGAGCTCAGTGACGAAGTCACGTCGCTGGCCCCGCTTTGGCAAGAGGATTGGGTCGGTTTTTTACTCGGTTGCAGTTTTACCTTCGAACATCCGTTACTGGCGGAAGGAATTCCGGTTCGTCATATTGAGCAGCAACGAAATGTGCCGATGTATATCTCGTCGATACCTTGTCAGGAAGCCGGCCCTTTTCACGGCACCATGGTGGTGAGTATGCGGCCAATGACGCCAGCTCAGGCGATTCGGGCGGTTCAAATTACTTCCCGTTTTCCGTCGGTGCATGGCGCACCGGTACATATCGGCGACCCTGCTGCGATTGGCATTTCAGATCTTGATTCTCCTGACTTTGGCGACGCAGTTGACTGTAAGCCGGGCGAGATACCGGTATTCTGGGCTTGTGGCGTCACACCACAGGCGGTGGCGATTCAGAGTAAAATTCCGCTGATGGTGACTCATGCACCAGGCCATATGCTGATTTGCGATGTAAAGGATTCGGCATACGCCGTATTGTAATCATCACCCAAAAGCCATTGCGGCACGCAACCGCAGCGACGTTTATCCCCTTGTTATGGATAAACCTTTACAGTAATACCAATATGGCGAGGGCTTACCAAAAATCGTCATGATGTATTGACGATGTAATGGGAAGCCCTCTGCCCGTAACGGCGTTTTTTATCACCGCCCAATAATTACGGTAGCGGATCCACCTTCAGGCAGGATACGGCATGGCGGAAACTGCCTTCCAGTACCGGCCGGGTTTTGGTGCATTCCGGCCCGACAACCGGGCAACGGGTACAGAACACACACCCCGTAGGCGGATTAATCGGTGACGGCAAATCACCTTCCAGCAACTGAATCTGCTTATTGCGTTCCTTGTCCGGATCGGGAATCGGCACCGCCGACATCAAGGCACGGGTGTAAGGATGTTGCGGATTATGATACAGCTCATCATAGGTTCCCAGCTCCACCGCATGACCCAGATACATCACCAGCACACGATCAGAGATATGCTTCACCACCGACAAGTCATGGGCGATAAAGATCAGCGACAGCCCCATTTCACGCTGCAGTTGTTGCAATAGATTCACCACCTGCGCCTGAATGGAGACATCCAGTGCGGAAACCGGTTCATCACAGATAATCAGCTTCGGCTCCAGAATCAACGCACGGGCGATACCGATACGCTGACACTGACCACCGGAAAACTCGTGTGGATAGCGGTTGATCAGGTTCGGCAGCAAACCCACCTTCATCATCATGGTTTTGACGCGATCTTTTACTTCCTGACGCGGCATATTCGGATGATAGGTACGCAAGGGTTCGGCAATAATTTCACCGATGGTCATACGTGGGTTAAGCGACGCCAGCGGATCCTGGAAAATCATCTGGATATTGCTACGCACATCACGCCATTCGGTATCACGCATCCCCAGCAAGTCTTTACCCAACCAGCTAATGCGCCCGCCAGTGGCTTTGACCAGGCCAATGATCGCACGGGCCAGCGTAGACTTGCCGCAGCCAGATTCGCCGACCACGCCCAGCGTCTCCCCTTCGTACAAACGCAGGGTTACGCCATCCACCGCCTTCAGTTTTTTGGCCGGTTGCCAGAACCACTGCTTGTCGTCACGGATGTCAAAGTGAACTTTCAGTTCATCCACTTCGAGCAAGACTTTTTTGTTTTCCAGTTCGTTCATACTAATTCTCCCACACTCCGGAAACAGGCACGCAGACGGCCTTCACCAAACGGCGTCAATTCAGGTGCATGCTGGCACCGCTCCTGTGCATAGGGACAACGCGGCTGGAAAGGACATCCTTTCGGCAGGCGTAACAAGTTAGGCGGATTTCCCGGAATGGTGGCCAGTTCCTCATTCTCTTCATCAAGGCGAGGAATCGCTTTCAGCAAACCGAGTGAGTACGGATGGGTCGGCTCATAGAAAATTTCGCGCGCACTGCCGTACTCCATGGTACGACCGGCGTACATCACCAGAACCTTGTCGCAAATACCGGCGACGACCCCCAGGTCGTGGGTAATCATAATAATCGCGGTGTTGAACTCACGCTTCAGGTCATTAAGCAACGTCATGATCTGTGCCTGAACCGTCACATCAAGCGCGGTGGTCGGTTCGTCGGCGATCAACAATTTAGGGCGGCACAGCAGGGCCATGGCAATCATTACACGCTGACGCATCCCGCCGGAAAACTCATGCGGATACATGCGCATCCGCTTTCTGGCTTCCGGCATTTTCACCGCATCCAACATGCGTACCGACTCTTCAAACGCATCGCTTTTGCCCATTTTCTTATGCTGCATCAGCACTTCCATCAACTGGTCGCCGACACGCATATACGGATTCAGTGACGTCATCGGGTCCTGAAAAATCATGGCGATCTCTTCCGCCCGCAAGCGGTTCAGTTCACGCTCAGGCAGATTAAGAATTTCACGACCATTAAAGCGGGCGGAACCGCCAATGCGACCATTGGCAGCCAGCAACCCCATCAGAGCGAACGCGGTCTGAGATTTACCGGAACCCGATTCTCCGACAATACCCAGCGTTTCACCGGCGCTGAGCGAGAAATTAAGATCATTTACCGCCGTGACATCACCATCAGGCGTACCAAAAGTGACGCGCAAGTCTTTAACATCCAGCAGCGCGCCGCGGGTTTCTGACGTATTCATCATAATATGACGCGTCTCCTTAGCGGTCTTTCGGGTCGAGGGCATCACGCAAGCCATCGCCGATAAAGTTAAAACAGAACAGAGTTACCACCAGGAAACCGGCGGGATACAGCAGCAACCAGGGTGCTACTTCCATCGAGTTGGCGCCGTCGTTTAACAACGCGCCCCAACTACTCAGCGGCTCCTGGGTACCCAGGCCAAGGAAACTCAGGAAAGATTCAAACAGGATCATGCTCGGCACCAGCAACGATGCATACACCACCACCACGCCCAACACATTCGGCACGACATGACGCAACACGATGCTACGGGTGGAAACACCGCATACCAGCGCTGCTTCAATAAACTCTTTACGTTTCAGGCTTAATGTCTGGCCGCGAACGATACGCGCCATGTCCAGCCACGACACCATACCGATAGCCACAAAGATCAACAGGATATTTTGCCCGAACAGGGTGACCAGCAAAATAACGAAGAACATAAACGGAAAGGAGTTGAGGATCTCCAGCAGACGCATCATGACCGAGTCAACTTTACCGCCGATATAGCCGGACGCCGCGCCATACAGCGTTCCCACAATAACCGCCACTAACGCAGCGGCCACGCCGACCATCAGGGAAATACGCCCACCGATGGCTACGCGCACCAGCAGGTCGCGGCCGGAAGAGTCCGTGCCGAAATAGTGTTTCGACGCCATATCAGGCGCGCTGGACATCATATTCCAGTCGGTATCCGCATAATTAAACGGCGCCACCATCGGGCCGAGAACCACAAACAGCGTAATGAGCGCCAGGACAAACAGACTGGCTAGTGCCGCCCGGTTGTGCATAAAACGACGACGCGCATCCTGCCACAGACTGCGCCCTTCCACTTCCAGTTTTTCGCTGAAATTATCCAGCGCTTCGCGGTTACGTTTATTCCAGAACATCAGTGATTTACCTTAGTAACGGATCTTCGGATCGATGACCGCATACAGCACATCGATAATCGCATTAAACAGAATGGTCAGCGCGCCTACCAAAACAGTCAGGCTAAGCACCAGCGAATAGTCACGGTTCAACGCACCGTTAACAAATAACTGACCAATACCAGGTAAACCAAAAATGGTTTCAATCACCATGGAGCCGGTAATGATCCCCACGAACGCAGGTCCCATATAAGAAAGCACCGGCAACAACGCAGGTTTCAGTGCATGACGCAAAATAATCCGGCGCAGCGGCAGCCCTTTGGCGCGTGCGGTACGGATAAAGTTTGAATGCAACACTTCAATCATTGAACCACGGGTAATACGGGCAATACTGGCGATATAAGACAAGGAGAGCGCGACCATCGGCAGAATGATGTATTTTGGCGCACCGCCGTTCCAGCCGCCCCCCGGCAACCAACGCAGAGTTATCGCGAAGACCAGCACCAGTAGTGGCGCAACCACAAAACTGGGGATCACCACCCCGGTCATGGCAAACCCCATTACCGTGTAGTCCCATTTACTGTTTTGATTCAACGCGGCAATTACGCCGGAGGTCACCCCCAGCACCACAGCCAGCAGAAAAGCGGCGATCCCCAATTTGGCCGATACCGGGAATGCCCGCACGACCAAATCGTTGACCGAATAATCTTTGTACTTAAAAGACGGACCAAAATCGCCTTTCAGCAATTGCACCAGATAATTACCATACTGTTTGAGCATCGGGTCGTTCAGATGGTATTTGGCTTCGATATTCGCCATAACTTCAGGGGGAAGATTGCGTTCTCCGGTAAACGGACTTCCCGGGGCCAGTCGCATCATGAAAAACGAAATAGTAATCAGGATGAACAACGTCGGGATTGCTTCCAGGCAACGACGGAAAATAAATTTTAACATTGACCTTACCTATAAAACCGGTCTGAAAATTTCGCTTCTGTTTATCAAACCGAATAAGGGTCGGGTGCCAACCGACACCCGCCCCTTCATCATTAATGCTTGATAATATAAAGGTTTTTAACGTTGAGGTTATCCAACGGATCTTTGCCGGTCAGGCCACCCACATACGGTTTAACCAGACGGGTGTTGGCATAGTAATACACCGGAACCACGACGGCGTCTTTTTCCAGCAACGCTTCAGCCTGTCTGTAGACGTTAGCACGTTCTTCTTCGGTCTTGGCGGCCAGAGCGTTCGCCATCAACTTGTCGAAATCCGCGCTCTTATAATGCGAGGTGTTGCTGCTGCTGTTGGCGATCATGATGTTCAGGAACGTGGTCGGTTCGTTATAGTCCGCGCACCAGCCGGCACGAGCGACATCGAATGTGCCCTGATGACGGCTATCCAGGAAGGTTTTCCACTCCTGGTTTTCCAGTTTAGCTTCGACGCCAATGTTGTTCTTCCAGATAGAAGAGGCGGCAATGGCCAGTTTTTTGTGCAGATCGGACGTGTTATACAGCAGGTTGAACGTCAGCGGTTTTTCAGCGGTGAAGCCAGCTTCGGCCAGCAGTTTCTTCGCCTCGGCGTTACGTTTTTCACGTGACCAGCTCACCCACTCCGGCGGCGTCAGTTTGCCGTCCAGACCATCGATGTACGGCGGAGTGAAACCAAACGCCGGGGTATCGCCCTGACCTTTCACCTTGTTAGTCAGAATATCCTGATCCAGGCCCAGCACCAGCGCCTGACGCACGCGCGGATCGGTAAACGGCGCTTTCTGGTTGTTGATCTCATAGTAGTAGGTGCACAGATACGGATCCGCCTTCACTTCGTTGGGGATCTCTTTCTTCAACTTCTGGAACAGTTCGATCGGCAGGTTGTTATAGGTCATGTCGATCTCGCCGCTACGGTAGCGGTTAACATCCGTCACTTCGGAGGAGATCGGCAGATAAGTCACTTTATTAATGATGGTGTGGGCGTTATCCCAGTAATTCGGGTTGCGCTCCAGAACGATTTTTTCGTTCACGATCCATTCGTTCAGCTTATAAGCACCATTGCCGACCCAGTTGGCCGGTTGGGTCCATTTGTCGCCAAACTTTTCGACCACTTTCTTATTCACCGGGAAGGTAGACGGGTGAACCAGCAGTTTATAGAAGTACGGAACCGGTTCGCTCAGCGTCACTTCAAACGTGTGATCGTCGATTGCTTTCACGCCCAGCGCATCAGGCGATTTTTTACCGGCGACCACATCATCGATATTCACGATATGGCCAAACTGCAGGTAACTGGCATATGGAGAGGCGGTTTTCGGATCAGAAATACGCTGCCAGCTGTAAACGAAATCCTGAGCGGTAACCGGATCGCCGTTAGACCATTTGGCGTCTTTACGCAGATGGAAGGTCCAGACTTTAAACTCTTTGTTGTCCCAGCTTTCTGCCACACCCGGAGCCGGATGGCCGTCCGGAGAGGTAACCAACAGACCTTCCAGCAGATCACGCGCGATATTCGATTCCGGCACGCCCTCAATTTTATGCGGGTCCAACGAGGCAACCTCGGAACCGTTGTTACGTACCAGTTCCTGCTTCTCAGCCAGTTGAACGCCGGCCGGCACCGTAGCGGCCCAGGCGGAAACGCCGGCAGAGGCAGTAATAGCAGCGAGAATGCTGACCGCCAGTGTTTTTTTAATAGTGTTGTTTATCATTATTTACCTTGCTCCTGTTCTACTGTTATCACCCAATCAGGCCCATAACTTTTTGTACGTATTAAGCGGACAGACATCATCGCCGCCAGAGGAACGAATCTGGCAACATGGCCGCTCAATCACATCTAAATTGTTTTATCCACGCAACACAGCCAGATACCTACAGTGCCGCACCAACGTGTTGGAAAAATCAACAGAGATAAAAACAGCACATTTTTGGCAACCCAAAAACTGCCGTAGTCCTCTCCGAGAACCGGCAGTTTACAGCCATTTCCACTCTTCCCTGATGGTACGCCCCCCTGCAAAGAAAACCGTCTGGGATAACGCTCTAATAAAATTAACTTATCCGTAACGACCGAGGAGAATAGCGTGATGCCGAACGTATCAGAAGAACTCGTCTTCGCCAATAGATTTTGCAGGCTGTTACTTAAATTTCTTTTCCATCTCGGAAAGTCACAAAATGATCTAACTCCGCAAATGGATACAAAAACATCCGTACCCTGTGTCAGGGCGGTAAAATTTCGCACAACAGCAGATTGTCCAATAACTTGTAACTATGAAAGCATTAACAGTAGTTCGGGGTAAAAAATGCACGATAAAACACTTCTGCCCAACATCCCACCATTAATGATGCAATCCCTTGTGCATGTGAATAAATTAACAGCGAATAGGCGCTCACACGACGGAAGATCACCCACTTCGTATCGTGCCATATGCATTAGCTTATCTAAGGCATGAGATAACTCATAAATATAAGTTATGTAGCTCGGTGAGATAAATAATAGTAAGGGATAGGCTTTTTTCTACCGGCTATTGCCGGGAGATAACATAAGTAAACAATATTAATAAAAATAAGGTATGCGCTAAATACGATAAGGCGTGGCGCGGAATATCTGCGTGCGTTTTAATCAACGCCATATCCCCGTCATACTTCACGTTGCAGGTGCGTTGACTTTCCTGCAACTCGAATTATTTGGGGTATAGACCCGCGCCCGTTATAGCAAACCGGGAAATAGGGCGCGTACCCCCGTGACAATGAATTCAATACCGAGCGACATCAACAGCAATCCCATAATACGGGTCACCACGTTGATGCCGGTTTGGCCCAGCAATCGCACCAGCGCCGGTGCCGCCCGAAACAACAACCAGCAACAAAACGCAAACACGGCAATCGCGGCCGATAGCCCCAACAAATTTTGCCAGCCGTGATAGCGGGAACTCCAGACAATCGTAGAGCTGATCGCCCCCGGCCCGGCCATTAATGGCAACGCCAGCGGTACAACCCCCACACTTTCCCGATTGGCGGTTTCCGTTTTCTCCTGCTTATTCTGTTTATCCTCACCCAGTTTGCCGCTGATCATCGACATAGCGATAGTCGTCACCAGAATACCGCCTGCAATCCGGAACGAATCCATCGAAATACCAAACAACCGCAGAATAGCGTCGCCAAAGAACAGAGCGACCCAGAGAATGATCACCACAGAGACATTCGCGGTCAGGTTCGTTCTCGCCCGCCCTTCCCCCGGCTGATAGCTGGTCATACTAATAAAGATAGGAAGAATGCCCACCGGATTAATCAACGCAAACAACCCAATAAAAAACTTGATGTAGCCGGAGAAATCCAGCATAGGTTGAGTCACACATCACCTCTGAACATGATTGTCGACGCCAGTTTCCACTGCCGAGACGCCTCGCACCACAACATCCGCGACCGGCACAATCACAACGTGCGGTTCGTCTCCCACAGCCTTAATGATCATACTCTGTCTTCACGCCAATTCCCGATACAAATTCGCATAAAGCCGCCAATGAAATAGTTATTTATTTTTAACAAATCTTACTGAAAGATGATATTCGTTCTCAAAATCGCCATGCTGAATGGTGTCAGCTTGGCGATTTAGCGAAGGCGATCACAAAAAACCGCCCATTAACGGGGTATCCTGCTGTCATCTTAGAGGTAACCACTCACAGCAATGAACGATAGCGTTATGTCGGTGACAACGTTAAACACAGTATTAAGAAACCGACGAACGCGGCATTAACCGGTAACACGATTCATCAGGAGCGCTTTGAGTCAATGGATAATCGCCAGCGCCAAATTATCAGGCGCCGCAACCATTATCTATACTGCTTATTCAACGGGCTGACCATTGACTGAAAGAGTTTAACATTACAGGAGAGCATTATGGCCGTAACAAACGTTGCTGAACTTAACGCTTTGGTCGAACGCGTCAAAAAAGCGCAGCAGGAATTCGCGAATTTCACTCAGGAGCAGGTTGATCGGATCTTCCGCGCCGCCGCGCTGGCTGCGGCTGATGCCCGTATTCCACTGGCAAAAATGGCCGTCGCCGAATCCGGCATGGGTATTATCGAAGACAAGGTAATCAAAAACCACTTCGCCTCCGAGTACATTTATAACGCCTACAAGGATGAGCAAACCTGCGGCGTGCTGTCCGTCGATGATACCTTCGGTACCATCACCATTGCCGAACCTATCGGCCTGATCTGCGGTATTGTTCCGACCACGAACCCCACCTCTACCGCTATTTTCAAGGCGTTAATCAGCCTGAAAACCCGTAACGGCATTATTTTCTCTCCCCACCCACGAGCCAAAAACGCTACCAACAAGGCGGCAGACATCGTGTTGCAGGCAGCAATCGCCGCGGGCGCGCCTAAAGATATTATCGGCTGGATTGATGAACCCTCAGTCGAACTGTCCAATCAACTGATGCACCACCCGGATATCAACCTGATTCTGGCAACCGGCGGCCCAGGCATGGTGAAAGCCGCTTATAGCTCGGGTAAACCGGCTATCGGCGTAGGCGCAGGCAACACCCCCGTCGTGATTGACGAAACCGCGGACATCAAGCGTGCCGTCGCATCGATTCTGATGTCAAAAACCTTTGATAATGGTGTAATTTGCGCATCCGAACAGTCGGTTATCGTGGTTGATGAAATCTATGATGCCGTACGCGAACGCTTCTCGACGCATGGCGGCTACCTGCTTAAAGGTAAAGAACTGCAGGCGGTGCAGGCGATTATTTTGAAAAACGGCGCATTGAATGCGGCTATCGTCGGCCAGCCGGCCACCAAAATCGCGGAAATGGCGGGTATTTCCGTACCAGCCAGCACCAAGGTATTGATCGGCGAAGTAACGAATGCCGATGAATCCGAACCGTTTGCCCACGAGAAACTCTCCCCGACGCTGGCGATGTATCGGGCGAAAGATTTTGAAGAAGCCGTCAACAAAGCGGAAAAACTGGTCGCCATGGGGGGGATCGGTCATACCTCCTGCTTGTATACCGATCAGGATAACCAGGCGCGTCGCGTCAATTATTTCGGCGATAAGATGAAAACCGCGCGTATTCTGATCAATACGCCGGCTTCACAAGGCGGCATCGGCGACTTGTATAACTTTAAGCTGGCGCCGTCGTTGACGCTGGGCTGCGGCTCATGGGGCGGTAATTCCATCTCCGAAAACGTCGGACCGAAGCACCTGATCAACCGTAAAACCGTGGCTAAGCGAGCTGAAAACATGCTGTGGCACAAACTTCCTAAATCTATCTACTTCCGTCGCGGCTCCCTGCCGATCGCGCTGGAAGAAGTGGCGAGCGATGGTGCAAAACGCGCGTTTATCGTGACCGACCGTTTCCTGTTTAACAACGGCTATGTCGACCAGATCACTTCCGTGCTGAAACAACAAGGTCTGGATACCGATGTCTTCTTTGAAGTAGAAGCCGACCCAACGCTCAGTATCGTTCGCAAAGGTGCGGAACAGATGAACGCGTTCAAACCCGACGTGATTATCGCGCTGGGTGGCGGTTCGCCGATGGATGCCGCCAAGATCATGTGGGTTATGTATGAACACCCGGATACTCATTTTGAAGAACTGGCGCTGCGTTTCATGGATATCCGCAAACGCATCTACAAGTTCCCGAAAATGGGCGTAAAAGCCAAACTGATCGCCATCACGACGACTTCAGGTACAGGTTCTGAAGTGACGCCGTTCGCCGTCGTGACCGACGATGCCACCGGTCAGAAATATCCGTTGGCCGACTATGCGCTGACACCGGATATGGCGATTGTCGACGCCAATCTGGTGATGAACATGCCGAAATCGTTGTGTGCATTCGGCGGTCTGGATGCCGTCACCCACTCACTGGAAGCCTATGTTTCCGTACTGGCGAACGAATACTCCGATGGACAAGCGTTACAAGCGCTGAAACTTCTGAAAGAAAATCTGCCGGCCAGCTACCATGAAGGCGCCAAAAACCCGGTTGCCCGCGAACGTGTCCACAATGCGGCAACCATTGCCGGTATCGCGTTTGCCAACGCCTTCCTGGGCGTCTGCCACTCAATGGCGCATAAACTGGGGTCTGAGTTCCATATCCCACATGGTCTGGCCAACGCACTGTTGATTTGTAACGTGATTCGTTATAACGCCAACGACAACCCGACCAAGCAGACCGCGTTCAGTCAATATGACCGCCCACAGGCACGTCGTCGTTATGCGGAAGTAGCCGATCACCTCGGTCTGGGTGCCGCGGGCGACCGTACCGCTCAGAAAATCGAGAAACTGTTGGCCTGGCTGGAAAGCATGAAGAAAGAGTTGGGTATCCCGACCTCTATCCGTGAAGCCGGCGTACAAGAAGCGGACTTCCTGGCCAAAGTGGACAAACTTTCTGAAGATGCCTTCGACGATCAGTGCACCGGCGCCAACCCGCGTTACCCGCTGATTGCCGAACTGAAACAAATCCTGCTGGATTCATTCTACGGCCGTCCGTTTATTGAGCATGCCGCTGCCGACGCCAAAGCAACTCCGGCAGTTGCCAATGCCGCGGCTAAAGCAGAAAAAAACGAGAAAAAAGAGAAAAAAGCGGCCAACTGATAACTTCAGGTAAACATTTATGTCTCCACATGCCCTGTGCCCTTGGCACGGGGCTTTTTTATGCCCTGATATCACATTAATTATCAGCGTTTAGCCATGCTTATGACGGCAAAGAGGCCTACGTGACGCTACAGACTGGCACACGTCAAATAAGCCGGAAAACCGCGCAGAGCAGCTAATACGGCATCGTAGCGAAATTAAAGGACGCCCCCGCAGAAACGCGCCGCAAGGGGATAGATTTCCACTCGATAATCCAAACCTCGAAATAGCTGCCCATGTATTAAAACACCCGCACTAAACGGCTCTTGAGTAAACGTCTATAACCCATGGCGTCAATAGCAACACGCCCTTACGGCAGCCATGGCCCTTTACATCGGTTTTGATAGGCGTCTGAGACCGGAATCATGAAGAGATATCGGGAGAGTGTACTCAACGCTTCTCCATCCTGGCTTCTCCATCTTAGAGCAAGGCGGTTATACGCACCTGGTAACGAATATTTAATTTAAATTATCAATTTTTTCTGGCAATCAAAACCGGATAACGCTTCCGTACATCCGGTTATTAATAAGGCTGGCTAAACGCTTAACCTATTAACGATATGGATTATTCTGTTTCAGTCCGGGTCAATCCCAACGCAATTTTATAATGCTTACGACATACCGATACATAACTTTCATTTCCGCCGATGACGACTTGTTCGCCTTCAATGACGGGCTTACCCTGTGAGTCTACCCGCAATACGTGATTCGCTTTACGCCCGCAATGGCAGACGGTTTTAAGTTCTATCAGCTTGTCTGCCCAGGCTAATAAATAATGACTGCCGCTGAACAATTCCCCGCGAAAATCGGTACGTAAGCCATAACAAAGAACAGGAATGTCTAATTGATCGACAACATCGCACAGTGCATTCACTTGCTCACGCGTCAAAAACTGACTTTCATCAATTAACACACAGTGAATAGTTTGCTGGCGATGCGCCTGCTCAAGCACCCGGAATAAATCTGTCTGCTCGTTAAACAATAGCGCCGGTGAAGAAAGGCCGATACGAGAACTCACAACGCCGCTTCGCCCGATACGGTCATCTATTTCAGCCGTAAACACCAGAGTTCTCATTCCTCTTTCATGGTAGTTATATGATGACTGTAACAGTGCGGTGGATTTCCCTGCATTCATCGCGGAATAATAAAAATAAAGTTGCGCCATGGCTCCTCGTTCAACGGCATTCACCGGTCAGTAATCGTTAAAATTTATTGTAACATACCGATTGTCGCTGACGAGGGTTTAGTCATGTATGGCTGACCTGATGAGCAACACCAATCATTCTGTGGTTTTGTAATATACAAAGTTCCATCCTGTGTGCCTGAAGAAACTATCGGTACTTTCCGTACGGCTATTTTCACTGCAGAGCATGCTAACAGAATGTATTAGCTGGTTTGTTAGAAATTTATATTGCCCTGTCGACGCGTGATTTTCGTTTTAAATTTGCTAAATTTTAACAACCTGACAATTTTGCCTATTGCAGAAAATAAAACGGCACTCTATTATCTCTGTACTGTCACCAATAATATTTATTTTGAGATTAATCCAATGAGCGAAGCACTTAAGATTCTAAACAACATCCGTACCCTGCGCGCCCAGGCAAGAGAATGCAGCCTCGAAACGCTGGAAGAAATGCTGGAGAAGCTGGAAGTCGTGGTGAACGAGCGCCGCGAAGAAGAAAACCAGGCTCAGGCAGAAATTGAAGAACGCACACGCAAATTACAGCAGTATCGTGAAATGCTTATTGCTGACGGCATTGACCCGAACGAATTACTGCAATCCCTGGGTGCAAACAAAGTAGCAGGTAAAGCCAAGCGCGCTGCACGTCCGGCCAAATATCAATACACTGATGAAAACGGCGAACTGAAAACCTGGACCGGCCAGGGCCGCACTCCGGCAGTGATCAAAAAAGCTATCGAAGAGCAGGGTAAGTCTCTGGATGACTTCCTGCTGTAATTTTCGGTTTATGAATAAAACAAAAACACCCCTTTTAAAGGGGTGTTTTTTTATGCTTGTCTAACGACATTGAGCTCTCCCCTACACTAACCAAAAGTACAGGGGAGAGAGCTAATTATTATTTGGCGTCTTCTTCTATTGCTTCTTTCAGCCACTGGGTAAAATCTTCACCCAACGCATCATGCCGAATACCATATTCTACAAACGCGGTCATGTATCCCAGTTTATTACCGCAGTCATGGCTTACCCCTTTCAGGTGATAAGCTTCAACGGTTTCTTTTTCCATCAGCATGGCAATAGCATCGGTCAACTGAATTTCATTACCTGCACCGGGCTCTGTTTTCTTCAGCAGATCCCAGATCTGCTCAGATAGCACATAACGCCCAACAACCGCTAAATTGGACGGTGCTTCTGATGCTTTCGGTTTTTCGACTACGCCGACCATTGGCGCGCTATCACCCGGTTTTAATTCCACACCTTTGCAATCAACTACGCCATAACTGCTGACGTTTTCCACCGGCTCAACCATAATCTGGCTATGACCTGTGCTATAAAAACGTTGCAACATTTCACTGAGGTTGTCTTTCTTCAGATCCGATTCATATTCATCGATGATCACGTCCGGTAAAATAACCGCTACCGGTTCATCTCCCACTAAAGGATGAGCACAAAGCACCGCATGTCCTAATCCTTTCGCCAGTCCCTGACGAACCTGCATAATAGTGACATGCTCCGGACAAATAGATTGCACTTCGTTCAACAACTGGCGCTTAACACGTTTTTCCAACATGGCTTCCAGTTCAAAGCTGGTATCAAAATGGTTTTCTATTGAGTTCTTGGAAGAATGTGTAACTAAAATTATTTCATTGATACCGGCAGCAATGCATTCATTAACCACATACTGGATTAGCGGCTTATCGACCAGAGGCAGCATTTCTTTGGGAATTGCCTTGGTAGCAGGCAACATGCGCGTCCCCAACCCGGCCACTGGAATGACCGCTTTCCTTACTTTTTTATTAATAGTTGACATAAACAACCTCGTATATATCGTTCAAATAATGAGCTTTATTTGTCCGGTGCATAAAACCGCAAAAGTATATCAGGTTCAATGCGTGATGCTCGTCCAATCTGGATTCGTGATGAAAAATCATAGGCACATACTAGGGAATAAAAAATAATAACGATAGATAGGCCTAGTCTGAAGTGTGGGAACGTTCGCAGCTATCGGATTAATCTGTAGACAACATCAGACGCAGACGGCCTCCGCTCCCCCACATCTGACATTGCCATGACGCACACTGATAACTGATCTGATTAAGATAAGCGGCTTCCAGCGTACCCAACGGTACGCCATTATTCAGCGCGATATTCTGATCTTCAACACTTAATGTGGCGTGTAGCCCTGCTGAAATAAGGATGAGCCTTTTCAGTTCACGGTGGTAATACCCTACAAGCAGAGGAAACTGACCTTGCAGATTGGCCCGACGCAACAGCTGATTGACCTGATTCAGTAATACCGACAATTCAGGCAATCGACGTTGCTGGTGTACTAAATGCTCCTGTAACAAGCTGTTGAATAACGCCCGCAGCAGTAATGCCGCCAGTACACCGTGATTATTCGCAGCCTGCGTCACATCAAGACAGTAAAACGCCAGCTCATCGTCGGATAATGCGGCGATATCAAGTACCAGCCCAGGCCTGTCCACCGCCATCAATTGCCGATAATTAATACGGCAATGCGCCAGCGTCTGCTGCACCGGCGGCTGCAACTGCCCCAGCAGTTTCAACGCAGCGCCAGGTGATTGGTTCAGCGTATCCAAATCACGCATCAGTTGTTCAACTTCATTAGCCTGAGACGTGAACATGGTCGGATACAGGCAGGCCATGACGGACTCACGCAAACGCGTGTAATCGTGAAGGGGTTTGAGCAAAACATCCTGAACGCCAAGACGCAAGACTCTGGCAATATCCGCCAGATGACTGGTGGCGGAGACCACCAGCACAGGTGTCGTGATATCGTGTAGCCGCAGACGCTCGACGAATTCAAATCCCCCCATCATGGGCATATTGAGATCGCAGATAATCAAATCAGGCTGCCGGCCGGCCATTTTTTCCAGCGCATCCTTGCCGTTATCCGCTTCGCGAACCTCTGCGCCCAGGGATGTCAGATAGCCTGCCAGCACGGAACGGAAAACAGCCTCATCTTCAACAACCAAAATGTGTTTTCCCGTTAACGGTTGTGCCATCAGCGACCCCTTGCACCGCTTATCATCATTCGTTACTGAATCCTAAATCATCCTATATGCCGTGGTTTACCAGCGGCAACAACAATTCCCGCTGTTTTTCCACCGCCGCCCTGCCGGCTTCAATCGCCTCTTCCGCCCGATGAAAATCCAACATGGCGATTTGCGGGCAGTAGGGTTGAATCAATACATCCGGAGGATCGCCCGCCATACGGTTCATTTTCAGGCGATTCTCCAATATCTGTATGGATGTGCTCATGATCTCCATCGCGGTAGGAGCGACTTCCGTCTGCCGGCGAAAAGGCTGGGCTAATCGATGACGGATACGTTCGCGCCAGTTACGTGACGTCGCTATCGTATCCGCCTGCGTATCCGCCTGAACCGGTTTGGCAGACAATAAATTATGCGGCTGTAAGCTGGCGTCATGCTGTAAATCGACGGCAATCACCACATCGGCCCCCATCGCCCGCGTCAATGAAACCGGCACCGGATTAACCACAGCGCCATCCACCAACCAGTAACCGTTCAATTGTACCGGCGCCAATAACCCCGGCATGCTACAGGAAGCACGAATAGCCAAATGTAAGTCTCCCTGTGTGAGCCAAAGTTCCCTTCCCGTACTCAGGTTAGTCGCCACCGCACCATACTTGATAGCACACTCCTCAATATGTTGCGTACGTAGCAAATGCTTTACATGGTTGAAAACGCGATCCCCCCGCAATAACCCGCCACGACGCCAGGAAAAATCCATCAGCCGGATAACATCCCAATAACGAAAGCCATTCACCCAATGCGCCATGCTGTCCAGGCGATGCGTGGCATACGCCGCGCCGACCAATGCGCCGACCGAACATCCGGCCACAACTTCCGGCACGATCCCTAATTCTTCCAGCGCGTGTAACACGCCAATGTGCGCCCATCCCTTTGCTGCGCCAGAGCCCAACGCCAGGCCTATTTTTACCTTCCGCATGGTGTTACCTCCAATGTCTTATTCTAGGCGGTGCCCCACGATGATGCGCGATTATTGCCAGTGGTCATTCCATATAACGACACCGGCGAACGCCACCTTACTCTTATTCGTCCACAAAGCAGGGTGATTGCGACGGATAAACCGTATTGGGTAACATAGCGCACGCTTTATCAGTCGTGTCTCATTAATTAACGTTACGGCAGAATTTTGCAGGAGATATTGTGTCCGAATATTGCCCATGCGGCAGTGATCAGCCTTATGAGCGCTGTTGTCAGCCCTACCTACGTCATGATAGCCAGCCCTCCAGTCCTGAGCAGCTGATGCGTTCACGCTATACCGCTTACGTCAAACAGGATGTCGATTATCTTGTTGCCACCTGGCACCCGGATTGCCATGCGGAAAACTGGCGAGCCGACATCGCCGCCAGTTTCGCGGATACTCACTGGCTCGGGCTACAGATTCTGAATGCGGCGTCAGGGAAAACCGCGGATGAAGGGTATGTGGAGTTCGCCGCCAGTTATAGCACAGCCGGACATGCAGGGCATCGGGTGCTGATGAGGGAGCGTTCCCGCTTCCTTCGCTATCACGATCGCTGGTACTATGTTGACGGCGTTCACTTGCAAACCGGCAGGAACGACAGCTGTCCATGCGGCTCCGGCAAAAAATACAAAAAGTGCTGTGGACAATAACACCCTTGATTACTGCGATGATTCCGGCATCGCGTAACGGCAACATCTGAATTTATGTTTTGGACAGGATCCCAATTCCATGCAATCCCAGAATATCCAAAGAAAAATCTTACGGACAATCTGCCCTGATGCAAAAGGGCTTATCGCCAAGATCACCAACATCTGTTACAAGCACGAACTGAATATTGTGCAGAACTCGGAATACGTTGATCACCGTACCGGCCGTTTCTTCATGCGTACGGAATTGGAAGGCATTTTCAATGACACAACGCTGCTGGCTGATATGGACAGCGCCTTACCCGAAGGCTCAGCGCGTGAACTGAGCAGCGCCGGACGTCGTCGTGTCGTTATTCTGGTGACCAAAGAAGCGCACTGTCTTGGCGATCTGCTCATGAAAAGCACTTACGGCGGTCTGGATGTGGAGATCGCTGCGGTGATCGGTAACCACGACACGCTGCGTACGTTGGTAGAACGCTTTGATATCCCGTTCCATCTGGTCAGCCACGAAGGACTGACGCGCGAAGAGCACGACCTGAAAATGGTCGCACAAATCGACCAATACAAACCTGACTACGTGGTGCTGGCGAAATACATGCGCGTGCTGACGCCCGCGTTTGTTCAGAACTACCCTAACCGGGTTATCAATATCCATCACTCGTTTCTGCCGGCGTTTATCGGCGCACGCCCGTATCATCAGGCTTACGAACGCGGCGTGAAAATCATCGGCGCTACAGCCCATTACGTGAACGACAATTTGGATGAAGGCCCCATCATCATGCAGGACGTGATTCACGTCGATCACACCTACACCGCTGACGACATGATGCGTGCCGGTCGCGACGTAGAGAAAAATGTACTGAGCCGGGCGTTATACCATGTGTTGGCTCAACGCGTGTTCGTTTACGGTAATCGTACGATTATTCTGCGTTGATTAGCACGTCGCCGCCCTTCGCTTACAATTGCAGCGGGCGGCATAAAAAAACGGCAAACAAACTTGTTTTTGTTTTTTCTATCTTTACAGGGGCGCGGCATTTGATATTATGCGCCCCGCTCGACATGAAAGAGCAATCAGGCCAGTGGTGGGGTTCCCGAGCGGCCAAAGGGAGCAGACTGTAAATCTGCCGTCACAGACTTCGAAGGTTCGAATCCTTCCCCCACCACCATCTCTGCCACGTTTCCCCAATCTTGTTCTCAAAAACCACTCTGCAGTCACTTTCTGGTATCTGACGCAAACATAAGCGCAGACATGAAACCATGAACTAACCTGACGGCGCGTTCCGGTGTTTGTGATTCGCCTGACTCGTGATTACGTCCGCTTATCGACACCGACGCCACCGCATTCGTGCAGCATCAGGCGTCTCCAGACAAGGTCGTTACTCTTTCCAGCGCTCCGGCATATAACTGAATACCGGCAACTGCCAGGACCAAAAAATAGCGGCCAGCCGAAGCGCCAATCCGACTGAGAACGAGATCAACTGATTGAGATCGTGATTGATGCCAAGTTCACGCAGGCTAAGGTACACCAACGCGACCAGCAATGAGACGCAGGCGTACAGCTCCTTGCGCAATACCATCGGGGTCCGGTTGCAGAAAATGTCCCGTAAAATACCGCCGAAGATGCCGGTAGTAATCCCTGCCATCACCACCACCGTCGGCGAATAGCCCAGTTCAATCGCTACATTGCAACCGATAATCGTGAAGGCCACCAATCCCATGGCGTCCAGCACCAGAAACAGCCGGTGCAAATGGTGCATCACGCGTGCCGCCAGCACCGCCAGCAAACCGGCACCGATGGTGAGGTAGATATAAACAGGATGTTGAGTCCAGACGATGGGGTAATTGCCTAACAGGATATCGCGCACCGTGCCGCCGCCCAGCGCAGTAATAAAGGCGATCATCGAGACACCGAAAATATCCATATTACGACGACCGGCGGCCAACGCACCGGACATTCCCTCAGCGGTAATAGCGATCAGATAAATATAGGTCAGCACACACGTACCCTTGTGAAAGGTGCCCCTCCCTCTGTCCTTTTACCTGAGAGTTTACGCGGTCAAACCGCTTGCCCCTTCGGTGGGTTGTCTGGCAACCGCTCTCCAGTTGGCGTCATTGAGATGTGCAGTAAGGTGGCCTGAGCGATTATGGGAGTTTGCGCCTTCGGCGGGAAGGTCTGTCAGCGCCTTCCGCTCTCCTGCAAGCGGCGGAGTATACGGGCTATCGTTACCCGCTTCAACCAGCCATCACCCATAGTGATGACAGCCTATGCGATCGTATCGTCGTCGTGACTCGGTTCCCGCCTTTCTGCTAACATCGGAACACGTTTTTTTAACAACGGCAGCGAATATGAAGTTTGTCTCTTTCAATATCAACGGGCTGCGCGCTCGTCCCCATCAACTGGCCGCCATCATCGAACAACACCAACCTGATGTGATCGGCTTGCAGGAAACCAAAGTCCATGACGATATGTTTCCGCTCGACGAGGTGAAACAGTTTGGTTATCACGTGTTCTATCACGGGCAGAAAGGCCATTACGGTGTTGCGCTGCTGACCAAAGCCGAACCGCTGGCGGTCCGTCGCGGGTTCCCTACCGACGACGACGACGCTCAGCGCCGCATCATCATGGCGGACCTGACGACACCGCTCGGTACGCTGACCGTGGTTAACGGCTACTTTCCACAAGGTGAAAGCCGCGACCACCCGGTAAAATTTCCGGCCAAAACCCGCTTCTATCAGGACTTGCAGCATTATCTTGAGCAACATCATCAGTCAGAACAACCTGTTCTGATCATGGGTGATATGAACATCAGCCCGGCCGACCAGGATATCGGCATCGGTGAGGAAAACCGTAAACGCTGGCTGCGCACCGGTAAATGTTCTTTCCTGCCGGAAGAACGCGAATGGATGGAACGGCTGAAAAGCTGGGGATTAGTCGATACCTTCCGGGCGGCCAATCCCGAATGTCAGGACCGGTTTTCGTGGTTTGATTACCGTTCGGCCGGGTTTGACGACAACCGCGGCCTGCGCATTGACCTGATCATGGCGACGCCTCCACTAGCCAGCCGCTGTGCCGCCACCGGCATTGATTATGCGATTCGTGGAATGGAGAAACCATCCGATCATGCGCCGGTGTGGGCGGAGTTCACGCTCTAACGTTCTAAACGGGGCGGCCTCCGCCCCGTTATCAGCGCTTATTGCTGATCTTTGATAATCCGCCACACCAGATTATTGGTGCCCAGATTGCCTTTATCACGCAGACATTGCAGTAATACGCCTTCCGCCCTGACCACCGACCCTTCAGAGTAATTTTTGTTCTGGTAAATACAGCAACTCATGCAATTGACCTGAGTCTCGCGCTGTACATTGCCGCCGTTACCGTTACCCCAGATAACCTGGGGCGGAACCGGCACCACCACCTCGGTGTTGGTGTTACCGTGTGAGCCGGATACCGTGCTGTGTGTGCCGACATTCCCCGGCAGTACGACAGGATTTCCCTGCGTAATCACTGTCGTTTGTGTCGCCGCCTGCGTAGCGCAAGAAACCAACAGGCTTGTTGCCATCAGGAAGGTGCCCCATGCTTTCATCTGTGTTACTCCTTGGTGCTGGCTGAACGTGACTGACGGCGTTTCCGTTTTTCGGGCGTAGTGCGCTTAACCGCCGGTAATCCTCTGAATGCCTGGATATTACCACTTTGCCGGGCCTGCTGAATAAGTTCATACAACGATTGCGTCAATGGCTGCATGAAGTCCTGGTAGCGGCAACGCTTCTCGCTAATCTGCGTCAACGTCGCTTCCCAGTGTGCGGTCATATCCGGGTGAGCCGCTATCGGCGGCAATGCATGGATCAAGGCTTTGCCCGCATCGGTGGAATGAATAGAACGCCCTTTCTTGATTAAAAAGGCACGCTTAAACAGTAGCTCGATAATACCTGCGCGTGTGGCTTCAGTGCCCAGTCCATCGGTTTCGCGCAGAATTTTCTTCAACGCCTTGTCCTGAACGAAGCGGGCAATACCGGTCATGGCGGACAACAACGTCGCATCGGTAAACGGCCGCGGCGGCTGAGTCTGTCGCTCCACCACTTCGCCCCGTTCGCACAGCAATTCATCGCCTTTCGCCACCACCGGCAACGGCATGCCTTCGTTTTCCTCATCTCGCTCTTTGTTGCCGAGCAGCGTACGCCATCCCGCCTCAGCCAGAAACCGGGCCTTAGCGACAAACTTGCCGCCGGCAATATCCAGATCGATAACGCATTTACGAAATACCGCATCTGCGCAGAACTGCATCAGGTATTGCCGGGCAACCAGCCCATACACCTGACTTTCCTGTTCGGTCAACGACGTTCGGGCACTGCGTGCCGTGGGAATAATGGCGTGGTGAGCATCGACCTTGCCGTCATCCCAGCAACGATTGCGGCGTTCAGGATCAACCGCCGGTTGCGGCAATAAATCCGGCCGATGTGTCGCAATCGCGTTCAGCACCGCCTGTCGCCCGGCGAAATGCTCTTCCGGTAAGTACCGACAGTCCGAACGCGGGTAGGTAATCAGTTTGTGCGTCTCATACAGACGTTGGCAGATATCCAGCACCTGCTGGGCACTAAGGCCAAAGCGTTTGGCCGCTTCAATTTGCAAGGCGGAAAGGGAATACGGCAACGGCGCGGTTTCCGATTCCCGTTTATCACTATAGGCGGTCACCCATGCCGGTTGCCCTTCGATGCGCTTGACGACGTGCTCAGCCAGCGGGCGATGCAGTAAACGCCCCTCTTCGTCCTGATACGGCTCGCACGACTCACTGGGTTGCCACAACGCAACGAACCGCTCTTTGGCTGGGGTGACGATGTGCGCCTTAACCTCGAAATAGTCGCGAGGCACAAAATTGTCGATCTCTTCGTCACGCCGCACCACCAGGCCCAAAACCGGCGTTTGAACCCGACCGACCGACAGCACGCCTTCATAACCGGCATTCTTCCCAAGTAAGGTATAAGCGCGGGTCATATTAATGCCGTACAGCCAGTCGGCGCGTGAACGCGCCAGTGCCGAAACGCACAGCGGCACAAACTCCCGGTTTTCACGCAGACGCGACACCGCACGCTCTACCGCTTGCGGGTTTAAGTCGTTGATCAGACAACGGCGCACGTGCTGGCGTTTCTCTTCCGACAACGCCAGATACTCCAGCACTTCATCCACCAGTAACTGCCCTTCCCGGTCCGGGTCGCCGGCATGGATGATCTCATCCGCTTGCGTCAGTAATTTTTTAATCACATTCAGCTGCTTACTGACAGATGGCCGCGGCTGGAGCAGCCATTTCTGCGGCACTATCGGCAGGTCCGTCAGCGACCAGCGTGCATAACGGGCGTCGTAGGCATCTGGTTGAGCCTGTTCCAGCAGGTGCCCCACGCACCAGGTCACCGTATTCTGGTCGCCGCAGGCAATGAAGCCATCACCACGCCGATGCGGTTTCGGCAACACATCGGCAATGGCTCTGGCAAGGCTGGGTTTTTCTGCAATAAACAGTCGCATGTTACACCGCAAGGCAGAACGGATATCCCCCACTCACGGCCTGTGGAATGCGCAAGTCGGGGGAAACATCGTCAAGAAATTAGAAATAGCTGACAAACTTCGCGCTATCCACGGGCGTGATAGCGGCGGAGGCTTTAAGCTGCGGTGTTCCCAAATACAGGAAACCGACGATTTCATCCGATGCACGGCACCCAAACGCATCCCGCACCAACGGATGATGGGTCCAGGCGCCGCTGCGCCAGATACCGTTGAAGCCTTGCGCCAGCGCAGCCATTTGCATCGCCTGCACCGCACAGCCGGCCGATACGACCTGCTCCCAATGGGGAACTTTAGGATGATCTTCGCAATGAGCCACGACGGTGATAATCATCGGCGCGCGAAATGGCGCCTGACGCGCTTTATCAACCGCCGCATCATCCAGCTTATCCTGTAATGCCGCCCGGACCAGCAATTCGCTAAAACGGGACAATCCCTCATCCTGGATAAGAGAGAAACGCCAGGGCTGCAATGCGCCATGGTCCGGCGCTCGCAACCCCGCACGCAGGATATTCTCCAGTGCCTCACCTGCCGGCGCAGGTGCAGCCAGACGGGACGCCGAACGACGATTCAGTAGCAATTCCAGAGCATCCATCACCTCTCTCCTGTCATGAAAAATCTGCTGTCGGTAAATAAAATCCGGTTGCGCGCCACGGTAGCACAGGTAGAAGATTTGTTACAAGTTAGCCCCCAGCTACCGACCATAAGGCAAGATAAATAGCTGACTTTTATTCTATCGCTCATTAGGATACCGCCAGTGCCTGCATACGGATGCAATTGCGCAGATAACATTGGCAATGCCATCTTATCCGGCAATACGGAGCACAGCTTAAACCCAGTTTTCTTTTGACGGAGTGGACATGCGCACAATGTGGCGAATTTTCAGTGGAATATTCAGATGGGGGTGGCGCCTGCTGAATTTTACCCGCGAATTTATCCTCAACCTTTTTCTGATCTGTTTGATCCTGGTCGGTATCGGAATCTACAGCCAGTTAAAAACCCCGCAGGCTGAGCCGGCACGGGGAGCGTTACTGCTGGATCTGACGGGGGTCGTGGTGGATAAACCCGCCATGAATAATAAGCTGCGTCAGTTCGGGCGGGAGTTCTTCGGCGTGTCGGCAAGCCGTCATCAGGAGAATTCGTTGTTTGATATCGTTGATAGCATCCGTCAGGCCAAAGACGACAGCAATATTACCGGCATGGTGATGGACTTGTCTGATTTCGTCGGCGCGGATCAGCCTTCGTTGCAATACATCGGCAAAGCGCTGCGCGAATTCCGCGATGCCGGCAAACCGATTTTTGCCGTCGGCGACAACTTCAACCAGACGCAATATTATCTGGCCAGCTTCGCCAATAAAATTTACCTGACGCCGCAGGGTAATATCGATCTGCACGGTTTCGCCACCAGCAACCTGTATTACAAAACGTTGTTGGATAAGCTGAAGGTGACCGCCCATATTTTCCGCGTGGGCACTTACAAGTCCGCCGTCGAGCCGTTTATCCGCGACGATATGTCGCCTGACGCCCGTGAGGCCGACAACCGCTGGATTTCCACCCTTTGGCAACACTATCTCGACACGGTAGCGGCCAATCGCCAGATCACCCCACAACAGCTGTTCCCCGGTGCTGAGAAGATACTCGCCAACCTGCAAACAGTGGATGGCGATACAGCTCGCTATGCGCTGGAAAATAAACTGGTGGACGAAGTCGCCTCCCGTTCGATGGTTGAACAGGCGTTGATAAAAGCCTTTGGGTGGGACGCCAAGACCAAAAACTTCAATTTTACCAGCATCTATGATTACACACCGGCGCCTCCCGCCGTCAGTACCAACGAGATCGCCGTCGTGTTTGCCAGCGGGACGATTGTCGATGGTAAAGAAACGCCGGGGTACGTCGGCGGCGACACCACCGCCGCACAGATTCGCGATGCGCGTCTGGACCCGAAAGTCAAAGCCATCATCCTGCGGGTCAACAGCCCTGGCGGCAGTGTGACCGCTTCCGAGCTGATTCGCTCAGAGCTGATGGCCGCACGGCAAGCCGGTAAACCGGTCGTCGTATCGATGGGGGGTATGGCCGCCTCTGGCGGTTACTGGATCTCCACCCCGGCAAACACCATTATTGCCAGCCCCAGTACTCTGACCGGCTCGATTGGAATTTTCGGTGTGGTTACCACGTTTGAAAACGCGCTGGATAGCATTGGGGTACATACCGACGGCGTGGCGACGTCGCCATTGGCTGATCTGTCTCAAACTAAGGCCTTGCCGTCACAAGCCAGCCAACTGATGCAAATTAGCATCGAACGTGGTTATCAGAATTTCATTTCACTGGTTGCTCAGTCTCGCCGGAAAACGACGCAGGAAGTCGATGCCATCGCCCAGGGCCATGTCTGGGTCGGTAGCGATGCGAAAACCAATGGGTTGGTCGATCAGTTAGGCGACTTTGACGATGCCGTGAAAAAAGCCGCGGAACTGGCCAAACTGGAACAGTATCAGTTGAGCTGGTATACCGAAGAGTCGGACTTGCTCAATGCCATGTTCACTCAGGTCAGGAGCGCCGTCTACGCGATGCTGCCTTCCGCCTTGCAGGCGGTGATCCCCGCACCGGTTATTCAACTGGCGCAAACCGTTCACGCCCAGACATCAATTCTGGATGCCCTGAACGATCCGCAAAATCGTTATGCTTTGTGCCTGAATTGCGGCGACCTACGCTAACACACGCTTACACAGCCCGACGCCTGTCGGGCTGTCTTTACTACTGAAACCTTTTTATAATCCCATTTCCCAGGGCTATCCCTTTCGACAACCAACAGTGTCCCGACCAATCGCACCCATGCAAAAGAAATCCATCTACGTCGCCTATACCGGCGGCACTATCGGTATGCAGCGTTCCGCCCACGGTTATGTCCCGGTTTCCGGCCACCTGCAACAACAGTTGGCGCAAATGCCGGAATTCCACCGCCCGGAGATGCCCTCGTTTACTATCCATGAATATACGCCGTTGATTGATTCCTCTGATATGACGCCGTCAGACTGGCAATCGATTGCAAACGATATCCAGCAAAACTATGACCAATACGATGGATTCGTGATTCTCCACGGCACCGACACGATGGCGTTTACTGCTTCAGCGCTGTCTTTCATGCTGGAGAATCTTGCCAAACCGGTTATTGTGACAGGGTCACAAATTCCGCTGGCGGAATTGCGCTCCGATGGGCAAACCAACCTGCTGAATGCGTTGTACGTAGCCGCCAATCATCCGGTTAATGAGGTCAGCCTGTTCTTCAACAACAAATTATTGCGCGGCAATCGCACCACCAAAGCGCATGCCGATGGTTTTGACGCTTTTGCTTCGCCTAACTTCCCGCCATTACTGGAAGCCGGTATCCATATTCGCCGTCTGACGCCGGTTAATCCGGATCCGATCGACGGCTCCTTGATAGTTCACGCCATCACCCCGCAGCCCATCGGCGTGGTGACCATCTATCCGGGGATTTCCGCCGACGTGGTGAGCAATTTCCTCCGCCAGCCGGTTAAGGCACTGATTCTGCGCTCGTATGGCGTCGGTAATGCGCCCCAAAGCTCAGGTTTGCTTGACGAGCTCCGTCAGGCTTCAGAGCGCGGCATTGTGGTAGTTAACCTGACGCAATGTATTTCCGGGCGGGTCAACATGGACGGTTATGCCACTGGTAACGCGCTGGCGCAGGCCGGCGTCATCAGCGGGTTCGACATGACGGTTGAAGCGGCACTGACGAAATTGCATTATCTGTTAAGCAGGAACGATCTTTCTCCCGAACAGATCCGCCAGCTTATGCAACAGAACCTGCGCGGAGAACTGAGCGACAAAGACTGAATCGCCTGCAACAAACACATAAAACATCAATAAGAAGAAGATAATATGAACAGAGTACTCTTGCTGGTGGATATCCAAAATGACTTCTGTGCCGGCGGCGCGCTGGCCGTCTCGGACGGCGACAGCGTGGTCGCGATAGCCAATCAGGCTATCGCCGCTTGCCAGCAGGCCGGGGTGATGGTGGTTGCCTGCCAGGACTGGCATCCGGCGGATCACCGCAGTTTCGCCGTCAACTCCGGCACCCGTATCGGCGAGCAAGGCGAACTGGACGGTTTGCCGCAAGTCTGGTGGCCGGAACATTGTGTACAAGGCTCACCCGGCGCCGACTTTCATCACAAACTGAACCAGCAGGCCATAAATTGGGTCGTGCGCAAGGGAACACACCCTTTTATCGACAGCTATAGCGCCTTTTTCGATAACGGTCGCCGCACCCGCACCGAGTTACACGATTGGCTGGCGGCCAGAAACATCACCCGGTTGACCATCATGGGGCTGGCGACGGATTACTGCGTGAAATATACCGTGCTGGATGCGCTGGCGCTGGGGTATCAAACCGAAGTACTGGCCGACGGCTGCCGCGGCGTAAACCTGCACCCGAAAGATAGCCAGCAGGCGCTGGAAGTGATGGAGAAACACGGCGCCACGCTGGTTGACCTGCCGACGTTTATTGCATCGCTCGGTCACTAATTCACGTGCTCATCACGCCAGTCGACAACGCTGGCGTGATTGGGTTTAGTCTTGCGGTTTCAGTGTGGTGATGGTATCGCCGGCAAACCGCTGCTTGAGCTCCTGCTTGCTTTTCATTTCAATTTCACCGCGGGTGTTGATCGTCATGTGGTCGGCTTCGGCGTTATTGCGTGCCTGCCACAGCATCACCATCTGCAATGCATTTTCTTTTTGCTCCGCCGTCAGCGCTACACCGTCCGGCCATTTACCCAATTCCACCGCAGTGGTCAGACGCTGATAAATTTCCGGCGTCATGCTGTTTATTAAATCATCTAATTGCATGTTTTCTTTTGCCTGAAGTCAGATTTGGCTGAAACGTTTCAAGTCAATATAGTGTATTAACGCGGCTAACCATCCGTCTGCTGACCGTCTTCTGCATCGATAAAACTGAGCGACACAGAATTCACGCAATAACGCTCGCCGGTCGTCTCTTGCGGGCCATCCGGGAACACATGCCCCAAGTGCGAATCACATTGGCTGCAACGGATTTCAATGCGGTGCATATGATGGGAATAGTCATCAAGATAGCGGATAGCATTCGCGCTCACCGGACTATCAAAGCTCGGCCAGCCGCAGCCGGAATCATATTTATCGTCAGAATAAAACAGCGGTTGATGGCAACACAAACAGTGATAAACGCCGGTGCGCTTGTTATGCAGCAGTTTACCGGTGTAAGGACTTTCCGTCCCACGCTGCTGCGTGACCTGTCGCTGCAAATCGGTTAACTCATCCAGATTACGTTGGAAAACAGTTGTCTTGGTCATCAGATTCTCACTGAAACACGATTTTTTCGTCAGAATGACGATGCATAATTCTAACAAAAAGTTAACACCGCTACAGCCTATTTTGGCCTACACTTACCCCCACGCAGTAATGGCACTTTTAATTGTGATCACCATCACAATTACATCTATGGCAGGTGTTTCCATGCCTGTGCATTCCTCATATGATTGGGTTATGCCCTTTAATTAGGCTGATAGCTGTTTATCGTGTAACTGTTGAACGGACTTTTGACTTACCGCAACGATTGACACGATTCCGCTTGACGCTCAGTAAGGTTTTTGTAATTTTACAACCAACCTTTTATTCACAAACCAATAGCTGGTGGAATATATGACTATCAAAGTAGGTATCAACGGGTTTGGCCGTATTGGCCGTATCGTTTTCCGCGCTGCCCAGGAACGCACTGACATCGAAATCGTTGCCATCAACGATTTGCTGGATGCGGATTACATGGCGTACATGCTGAAGTATGACTCCACCCACGGTCGCTTCAAAGGCACTGTTGAAGTAAAAGACGGCCATCTGGTTGTTAACGGCAAAACCATCCGTGTTACCGCTGAGAAAGATCCGGCTAACCTGAAGTGGAACGAAGTGGGTGTTGACGTTGTTGCTGAAGCAACCGGTATCTTCCTGACCGACGAAACCGCACGTAAACACATTCAGGCCGGTGCCAAGAAAGTGGTTCTGACTGGCCCGTCCAAAGACGATACCCCGATGTTCGTCATGGGTGTTAACCACGAGTCTTACGCTGGTCAGGAGATCGTGTCCAACGCTTCCTGTACTACTAACTGCCTGGCACCGCTGGCTAAAGTTATCAACGACAAATTCGGCATCGTTGAAGCGCTGATGACTACTGTTCATGCGACCACCGCTACTCAGAAAACCGTTGACGGCCCGTCTCACAAAGACTGGCGCGGCGGCCGCGGCGCAGCTCAGAACATCATCCCGTCTTCTACCGGTGCAGCCAAGGCTGTAGGTAAAGTTATTCCGGCACTGAACGGTAAACTGACTGGTATGGCGTTCCGCGTTCCGACCCCGAACGTATCTGTGGTTGACCTAACTGCACGTCTGGAAAAACCGGCAACGTACAAAGAAATTTGTGCCGCTATCAAAGCCGCTTCTGAAGGCGAGCTGAAAGGCGTTCTGGGTTACACTGAAGATGACGTAGTATCCACCGATTTCAACGGCGAAAAACTGACCTCCGTGTTCGATGCCAAAGCCGGTATCGCACTGAGCGACACATTCGTGAAACTGGTTTCCTGGTATGACAACGAAACCGGCTACTCTAACAAGGTTCTGGATCTGATCGCCCACATCTCCAAATAATGTGGCGATGAATAGATGATAAAAGGGCGACATAAGTCGCCCTTTTTTATTGGGTATATACCCGTCATACTTCACGTTGCAGGTGCGTTGCTCAACACGCGAGCGTGTTGTCCTGAAACTCGAATTATTGAGGGTATACAACAAGACCACCAAGGCAAACCAATACCATGAACGATAAAATTTATTCACTTCCCATCGATAATGCGATCACCACACATCTGAGCCAACGCCAACTGGATCAACTACCGGTTATTGTGGTGGATCATCCACAGGTTCGCGCTGCCGTTGCACTACAGGGGGCGCATCTGCTCAGTTGGCAGCCCACAGGCGAACAGCCGGTACTCTGGCTAAGCGATAACACACCATTCGAAAACGGCGTGGCTATTCGTGGCGGCGTACCGATTTGCTTCCCCTGGTTCGGCCCGGCGGCACAGCCCAACCACGGCTTTGGCCGCCTGCTGGCATGGGAGTTCACCTCTCACAGTGAAGATGCAAATGGCGTAACCCTCGCCTTCACATTGCGTGACTCCGAGCAGACTCGCGCCAGTTGGCCGCATGCCTTTACCGTTCTTGCACGCTTCCATTTCAGTGCCGAGGAATGCCGTATGGAACTCGAATGCCACGGCGACTACAGCATCACCAGCGCGCTGCACACCTATTTCCAGATTGGCGACATCAGCAAAATTCGTATCAGCGGGCTGGGCAATACCTTTATCGACAAGGTTAACGATGGCAAAACCGATACCCAACAGGGTGATCTGACCTTCACTACACGTACTGATCGTATTTACACCCAACCGGCACCAGTCAGCCTGATTGAAGACCCGGTACTGAAACGCACCATTGAAGTGCACCACGCTCATCACAGCGATGTGGTGGCCTGGAATCCGGGCGCAGAACTGTCGCGCACCATCAGCGACATGACGGATGACGGCTACCAGACGTTTGTTTGTGTTGAAACCGCGCGCGTTACTCAGCCGTTCATAGCAACCACACAGGCGCCGGCACAGTTGACTACAACGCTTCGCCTGCGCAAATAACCTTATCGCTTTCGTTCATGGCTGGCTTGTGCCAGCCATGCTGCAACGTCTCGTCTACACCACATCCAACGGTTGTTTGCGATGTGGCGCAGGATACGCCGCATCCAGAATGGCAAGATGCTCAGGTGACAACGTCACCTCAAGTGCCGCGGCATTCTCTGTGACATGCGCCAGTGTGCTGGCTTTCGGAATAGCAATAACGCCAGACTGGCGAATTACCCAAGCCAACAGCACCTGTGCCGGCGTCAGTGCCTGTTGTTGCGCCACCTGCACGACCGCCGGGTGTGTGAGCAGGTCGTAACGCAGTTGCCCGGCCTGAGCCAACGGACAATACGCCATCACGGGCAGTTGCCGCTGCTGACACCAGGGCAACAAATCATACTCAATGCCTCGTGAACCCAAATGATACAGCACCTGGTTGGTCTGACACTGTTCGCCTCCCCGATATGACCACAGCTCCGCCATATCATCGGTATCCAGATTGGATACGCCCCAGCGCCTAATTTTACCGGACTGTTGCAGTCTCTCCATCGCAGCGATGGTATCGACCAGCGGAATACCGCCACGCCAGTGCAACAAATACAGATCGATATAATCGGTTTGCAGGCGTTTCAGGCTACGCTCGCAGGCGGCAATCGCCCGCTCTCCGCCCGCATTATGCGGATACACCTTAGAGACCAGATAGACTCGCTCGCGGCGACCGCGAATCGCTTCCCCCACAACGTCTTCCGCACCGCCGTCAGCATACATCTCCGCGGTATCAATCAGCGTCATGCCCAGATCGATACCAGCCTGTAACGCCCTGACTTCGCTGCCCTTTCGTTGAGCGCTTTCGCCCATAAACCAGGTCCCCTGTCCAATCGCGGGGACCGTTTCTCCACTCGGGAACTTTACCTGCTTGATCATGCGTTTACCCTCCTGCCTTCAGGGTAGCAAACCTCAGTTGCGCCATTAATGTGCAAATGGGGTGAATCCACCCCATTTTTGTGCAGCCGATGCACAACCTTTTGACATTAAAGCCCCTGCCATACGTCAGCGGGTCGGCTTGCTTACCCAATCCCCATTTGGGCGATCGTCCCGTCTCAGGTATCGCTTAGAAACGATAACTGACGCCGCCCCCCAGCATCAGGTTATAGCTTTTATCCACCATCGGGCTGTCTTTGACTTCATCCGATAGCCGGATATAGCGCCCGCTCACCCAGGAACTCCAACTGGCATTGATTTTATACCCGGCATTCAGCTCGACGTACGGCGACCAGCTATCATTCGGCTGGTAATTACGTAATCCGGAACGCGCCGATTCATCGCCAGTGACGCCATAATAGTAACGATTCTGGTTTTCACTCGACCAGGTAATCCCGACGCCCGGCGTCAGGCTCCAGTCGCCATCATTGAAACGGTACAGGTAGGCGGAATCCCACACCAGGCCGTTGCTGTAATCCAGCGTGTCTCCCGCAAGCGTAGTCCGCAACGTTCCCCACCGGGCGTCATAGCGGTAAGCCACCCCCGCCATCAGCGTGCCGCGTCGGCGTTCAAGCTGCTTCATCTGGTTATCATCGCTATCGCCCGGTTTAAAACCGAAAGGGCTGTAATAGGCGGTCAGCGATAACTTGTTTTGCTCGTCGTTCCACAGGTAATACCCTCCCTGCAAACCACGCAGATAAAGGCTCTCGCTGTCGTAATTCACCATAGGAAAAGGATAAACGTGCCCGCTATCGCCACGGTATATCGGCGTTTCGCCGACAGCGCCCAGCCCCAGGGAAAACTCGTCCGCCGACGCAGTGGGAACTGCACCGGTTCCCGCCAGCATCGCCGCCAGGGCGGTTAATACGTATTTTTTCACGGTGGTCGTACTCCCTTCAATGTTACGTATTTGATCACATTCAGCACAATAGCAGCACCGGAGTCCTACATACATCACATTAATGTGAAAGATACATAAGTTATAACGATTTCATCTGTCTGCCGTCACCCCGCATCGGGTCTGCGTTGGGCGATAAAGAAACCGGGTTTTGCGCTGTCATGCCGAAGTGAGTCATTGAAATATCTTAAAAATGCGACGTAAGAATAGAGGCAATTTTATGGATGCAAACTACGCTTTAAACAAGGCAGAGGATTTCTACTGATTACAACGGGTCGTCGGTTATCCGATGATCAGTGACCAGTCAAGTTGGCATAAGGGTTGCTGTATTTCAGTACGAAGTCTTCTTCCGGGAGAGCCATCCATTACATAGGCTTTATACATACCATTCGCTCTCTTACTCTGTGTTAATCGACGAAGGACGGGCAACGCTATGAACATATTTGATCATTATCGTCAGCGTTACGACGCTGCCAAAGACGAAGAGTTCACTCTGCAAGAGTTTCTTACCATCTGTCAGCAAGATCGCAGTGCGTATGTGAACGCTGCCGAGCGATTGTTAATGGCTATCGGTGAACCTGTCATGGTCGACACCGCTCAGGAACCGCGTCTGTCTCGTTTGTTTTCCAATCGGGTAATTGCCCGCTACCCTGCGTTCGAAGAGTTCTATGGCATGGAAGAAGCCATCGAACAAATCGTTTCTTATCTGAAACACGCCGCGCAAGGGCTTGAAGAGAAGAAACAAATCCTCTACCTGTTGGGGCCGGTGGGCGGTGGTAAATCATCGTTGGCCGAACGGCTGAAAGCGCTGATGCAGCGCGTTCCTATTTATGTTCTCAGCGCCAATGGTGAGCGCAGCCCGGTCAATGACCATCCGCTCTGCCTGTTCAACCCGCAGGAAGATGCGTCTATTCTGGAGAAAGAATACGGTGTTCCACGCCGCTATCTGGGCACCATCATGTCACCCTGGGCAGCAAAACGGTTGCAGGAATTCGGCGGCGACATTACCAAGTTCCGTGTCGTCAAAGTATGGCCGTCTATCCTGGCCCAATTGGCGATTGCTAAAACCGAGCCGGGCGACGAAAACAACCAGGACATTTCAGCGCTGGTGGGTAAGGTGGACATCCGCAAACTGGAGCATTTCGCACAAAACGACCCGGATGCTTATGGTTACTCCGGCGCGCTGTGCCGCGCCAACCAGGGCGTGATGGAATTCGTGGAAATGTTTAAGGCGCCGATCAAGGTGCTCCACCCGTTGCTGACCGCCACGCAGGAAGGTAACTATAACGGCACCGAAGGCATCGCCGCCCTGCCGTTCAACGGGATTATTCTTGCGCACTCCAACGAATCCGAATGGGTGCAATTCCGTAACAACAAAAACAACGAGGCCTTTCTCGACCGTGTCTACATCGTCAAAGTGCCTTACTGCCTGCGGGTTTCCGAAGAAGTCAGAATTTATGACAAGCTGTTGGTAAACAGTGAGCTGAGCCGCGCCCCCTGCGCTCCTGGTACGCTGGAAACGTTAGCGCGTTTCTCCATCCTGTCGCGGCTCAAAGATCCGGAAAATTCCAGTATCTACTCAAAAATGCGGGTATACGATGGCGAAAGCCTGAAAGATACCGACCCGAAAGCCAAGTCGTATCAGGAGTACCGCGATTACGCCGGTGTCGATGAAGGCATGAAAGGGCTTTCCACCCGTTTTGCCTTCAAGATCCTCTCGCGCGTGTTCAACTTTGATCACAGCGAAGTGGCGGCCAACCCGGTCCATCTGTTCTATGTGCTGGAGCAGCAAATTGAACGGGAACAGTTCCCGCAAGATGTGGCGGAGAAATACCTGGAACACCTGAAAGGCTACCTGATTCCCAAATATGCCGAGTTCATCGGTAAGGAAATCCAGACGGCTTACCTTGAATCTTACTCGGAATACGGCCAGAACATCTTTGATCGTTACGTGACCTACGCCGACTTCTGGATTCAGGATCAGGAGTACCGCGACCCGGATACCGGCCAGCTGTTTGACCGTGAATCTCTGAACGCTGAACTGGAGAAAATTGAAAAACCGGCGGGCATCAGCAACCCGAAAGATTTCCGCAACGAGATCGTCAACTTTGTATTGCGCGCCCGCGCCAGCAACAACGGCCGTAATCCGAACTGGACCAGCTATGAAAAACTGCGTACGGTCATTGAGAAAAAGATGTTCTCCAATACCGAAGAGCTGTTGCCGGTGATTTCGTTCAACACCAAAACCTCGACGGAAGAGCAGAAAAAGCACGACGACTTTGTCGATCGCATGATGGAAAAAGGCTACACCCGCAAACAGGTGCGTTTGCTGTGCGAATGGTACTTGCGCGTGAGGAAGTCATCCTGATGCCGGACATCGACAGGCATGTCGTTTGGGGGAAACATGGCCTATTTCATTGATCGGCGTTTGAACGGCAAAAACAAAAGCGCGGTTAACCGCCAGCGCTTTTTGCGCCGTTACAAGTCGCAAATAAAACAGTCGATTGCCGGGGCCATCAACAAGCGGTCGGTCACCGACGTGGAAAACGGGGAGTCTATCTCGATTCCCAACGCGGATATCAGTGAACCGATGTTCCATCAAGGGCGGGGCGGAGTCCGCCACCGGGTACACCCCGGTAACGATCATTTCGTTGAAAACGACAAGATCGAACGCCCTCAAGGTGGCGGCGGTGGCGGTGGCTCAGGCCAGGGCGATGCCGGCCAGGATGGTGAAGGTCAGGACGATTTTGTGTTCCAGATCTCCAAAGATGAATATCTTGACCTGCTGTTCGAGGACCTGGCGCTGCCCAACCTGAAAAAAACCGAGCACCGGCAACTGAACGAGTACAAAACCCACCGTGCGGGGTACACCGCCAATGGCGTCCCCGCGAATATCAGCGTCGTGCGTTCTTTGCAGAACTCGCTGGCGCGTCGCATGGCGATGACAGCGGGTAAACGGCGCGAGCTTCACCAGCGCGAAGAAGACCTGGCATTGCTGGAAAACACCGAACCGGCTCAACTGCTGGAGGAGGAACAGCTACGTCAGGAGATCGCCGAGTTACGTCAGCGCATCGCCAGCGTACCGTTTATCGATACCTTCGACCTGCGCTACAAGAATTACGAGCGCCGGCCGGAGCCGTCGAGCCAGGCGGTGATGTTCTGTCTGATGGATGTTTCTGGCTCTATGGATCAGGCCACCAAAGACATCGCCAAGCGTTTTTACATCCTGCTGTATCTGTTCCTGAGTCGAACCTACAAAAATGTGGAGGTGGTGTATATCCGCCACCATACGCAGGCCAAGGAGGTAGATGAGCAGGAATTCTTCTACTCTCAGGAAACCGGCGGCACCATTGTCTCCAGTGCCCTGAAACTGATGGAGGATGTCGTCAAAGAGCGTTATAACCCTGCGCAGTGGAATATTTATGCCGCGCAGGCTTCCGATGGCGATAACTGGGCGGACGATTCGCCGCTCTGCCGTGAGTTACTGGCCACCCGCCTGCTGCCGGTGGTGCGTTACTACAGTTATATTGAAATCACCCGCCGATCTCACCAGACGCTGTGGCGGGAATATGAAGCGCTGCGAGAGAGTTTTGATAACTTCGCCCTGCAGCACATCCGCGATCAGGACGATATTTATCCCGTCTTTCGCGAAATCTTCCACAAACAAACGGTCGATAACTAACCTGACCTGTACAGCCGGCGTGTTACGCGCTGGCTGTTTTTTCCTGTTGTCATTGCCTCCCAAACCGTAGCCACGCGGTACGCCGAACGTCTGGTTCACGCTCATCTGATTTCCACATCGACCGACGGGTTTTTATTTTAATTGATATGTTATAACATATTATTTGAAATAAATATTCACATTCCGGGGTGCCGTGTGCTGGATGTCAAACAATTAACACTTTGTATTGACGGTAAAAACAAGATTGATGACGTCAGCTTCTCTCTGGCGCCCGGTGAACGTGTCTGTCTGCTGGGTGGGTCCGGCTCCGGCAAATCGCTGACTGCACGTTGCCTGCTGGGGGTGCTGCCCGTCGGCGGCCAGCTCAGCGGCAGCATTCGACTTCAGGGTAAAGAAGTGGCCAATATCGCCTTGTCACAGCGCCCGCCCTGTGAACGTCCGGCCGCGATTTTTCAGGATTCCGCCACATCGCTTAACCCGTTGTTCAGCATTGAAGCCCAATTTCGCATGGCGCTCAGGTCTCAACCCGCCCCACAGGTATTACCCGACCTGCTGCGTGCCGTCGGCTTTACCGATCCGCAAACCGTGCTGATGCGCTATCCCGGCGAACTTTCAGGCGGCCAACGTCAGCGTCTGTGTATTGCATTGGCGTTGCTGTGCGAACGGCCGTTGCTGATCGCCGATGAGCCCACGACGGCGCTGGATGTCGTCACGCAAGCGCAGGTTCTGCAAACCTTACAGACCAGGCTGCAACAATCGCCGCGCACCAGCTTGCTGTTCATCACCCACGACATCACGGTGGCCGCCATGATCTGCCAGCGCGCACTGGTTATGGAAAACGGTCGTCTGGTTGAACAAGGCGACATGCGCCAATTGCTGAATGCGCCCCGCCATACTTATACCCGCGCTTTGATTGCAGCCGCGCGGCAATCCTCTGTCGGCAACCGGCACGATCCCCATACGGTCACACCGACCATCCCCTGGTCACAGGCCAGTTGATACCATGAGCAATAATACGATTGGCGAACTACGAAACGCCCCTTTTTTACAGTTGCATCGCATCAGCCATCAGTATCGGGCTGCCGGTGGCTTTATGCGCCGAGCCACCGTCACGCCGACACTGCAACATGTCAGCCTTGATCTTCACGCCGGAGAACGCGTGGCATTGGTTGGTGCATCCGGCAGCGGCAAATCCACCTTACTGAAAATCTTGCTGGCGCTGGAAGCCCCGTCGCAGGGCGAAGTGTGGTGTCAGGAACAGCAAGTACACCCGGATCGGGTCTCCCGCTTGCGCTGGTATCGGCGACTGGTGCAGTACATCCCGCAAGACCCGGCAAGTTCGCTGGCGCCACATGCTTCGGTATTCGCGCTGATCGCCGAACCGCTGCGGCAACTAGGAGCAACGGAGAACCTCAAACAGACGGTCTGTACCGCGCTGGAGCAGGTTGAACTGCCACTCACCGTGTTGCACCAGCGCGCGGAATCACTCTCCGGCGGTCAGGCTCAGCGGGTCGCGATTGCCCGGGCAATTGCGCTCCGCCCGGCATTCCTGCTGGCCGATGAGCCGGTCAGCGGGCTCGACCTGCCCTTGCGTCAACAAATCACCACGTTGCTCGATTCGCTATCGCGCCGCCACGGGATGGGATTGTTACTGGTTTCTCATGACCTGTCGGTGGTGACATCGCTTTGTCAGCGAGTGCTGGTTATGTACCACGGCCGCCTGGTGGAAGACCGCCCATTACCCGACCTACTCGCCGAGCCGTTTCATTTTCACACTCAGGCATTACTGGCAGCCGTGCCGACGCTGCCCGTTTTTGATTGAACTTTCACCATCATAAGGAATGCGTATGTTTCACTCCCCCACGCTGGTCGCCATACTGGCATCCGCCCTGTTACTCACCGGCTGTTTTGACAAACAGCAACCCGCCGCTGCCGGTGCGGACGGGCTGCGTATTCGCCTGGCCATGTTATTGCCGCCCCGTTCAGCGCTGTCGCCATTCAGCGATGACGCCTTTAAGCTGTCGCGTTGGCGTACCGGTGAGACACTGGTCGTGCTTGATGCTAACGGTGACGCACAACCTGCACTGGCTACGCGATGGCAACAGTTGGATGAACTCACCTGGCGTTTTACCCTGCGCGACGGCGTGAAATTCCACGACGGCAGCGATTTCACTGCCGGCGCGGTGGTTAAAGCGCTAACGGCCGCCATGCATGCCGCCCCCAAACCACGCATCCTTGATGGCGTAACACTTAACGTAACGGAGGATGACCCTCACACAGTGCGGATCACTACCACGACCCGCGATCCGCTGTTACCGCAGCGCTTATCCAGCCCCCAGTTGACTATTCTGTCTCCCGCCGCTTACGGTGCCAACGGCGTGGTCAGCCCGATTCGAACCGGCACCGGCCCTTTCGTGCTGACGCAGCTTAACGGCACCAGCAGCGCCAGGCTCGACCGGTTTGACGGCTACTGGGGCAACAAAGCCGCCGCGCCGGGTATCGATGTTGATTTTGTTCCGGATAGTGCGGCGCGTACCGCGGCGTTGCGTACCGGCGCGGCTGATCTGGTAGAAGCCATACCGGTTTCACAGGCGCCGCTGCTGGACCCTGGCTTGGTCCATGAGGTGCCGATGCCTCGCACCAATACGCTCTACCTCAATACCCGTCGCGGTGCATTCAGCAATCCCGCTCTGCGTGCGGCTGCACGCGATGCGATCCAGCGGGATATCCTGGTAAAAAAACGTTTACGAAAACCGCGCCGATGCGGCGAGTGGGCTGTTAGGCCCGGCGATTCAATGGGCGGCAGCGTTGCGCCAGCCAGTCAACGCCCCTGTCGCCACCTCAGCCCCGAACGGTGCAACCATCACGCTGGCGACATTCAGCGACCGGGCGGAGTTACCGGAAGTCGCGGTTTATCTGGCACAACAGTTGACCGCCGCCGGCTTCACCGTGAAACAAGAAGTCCGCGAATACTCGCAGATAGAAGCGGATGCGTTAGCCGGCCATTTCGACGCCTTTATCTTGTCTCGCGCCACGGTATTGGATTCCGGCGATCCGGTCGCTTATCTGTATAGCGACTTTTCCTGCAAAGGCTCATTCAATATTTCGCAGTTGTGTAATCCGGCGGTAGACGACGCCCTGAAGCAAGCTGCCGCGACCCCGGCCGGTGAATCCCGACGTCAGGCGATCATGACTGCCGAGCAGTTGATTCTCTCGACCAATGCCGCTATTCCGCTACTGCACGAGCGGGTGATTCAGGGTGAATCTGCGCGTTTGCGTCAGGCCATTCGGGACCCACGTGAGCGCACATTGATAGACGTACAGACGCACATCGACGGAGCCTATACCAAACCATGAGTAACCCGCAGGCCCTGCTACCGCCAATAGCCATACTGTCTTCGTCGCTGTTGGTTATGGCTTCCCGTCTGCTGACGACGCTGGCCATTATCGTACTGGTCGGGTTGCTGCCCTGGCTATCCGACGCCGATCCGGCACTGAGCCTGTTGCGTGCCCGTTCCAGCGAGCAGGAAGCCACGGCGGAAGCGCTGGAAGCCATTCGTCAGCACCTCGGCCTGTCGCAAGGGCCGTGGGTCTTTCTGAAACAATGGCTAAACGGTTTAGTGCAGGGCGATGTCGGCGTATCCTGGGTATCCGGAAAACCGGTATTGCCCGGTATGCTGGAGGCTGCCGGCGTATCGCTGACGCTGATGTTGGCGGCGTTAACGGTAGCCGCCGTACTCGCGCTGTTACTGAGTTGGCCGACCCTGAAGCGTGGGCTGGCCGGCGATAACCGGCGCAGTAACGGCATTCTGGCTACCGCCCTCACCGCGATGCCGGAATTTCTGTTGTCGTCGTTTTTACTGATCATCGGTGCGGTCTGGTTACAAATCCTACCGCCCTATGGCTGGCAATCATGGCAACATCTTGTTTTACCGGCACTGGCGCTGGGCATACCGGCCGGCGGCCTGCTCGGTAAGTTATTCAGCGATGCGTTAGCCGCCACCTTCAGCGAACCCTGGTTATTAACCTGGCATATGGCCGGTTTTTCGCGGCGCGACTGCCTGTCCGGCGTCGTACGTCGCGCCCTGCCGGCGATTTTGCCTCAGGTTGGTCTGGTACTGGTTGGGCTAACCGGAGGCGCAGTCGCGGTAGAAAAAGTGTTCGCGATACCGGGGCTGGGGCGAGCAACATTAGGCGCCGCCGCCGCGCAGGATTTGCCGCCGTTGCAATGTGGCGTGTTGATTCTGCTGGTGATAGCCGTCATAACGGGCAGCATTATCTCTCTGCTACACCGCATCCTGCTTGGACAAGCATTGGATAACGGCTCGCTGTCCACACCTGCCAGCGCAATTGCCGTGATAAACCGCCATTATCGCCTGCCGTTCATGATCATGCTGTTGCTGGCGGTCATCGTCCTTAGCGGCCTGCCACGCGATCCGTTTAGCTCCGATTTTACCCGGCTGCAACCACCCGACGGGTCATTGCCGTTTGGTGCCGATGCCACCGGCCGCGACATGTTGGCTCGGGTTGCGCATGGTGCGCTCGCAACCTTGCTCACTGCGGCGGCGGTGACAGGTTGTTGCTTGTTGCTGGGGGTGTTCATCGGGTTGTTTCCCCGCCTGCTGAGCGGCCCGGCCGAAGCGGCCAACGCCATACCGCCGGTTATCGCGGGTATGGTCGTCGCTGCGCTGTATGGCCCTTCTACCTCCGGTGCGGCGTTCGCGGTGGCGCTGGTGGCCTGGGCACCGCTGGCGGCGCATACTGCGGCGCTGGTCACTGAAATCAACGCTCAGCCATATATCCGCCTTACACCGCTATTTGGCCTAAGTCGTTTCACCTGCGTCATTCGCTATATTATTCCGGCATTGATAGGCCCCGTCACACGCCATGCCATGTTGCGCCTGCCCGGTATCGCACTGGCACTGGCATCGTTGGGTTTTCTGGGGTTAGGCGAACAACCGCCCTCCCCGGAATGGGGGCGCGTTCTGGCCGAAGGCATGCCTTACGTCGAACGTGCGGTCTGGACGGTTTTACCGCCTGTTTTCGCGCTCATCCTCTTATCCGTATTGGCGGTATCACTCAGCCAATCCTCTCGCCGTTAATAGCCGGCATCAGGTAGCTGATAACACGCACCTGATGCCGCCCCCCACAGGCGGAATACCAACGGGGAATAGATGAAAGATAATCTTAGTCGCGTACCCGACGGTAAATCCACAGTGCGACGATCGCACCAACCACCGCCACGGCAAAGCTACCGATATTAAAACCATCCACTTTACCGAAACCAAAAAAGGTGCTGAGCCAACCGCCGACGACCGCCCCGACGATGCCCAGCAATACCGTCATGATAAAACCACCACCGTCTCTGCCCGGCATAATCCATTTAGCCAGAATGCCCGCAATGAGACCGAAAATAACCCATGAAAGAATTCCCATCGTACCCTCTCTGTTAGTATTGACCCTGCTTCAGCAAGCGTAGCACATGATTTTTCGTTTATTTTTTCCTACTGTATACATCTGTGTCACGGCATATTGCCGCAGGTACCGTATTGCCCCTGCATAATCGCTTTCCGTCGAGAGAGATTGTTCGGTGACAGAGAGATGAACCCGACGCACGCGATTATTCGGGCGGTAAACAGAATAATTATTCGGTCGCACCAAGGCGAATATCAACATGCTAACCAGCGAGGTCGTTACCGTTGATATTCCGCCAGATGATGTTTCCCACTGAATATCGATAAGAGAGCAAAATAATGGCAATAGCTTCGATGACCCGCTATTTATTGGTATTAATACTGATAATAGCCAGCTCACCGGGAATAGCCGGTCGTTCGCTATGTCCTGGAAATTTTATTCATGATGAGACACCGGACATTCATTATGATGAAGAAATCTGTTTTACAGCTTTTGCTGTCTTGTATAGCTATGCGAATAAAGGCCCCGTTATTTCTGCTGAGCATTTAACGGCGGAGAGGGTCAAAGCGGCAGACAAACTTCCCCGGCGGAATGCCTTTCATCGTGAGCAACAAATCCCTACAGCAGCACAATCATCAAGTAGTGATTATGAATACTCCGGGTACGATCAGGGCCATATGACGCCGGCTGGAGATATGCCTGACGCTCAAACACAGCATGAGTCATTTTCAATGTCGAATATGACACCGCAATTACCGAAACTGAACCGACTATCCTGGCGTAAAACAGAAGCATTTGTTCGTAAACTGGCGTTACAGGATGGTGAAGTCTGGGTAATTACCGGAGCCCTGTTCGGTAACGAACGTATTGGTAACGGTGTATCCGTCCCAACGCTGATTTATAAGGCAGTCAGCAGCCAATCCGGCCAACAGGTTTTTGTCGGTGACAATACCTCCGGCGAGGTCACCTCGCTTTCCATCAGAGATTTTTATACGCAATACGCCATCGCCCCGTTTCCGCACCAATAAATCATGGCCGCCAGCGCTTATTTCTTGTTACAACATTGTTATTGAAAGGCTGGTGTTGCGACAGATAATGGTGATTATCTGATCGTTGCGATTTACACCGGGTACGGATTTTCGGAAAAATTTCGGACATTTTCGGGCCAACTGATATTTTTTATTTAAAAATCAACAAGATAAAAAAAGACCGAACACGATTCCTGTGCCCGGTCTAGGGAAATGGCTCTTAGGAGAGAGCCGTGCGCTAAAAGTTGGCATTTGTTGCAGGCGTCATTTCAGCCTGCACTTTAAGCGTAGACGACTCACTTTCGTTTTCCAGTCTGGCCCATTTTTTGAACAGTCAATTCCGAAACAATCTGTACACTTTGTGACAACCAACGCAAACCCGCGCATTCAGGATCCACAGTCGTCTTCGGCGTGCTATGCGCACTACTGACAGAGGCTTTGCGCCCGGTCGATAAAAGGTTGCAGACTCATCTTTTGCCCTGGGTGCTGCGGATCTTCCAGCAAGATAGTTTCCAGCGGGCTGGCGTTTACCTTACCGGCTTTGACCTGCTCGCGCGCAACCTCATTGAGGGGATACTGCACCAGTGTGCTGGGGTTAATCACAAACATGGCGTGACCAGGGCGACAAATCAACTGAACTTCCTCACGGTTAAATGCCCAACGCGAGCCATATTCCAGCTTGCTCAAATTAGCCAACTGCGGGGCAGCGAATGCCTGGGCCGACAGCACAGAGACAATAAGTGACAGCACTACTTTTTTCATCGTGATATTCCATGTAAAGCCCCCAGAGGCTGTACCACCGGGGGCAGCGATGTGCTATGGGTGATGTAAGCGGTAAATCCGTCTTTCCAAAACCGGGATCATAGCGACCCGCATTGATGAAGTCGAGTTGACGATACCAGCACAGTAATCAGGGAAATACGTTGATGGTTAATACGCCGTTGATATTGCATTCGGCATACTGCGGCGGGGGTATAACAGACGAGATCATCAATAATGAGAAAAATCATTTTCGCCGTTGCTACATCGTTAGTATTGGCAGGCTGCGCAACACAGCAACCACCCACACCGATACAGATCCAAACCGCTGATTATGGGACATTGCCGGCAGATTATAAAAAGCAAATACACGCGTATTGCAGTTTTGCACTTAAAGATCCCTATAGTGCTCGTTATGTATTCATGACGCCATACAAAGGTTATTTGGAAGAGGGGTCGAAATTATCATCCAAATATAAAGTTACGTTTGGATGGGTGGTTCCTGTCTGGGTAAATGCGAAGAATGGATTCGGTGCTTACATGGGAAAAAGCAAGGTGTTATTTATGTTCGCTGAAGGAAAAGTTTATAATTCTTCGATTAACAAGTCATTTGGTAACGTCGTGCCTGTTATTTAAATGTTATACCCTAAATTAAATAGTTCGGGTTGCAGGGCAAAACCCAGGTATAGCCGAGTAAGAAAGCCAACGCACCTGCAACTTGAAGTATGACCGGTATATATCAATAAACCCAAGCTATGGGCGATGGGAAAAACGGCAGCTAAACACCCTATCGGGCAGCAGGTCATCCTGCTGCCCCAGTGGCTATCAGGCCGACGGTGCTACCGAGGTTGCCATTTTTTTCAGGTCCTGATCAATGAAGAACAGGCCGCCTTCCTGAGCATTCACCATACCCAGTTTGTCGAGAATGGATTTGAACAGCTTTTCCTCTTCATGTTGTTCAGCGACATACCATTGCAGGAAATTGAAGGTCGAGTAATCCTGCAATGTCATGGCCGCATGAGCCAGTTCATTGATTTTCTGAGTAATCAATTGCTCATGTTCATAAGTCAGCTTGAATACATCCTGCAGCGAATCGAAATCCACCGGCGGCGCAGCAATCGCCCCCAACACCGGCAGACTCCCCGTATCGTCCAGATAATCGAACAGGCGCTGCATGTGATCCATTTCTTCGCGAGAGTGTGATTTGAGAAAAGCCGATGCCCCTTCAAAACCTTTGTCGCCACACCAGGCGCTCATCTGCAGGTACAAATTAGCGGAGTAAAACTCGAGGTTGAGCTGTTCATTCAGCTTTTGAATCATTTCTTTTTTAACATGACCGTTCCTTATTTTACTGGCAGATGATGGTTCTGCTTTATATTATGCATGCAAAAAAGGAGATTTGAAACATCGCATTAACACAATATGAAGGTTGTTTCTTTATAAATTCAACGCATTATCATTTAATCATGATAATGATTTTCATTATTCAGTACATATTCGGAGATTGGTTCTGATAACTATTTTCATTATCTAAATATGATTAAAAATAACAGTACTGCGCTTTGAAAGCGGCTTTCATTCCACACACGATTTACACCGGAGACAATGTCGCCAGAAAACTGACCAACGCAATAACCAAAACAGATAACCCACACTCTACCCTGGTTACCCGCAAGAAATAATCATAAGCGACGGTATTGGTTTGCTGAAAACGCGGCACCACCCGGTAGCGATTGAATAATGCCAGCAACACCATAACGGCAACCAACAGAACTTTGATGATGAGCAAGACACCATACAGCCCTATTTCCGGTAACGGCCAACCGAGAATTAATCGGGTATTGATCAACCCGGTCAGGATCGCCAGCGCCACCGCCCAATGGCCGTAACGAGAAAAACGCATCATCGTCAGAATGGCATCCGCTCGCATCGGCCCTCGTCGTGCATCCCGCAGCACCTGTAGCAAAGGCAGCAGCCCACCAACCCAAAATGTCACAGCCAACAAATGCACAGCCTGATTGATACCATGCAATAGGCCGAGTTTTCCTTCCAGCATCGCGGCGTGCCCCAGCCAGGCCATGCCGCACAGCTGTAATACGCCGAACAGCAACACGCTCGCCAGCCATACCGGATGACGCTGGAACACCAGCACACAGGCCACTAACGCCAGCACCGGTTGCCATACCCAAAATGCGCCGAAGCGGGTACCCAACACCGCACGCCAGGTAGCAGCATCACTCATATTATGCCAGTTACCACTCATCAGCCCGGTCTGTGCCGCCAGTATGGCAATCGCCGTTAAAAATGCCGCCACACTGCTGAACGTCATCACCCCACGCAGTCGTGAAGCCAACCGAGCCCGGTACTCGCGGGGAGCCAGTAACTCACTGAACCCTGCTGCACCGACTAACAACATGAGGCTGGAAAAATGCCCGAGGCGCAATAATGCGTACACACTTTCCAGCATCGTCACAGAATCCGCATTCTTATGTTACTCAACAACGAAGCGATAGCTTCCCTTAGTCTTATGACCATCAACAGAGAGCACATGCCAGTTAACCTGATAGTTACCACTGGTCAGCGGCTTCTCAAGCGGAACAACCAGAATATTGCGGTGTTCATTGTCTACCGTTACCTTGTCCACCGGCACGGCCTGCTCCGCCAGCTTCAGTTCAACACCGCTGAAAGCAGCCTCAATATCTTCAGAAAAATGCAACGTCAGAAATAACGGAGCCTGTTGTACTGAAATTGTTTTATCCGCAATCGGCGTCTGGCTTTTAAGATGCGCATGCGCCAGCGCTGCATGAGAGATAACCAGGCTCCCTACAAGCAACGCCGTATTCAAAGCCGGAAAAATAATACGTTTCAACATTGTCTTATCCTTGTATTGCTTTGCTGTCACACCCGGTTCACCCCAAAACAGCGGCAAGAATACGAGTCACCTGATGACTTGTCGAGAAGCGGGAAGTAACAGGATTTGCCAATTCCGCACTTCTGCTTTACTTTTGTGGCGCAACACAGAAGGAGGCAATCATGGGATACAATTTGGCCGACCTGCCTTATGAAGAAATGGAAAAGGTCAATGTGGATCTGGCAGCATCCGGCGTAGCATTTCGCGAACGCTACAACATGCCGGTGATCCCGGATGAAATCGAACAGCAGCAACCCGCGCATCTGCGCACCTATTTTCGGGAAAGGGTCAGTTACTACCGGGAGATCTCCCACCAGTTCTCCACCTTACCGTACGACCCTAACAGTAAATAAAATATTCCTCAGCACAAGTTGGCAAGGACGCTCTCCAGCACTAAGGGATAGCGTCCGATTATCCAGCCGCACATTGGTTTTCGTCACTTTTTCTGTTCCGCCATTTTTTGGTCAAAAAAAAGCATTTTTTCGCTTGCATCTCCTCACAAACAGGGGGTTAATGGATAGGCAACCAACCTTTTACCTAGCGAGGCACAAGATGAGTAAAGGAATGGACAGCAAGAAAAACGCCAAGAAAAAACCGCTGAAAACCGCCGAGCAAAAACGGGCGGAGAAGCGGGCCAAACGGGCTCAACCACAGCCTGAAATTAACTGAAACTAACCGCGTTGCCACAAATTTCGTTGTTCACCTAACAGAGCACCATTAAGGTAACATCCTGCGATCACCCTCTGCCTCCTGACACCCGGTGATCGCAGTTCCAGTCTCCCTGCTATCGTTTCCTGTCTTTTATGGTAATCCGGCGCCAAAACAGGCCGCTCTTTTCTCGCGTGATACCCGAACCCTATTTCTACGCGGGCAATACCTGCTGCTCGAGTACCATCAGCAAGAAGGTAAACTCCTGTGCAATATCCTCAAACTGAGCCAAACGACCGGATTTACCGCCATGACCGGCTCCCATGTCGGTATGCAGCAACAGCAGGTGATCATCAGTTTTTATTTCACGCAGTTCCGCTACCCATTTAGCCGGCTCCCAGTACTGAACCTGCGAGTCATGCAGGCCGGTCGTCACCAACAGATGGGGGTACGCTTGTGCCGAAACATTGTCATAAGGGCTATATTGTTTAATGTACTGGTAATCACGCTTATTGTCCGGGTTACCCCACTCGTCGTACTCCCCCGTGGTAAGCGGAATAGACTCGTCCAGCATGGTAGTGAGCACATCGACAAACGGCACCTGCGCCACTACCCCATAAAACAGCGAAGGAGCCATGTTTATGACGGCCCCCATCAGCAACCCACCGGCACTGCCGCCCATCGCGAAGGTTTTCGCCGGATCGCCATAACCGCTTGTCAGCAGGGCCTGCGTGACGTCGATGAAATCCGTAAAAGTATTCATCTTGTTGGACAGGCGTCCCTGATCATGCCATTGCTGTCCCAGCTCACCGCCGCCGCGAATATGCGCCAGCGCATAGACGAAACCACGATCCAGCAAGCTAAGACGGCTACTACTGAATTCCGGATCCATGCTGCTGCCGTAAGCGCCATAGCCATAAACCAGTAATGGGCTTTGAGCCAGTTTGCAGTCTTTATGATACACCAGCGATACCGGCACGGATTCGCCATCGCGAGCCGTTACCCACACACGCTCGCTCCGGTAATTCCCGGCATCAAAATTTTTCACTTCAGATTGTTTGAGCACCACCTGAACGCCGGTCGCCATGTCCAGCTCATAGATAGTCATCGGCGTGGTCATGGAGGAATAGCCATAACGCAATCGCGTACTTTCCGGCATTGGGTTATAACTCAGCCAGGTCACATAAGCGGGATCATTAAAGGCGATCTGGTGAGATTCTGCCGTCTGCCAGCGAATATAGCGGATATGGGTTAATCCATGCTCGCGTTCCTCGACCACATACCAGTCGTCAAACAGCGAAAATCCTTCGAGTACGCGTTCCGGACGTGGGGCAATCAACACTTCCCATGCTAATTCGCCGATATCCTGGGTCTGGTAAAAACCAAAGGTTTTACCGTCTTTGTTGGAACGCACATAAAAGGCGTCGCGGAAATGATCGATCACATACTCATGATCCGGCCGCCGCGGTACAAACACGCACGGTTTGGCATTAGGGTCTTCGGCATCCAGCAACAGAATTTCGGTACTGGTGGTACTCTCCAGATAGAGCAGGATATAGCGCTCGGACGTGGTTTTATCGAGGCTGAGATAAAACGTATCATCTGTTTCTTCATACACCAGCTCATCCTGCTGCGGATCCTCCCCCAGCCGATGGCGATACACCTGATAAGGCAGCAACGTCTGCGGATGTTTACGTACGTAATAAAGGGTACGGGAATCCGCCGCCCATTCACTGCCGGCGGAGACATTCTCCAGCCGGTCTGCCAGCCACTCGCCGGTGGTGAGATCGCGAAACGTCAGCACATACTGGCGGCGAGACAATAAATCCTCCGCGACGCTCATCAGTCGATTGTCCGGGCTAACGGCCAGCGCGCCAAGGTTGTAGAACTCTCTGCCAGTCGCTCGTTGATTGCCATCCAGTAATACCTGCCAGGCGCCGCTTTCTGTTTCCTGCTCCGGCTGACGCTGATAGATAGCGTAATCTTTACCCGGCTCATAGCGGCTCTGGTAGCGATAACCGCGTTTAACATAAGGTACTGAAACATCCTCCCCGGGGATCCGCGCGACCATCTCCTCATACAAGGTATGACGCAGCGCAGCATAGGGTGCCATGACATGTTCGCAATAACGATTCTCCTCCTGCAACCAAGCCAGCACCTCCGGATTATTGCGTTCATCATCTCGCAGCCAATAATAATCATCGATGCGGGTATCGCCGTGCATCGTCATCCTATGCGGGCGTTTTTCGGCTTGCGGCGCTTTCATCCACGTCACTCCTTTCCATTCATTGATCAGGTTCTGCCTTACACCCAGCTTTACGCCGGCGAGACGGCAAATGCCCAAAGCCTGTCATGAATCATCCGCGGAATCCAGCGTGCGCCGAGATCTGCAAGGATTTTCACGCGCTTTTGCGTACCGCTACGCGAATGATGCCAAACGCAAACGTTTTCGTTTATACTTCGGCTACGTTCGGGCGGCCAATCCGCCCATTTTTTCTACACCTCTTTTTTACAACACCATCAGGTATCAGGTTATGTTAACAATCGGAACAGCCCTGCGTCCCGGCGCCACACGCGTTATGCTGCTAGGCTCCGGCGAGCTGGGAAAAGAAGTGGCGATTGAATGCCAGCGACTGGGTATCGAAGTTATTGCGGTTGATCGCTACGCCGATGCCCCCGCGATGCAGGTCGCTCACCGCAGCCATGTCATCAACATGCTCGATGGCGACGCGTTGAAACAACTGGTGGCGCAGGAACGCCCGGACTATATCGTGCCGGAAATCGAGGCTATCGCTACGGATATGCTGGTCGCGCTGGAACAGCAAGGGCAACGAGTCGTGCCATGCGCTGAAGCCACCCGACTGACCATGAATCGTGAAGGCATTCGTCGATTGGCGGCGGAAACGCTGGGCCTGCCGACGTCCAGTTACCGGTTTGCCGCTGACGAAACGGCGTTCCGTCAGGCGGCCCATGAGTTAGGCTTCCCTTGTATCGTCAAACCGGTGATGAGCTCATCGGGGAAAGGCCAGAGCCTGATCCGATCGCCGGAGCAGTTGGATCGCGCCTGGCGCTATGCGCAAGAAGGCGGTCGCGCCGGCGGCGGAAAAGTGATTGTAGAAGGGCTGGTGAAATTTGATTTCGAAATCACGTTATTAACCATTCATGCAATTGACGGCCTGCACTTCTGCGAGCCAATCGGCCATCGTCAGGAAGACGGCGACTATCGCGAATCCTGGCAGCCGCAACGGATGAGCGAGCTGGCATTGACGCGCGCCAAAGAGATTGCCGGAAATGTGGTAAAGGCGCTGGGTGGTTTCGGTCTGTTTGGCGTCGAGCTGTTTATTTGCGGCGATGACGTCATCTTCAGTGAAGTGTCGCCACGCCCGCATGATACCGGTATGGTGACACTCATTTCGCAGGATTTGTCCGAGTTCGCCCTGCATGTTCGTGCTTTCCTGGGCTTGCCGATCGGCGCAATACGGCAGTACGGCCCATCGGCTTCTGCGGTCATCCTGCCGGAGCTGACCAGCAATAATGTGCAGTATCAGGGACTGGAACAGGCGCTGCTCCCCCATACCCAGATTCGACTGTTCGGCAAACCCGACATCAACGGACGTCGGCGCATGGGCGTTGCACTGGCGACGGCCGATAATACCAATGCGGCCGTACAACTGGCGAAAACGAGCGCGGTTGCCGTCAACGTCAGCGCAAGATAAACCTGCCGGCTTGTCGATAAGGTACAAAAAAGCCCGCAGCGCGGGCTTATGAAATGACTTAGAGACAAATGCCGATCAGGCTGTCGCTCCTGCAACCGCTTCACGCGCCAGCGCGGTGATGCGATCATAGTCGCCGCTTTCCAGCGCATCGGCCGGTACCAGCCAGGAACCACCGACGCACAGTACGCTTTTCAGCGCCAGATACTCGCGGTAGTTCTTCAGGGAGATGCCGCCGGTCGGGCAGAAGCGAATTTTACCAAACGGACCGGCAATCGCCTGCAACGCTTTCACACCACCGTTAGCTTCAGCCGGGAAGAACTTAAATTCACGCAACCCGTAATCCATCCCCAGCATCAGCTCGGAAACGGTGCTAATCCCGGGGATCAACGGAATGGTGCCTTCCGTTGCCGCTTTCAACAACGGCTCGGTCAGACCGGGGCTGATAGCAAACTGCGCCCCCGCGGCAGTCACTTCCGCCAGCTGTTGCGGATTGGTTACCGTACCCGCACCGACGATAGCGTCCGGCACTTCCTGCGCGATCAGGCGAATGGCCTCAACCGCACAGTCGGTACGCAACGTCAGTTCCAGTACGCGCACGCCACCCGCTACCAGGGCTTTCGCCATCGGCACCGCGTGTTCCAGTTTGTTAATCACAATCACAGGAACAACCGGACCGGCTGTCAGAATCTGTTCCGCACTGGTTTTCCAGTTTTTCATCGAGGGTAATCTCCAGTCATGCCCAACGGGCATCGATTAATGATCTGGCGCGCCCCTGCCACAGGGATCCGCAGTTACCCACGGATGTCCGACCGCACCGTCAGCCAAAAAAAACGCTAACGGCTTCGCCCCGCTTTCCGGCAGGGCAAAACCGCTTATTCCACTTCGTTCCAGGAACGCCCATCGCGGGTAATCATAGCGACGGACGCCACCGGTCCCCAGGTCCCGGCCTGATAAGGCTTGGGAGAGTCATTGTCCATTGCCCAGGCTTCCATAATCGAGTCCACCCATTTCCAGGCTTCTTCCACTTCGTCGCGGCGCACAAACAGCGCCTGAATACCGCGCATGGTTTCCAGCAATAATCGCTCGTAAGCATCCGCCAGATGCTGTTGGTTAAAGGTTTCGGAAAAACTCAGGTCAAGTTTGGTGGTCTGCAACCGATGTTTGTGATCCAGCCCTGGGATTTTGTTGAGAATCTGAATTTCCACCCCTTCATCGGGTTGCAGACGAATAATCAGCTTGTTTTGCGGCAACTGCTGATAGGAATCGTGGAACAGGTTGAGCGCCGGGTTTTTAAAGTACACCACCACTTCCGAACATTTTGACGGCAAGCGCTTACCGGTACGCAGATAAAACGGCACGCCGGACCAGCGCCAGTCGTCAATATCGACACGGATCGCCACGAAGGTTTCGGTATTGCTGGTCTTGTTGGCACCCTCTTCTTCCAGGTAACCCGGCACTTTCTTGCCCTGCACAAAACCGCTGGTGTACTGACCGCGCACCGTTACCTCATGCACGTTGGAACGATCGATACGGCGCAGCGAGCGCAGCACTTTAACTTTTTCATCACGGATGCGATCCGTGCTCAGGTCCGCCGGTGGAGACATGGCGATCATGGTCAGAATCTGCAATAGGTGGTTCTGGATCATATCGCGCATTTGCCCGGCCTGATCGAAATACCCCCAGCGCCCTTCAATACCCACCTCTTCGGCCACGGTAATCTGCACGTGATCGATAGTACGGTTATCCCAGTTATTGACAAACAGGGAGTTGGCAAACCGCAACGCCAGCAAGTTCAGCACGGTTTCTTTGCCGAGGTAATGGTCGATACGATAGACCTGACACTCGTTAAAAAACTCCGCCACCTGATTGTTGATCACCCGCGACGATGCCAGGTTGGTGCCTAATGGTTTTTCCATCACCACGCGCGCCGGTTCTTTGTTCAAACCTGCTTTGCCCAAGCCTCGGCAGATAGCGCCGAAAGTGCTCGGCGGCATGGCGAAATAATTGATGGTGGTACGATTTGGTTGATCGAGCATCGTACCCAGACGATTGAACCCCTCGGTGTCTTCTACATCAAGATTGCAGAAATCGAGTCGGTTGCTCAATGTCGCCCACAATGCCGGGTCGAGCGGTTCCTTAAGAAAGGTGTCCAGGGCTTCACGCACCACTTTGATATAGGTGTCTCGGTCCCATTCCGCTCGTCCTACGCCGATGATGCGGGTTTCCGGATGAATATGGCCTGCTTTTTCCAGTTGATACAGTGAAGGCAGCAATTTACGACGCGCCAGGTCGCCCTTCGCACCGAAAATAACCAGGTCACACGCCTGGGCTGTTGACGTTACCGCCATTTTCAATCTCCTCATTGCAGGACGCTGTAATTTTATTACATCAATAATGTACTCTTTTTGACACAAACCAGTAAACCCGTAAGAAAACCACATTATCGGCTGATTCTGATACCACAAGGCCTTAGAACCTATTGTGCCGATGAGGAAAACGAGTCTGGCATCTGCCTAAAAGAGAAATTTCCCATCGTTTCTGACAGCCAGTTACCGTTCTGAAAGTTAGACACACGTCATGTTCTGACAAAAAAATCAGATGACTTGTTGTGTCCACCTCTGCCAACCGTTGCGGGCTCGTAGTATATTTCACAAAATCCGCATCGGTTTCACCTTTGGCTGAAATCCAAAATACCATAGATGGTCGTTGTCATATGAATATGCTGGAAAAAATCCAGGGTCATCTGGAGCTGTTGAGTAAATCAGAACGAAAGGTGGCGGAGGTGATTCTCGCGTCGCCGCAGACAGCCATCCACTCCAGTATCGCTACCCTCGCCGGTATGGCGGAAGTGAGCGAACCTACGGTCAACCGCTTCTGCCGTCGTCTGGATACCAAAGGCTTTCCCGATTTTAAACTGCATTTGGCGCAAAGTCTGGCCAACGGCACCCCTTACGTGAACCGCAACGTAGAAGAAGACGACTCGGTTGAGTCTTACACCAGTAAGATTTTCGAATCCACCATGGCCGGGCTGGAGCATGTGAAATCCTGCCTGGATATTCAGGCCATCAACCGTGCGGTAGACCTGCTCACGCAGGCACGCAAGATCTCTTTCTTTGGTTTTGGCGCGTCGGCAGCCGTCGCTCACGACGCGATGAACAAGTTTTTTCGTTTTAATATTCCGGTGGTGTACTTCGACGACCTGGTCATGCAGCGCATGAGTTGCATGAACTCCGGCGACGGCGATGTCGTGGTGCTTATTTCACACACCGGGCGCACCAAAAGTCTGGTGGATATGGCTCGGCTGGCGCGGGAAAATGACGCCACAGTGATCGCCATTACGTCGGATGGTTCTCCTCTTTCACGGGAAGCCTCGCTCACGCTACGGGTTGAAGTCCCTGAAGATACCGATGTGTATATGCCGATGGTATCGCGCATCGCTCAGTTGACACTGATCGATGTGCTGGCGACAGGTTTTACTCTGCGGCGCGGAGCAAAATTCCGCGATAACTTGAAGCGGGTCAAGGAAGCATTACGCGAATCGAGATTTGATAAGGAAGAACGATTCAGCAACCCGTTTAATTAATTATGCTATAACATCAACACGGACGGCGAGGCGTAAGTACCATGGGACAACTCCCCGCCATTCAATCATAATTACAGGCGCAGCATCCGGGCAGTACAGAGCGGCACAAAAGGCGCTATTACCGTCCCCCTCGCCTGACGGCATTACTACATTACAACAGCTTCACCAGTCAACGGAGTTATACATGTCCAGACGGCTCAGAAGAACCAAAATCGTTACCACGCTGGGACCGGCTACGGACCGCGACAATAATCTGGAAAAGATCATTGCCGCAGGCGCAAACGTAGTCCGCCTGAACTTTTCTCACGGCACGCTGGAAGACCACCTGCTGCGTGCTAACAAAGTTCGCGAAATTGCGGCTAAACTTGGCCGCCACGTTGCTATTCTGGGCGATCTCCAGGGGCCCAAAATTCGCGTGTCGACCTTCAAAGAAGGGAAGATATTCCTCAATATCGGTGACAAATTCCTGTTGGACGCCAACCTTGGAAAAGGCGAAGGCGACAAGGAAAAAGTGGGGATCGACTATAAAGGATTGCCCAGCGATGTGGTTCCCGGCGATATCCTGCTACTCGACGACGGCCGTGTGCAGTTAAAAGTTCTGACAGTCGATGGCATGAAAGTGTTCACCGAAGTGACCGTCGGTGGTCCGCTGTCTAACAACAAAGGCATCAACAAATTGGGCGGTGGCCTCTCGGCTGAAGCCTTAACCGAAAAAGACAAAGCCGACATTGTTACCGCCGCCAAAATCGGCGTGGACTTTCTGGCGGTGTCATTCCCCCGCACCGGTGAAGACCTACACTATGCGCGCCGCCTGGCTCGCGAAGCCGGCAGCAATGCTAAAATCGTTTCCAAGGTAGAACGTGCGGAAGCGGTATCAACTGACGAAGCAATGGATGATATTATTCTGGCTTCCGACGTCGTGATGGTAGCTCGCGGCGACTTGGGCGTAGAAATCGGCGATCCGGAATTGGTGGGTATCCAGAAAAAATTGATTCGCCGCGCTCGTCAGTTGAATCGCGCCGTGATTACGGCAACGCAGATGATGGAGTCGATGATCACCAACCCGATGCCGACTCGCGCTGAAGTGATGGACGTCGCCAACGCCGTACTTGATGGCACGGATGCAGTGATGCTCTCCGCGGAAACGGCTGCCGGTCAATACCCGGCGGAAACCGTCGCCGCGATGGCGAAAGTTTGTCTGGGAGCAGAAAAGATCCCCAGCATCAACGTATCTAAACATCGCCTCGACGTGCAGTTCGATAATGTGGAAGAGTCGATCGCCATGTCCGCCATGTACACGGCCAACCACCTTAATGGCGTGACCGCGATTATCGCCATGACAGAGTCTGGCCGTACCGCATTGATGATGTCGCGCATCAGCTCCGGCCTGCCGATTTTCGCTATGTCTCGTCATGAGCACACGCTGAATTTGACCGCCCTGTACCGCGGCGTTACCCCGGTACAATTCACCAGCTATACCGATGGTGTGGCGGCGGCTAATGATGCCGTGCTCCTGCTGCGCGACAAAGGTTTCCTGGTCTCGGGTGATTTGGTCATCGTTACCCAAGGTGACGTAATGGGAACGGTCGGCACAACCAATACGGTACGTGTACTGCGGGTGGAATAGTTTCCCACTGCAATAGCGAAACAGCGTTAAGAAGCATAAAACGGGGCGATAACAGTGCCCCGTTTTTTATTGCCGTCTGCCGTATTCTCTCAGGACATCAATGCCATCTACCTTATCGCGCAGAATCCACACAGCGCGCACTCACTCTGAAAGATGAACGCTCAGGTTAAGGCGCATTCACCAGATGATCTCCGTCCAATCCGCCAGACAGATTGGCGCGGCTGGAACCAAACCGTCCATTACTGTAATGAACGTCATAACCGCCAGAAAGGTTGCTACGGCTGGAGCTGTTTGAACCATCGCTATACCGGGTATCTAACCCGCCTGAAAGATTCGCGCGGCTGGTGCTATGAGTGCCATCACTAAACTGGGTGTCATAGCCTCCCGACAGATTAGCCCGGCTGGTACTGGTCCGCCCATTGCTATACCGGGTATCAAACCCACCAAACAGATTGGTTCGACTGGTCGATGTCGAGCCATCATTATAACGACAGTCCTGACCACCAAATAGATTGGCTCGACAACTGTCAGCCTGAGAAAAAGAAATGTGTGCAGTCATTAATGCAAGACATAAAAGCGGTTTGTTCATAAAGCCGAACCTTTCTCCAACAGGAGTATACCCTTCATATTTCCCGGTCAGGAATAACGTTCTGATTATATGGCGGTATGCAACTTATGCCATCACACAGCCCGTTATTTGCTGACTGGTCAATTACTATTGCCATCTGCGCGAATACTACTATTTACTTTATTATCGCGCGATGAGCATCTTATTGTAGGTTGACTGACGGACGGTTTTATTGAGTATCGTTACTCTTGTTTTTTGTGTTGTCCTTTTCTTCTCCGGTGTCGGCTTTCATTTTTTCATTGGTATGGGTGCTCTGAGCATGAGGTTTTTTCACCACCTTTTTTGCTGATTTATCTTCACATTTTCGGTGATGGGCTGACAAAAAAGGCGACGCCATCGGCATCGCCCTTCTTGTTAACGTACTGACTCTTTGATTTTATTTTTTACGTGGATACAGGTCCTTACGTAGATAGGGCTCCGTTTCTCCAGGCTTACGGGTCTTCAACAACTTCAAAATCCAGGTGTATTGCTCTGGATTAGGCGTCACCAACTGTTCAACTTCATCATTCATGCGACGGGCAATAGTCTGATCATCGGCGTTGTTAATATCGCTCATCGGCGGGCGAATATAGATATCCAATTGTGATGTTTTGCCATCATACACCGGAAACAGCGGCACGATTTCAGCACGGCAGACCTTCATCAAACGGCCAATAGCCGGCAATGTCGCTTTATAGGTCGCAAAGAAATCAACGAACTCGCTGTGTTCCGCACCATGATCCTGATCCGGCAGATAATATCCCCAATACCCTTCACGCACGGAGCTGATAAAAGGCTTTATGCCGTCATTGCGGGTATGCAGGCGGCCGCCAAAACGGCGCCGCAGGGTATTCCACAGATAATCCTGCAGCGGGTTTTTCTGATTGTGCATCATGGCAGCCATTTTCTGGCCTCTCCAGCTCATCAGCATTGCAGGCACATCAACAGCCCAACCGTGCGGTACCATGAAGATAATATTACGCTGCTGTTCCTGCAATGCTTCGACAATCTCCATGCCATGCCAGCGAACGCGACGGTAAGCGCGACTGGCGGGCAATATCGCCAGTTCTACCATCATCAACATCGCTTGCGGCGCAGTCGCAAACATCTGATCGATAATATGCTCGCGTTCGGTTTCCGACAGTTGCGGCATACACAACAGTAAATTGATACGGGCCCGTCGCCTGGCGCCTTTGGAAAAGCGCCCTACCCATCGTCCTAACGCCCCCAGCAGCGGATCGCGTACGCGTGCGGGAATACATGCCAGCAACGCCGTCACTACCACAACCAACCAAATTCCCCAGTAACGCGGATGCAAGAAGGCAAGCGTAAACTGTGGGATAAATTCAGCGTTGGTCTTCCTCTCTTTTTTCTCTTGTTCCATGCCGCCACTCTTCATTACAAAATCGGGTTAATAATAATAGCCATCCGATGTTTTGCAATTGAACACGCACTGGCCTGACGTTTGGCAGTGCAATATAAAAAAACAGCCGGCAGCGCTGACTGCCGGCTGTCGCTTATCCAGAACGTCGATCAGTCCAGTTGCAATTGCGGCAGCACTTCACGCACATGCGCCAAATAATCGCGACGTTCTTTACCCATCAACCCCTCAGAACGCGGCAGTTTAGCCGTTAGCGGATTGACGGCCTGCTGATTAACCCACAGTTCATAATGCAGGTGCGGCCCGGTTGAACGTCCGGTATTGCCGGATAACCCGATGCGATCGCCGCGTTTTATCTTCTGCCCCGGCTTCACCAGCAAACGGTTCATATGCATATAACGGGTGGTGTACTGGCGCCCGTGACGCACGGCGACAAAATTACCGGCTTCGCTATCCCGCTCCGCCACCACCACTTCCCCATCGCCTACCGCCAAAACCGGCGTCCCCACCGGCATGGAAAAATCAACGCCACGGTGCGGCGCAATACGACCGGTTACCGGATTCAAACGGCGCGGATTGAAGTTGGAAGAGACCTTAAACTGTTTCATGGTCGGGAAACGCAGGAAACCGCGAGTCAGCCCGGAACCTTCACGATCGTAAAATTTGCCATCTTCTGCACGGAACGCATAGTAATTCTTCCCGCCGGTACGCAGACGAACGCCTTGCAGCTCACTCTGTTCACTGTGTCCATCCAATATTTCACGGGAAATCAGCACGGCAAAACTATCGTCTTTGCGCAATTTGCGAAAATCCAGTTGCCATTGCAACGCCCGAATCACTTCACGCACTTCGCTGCTGGTTAAACCCGCTGCCTGAGCGCTACTGGCGAAACTGCCGTCCAGACGGCCAGTCAGTACTTTGTTCTGCCAGTCACCCTCTACGTTCTCGATCTCCTCACGGAATATATCGCCGCTACGGGTATAAGTACGGGTTTCACGTCGGGAAACCTGCCAGGTCAAAGTCTGCAATGCGCCATCGGTATCCAGCGTCCAGGTTAACTGCTGGCCGATCTTCAGATTCCGCAACGCCGCATTTCGCTCCGCCAACGCGCTAATATCTGACATATCAATGCCGTACTGGGTCAGAATACTACTCAGCGTATCGCCAGTAGAGACGACATATTCATGCGTATTATCAGATTCTTTGTCATCCAGCTCGTCACCGGCAATACCATTGGTGGTTGACGGCTGATCCAGCGGTTCGCTGTTGGCTTCGGAAACATCTGCCGTCGGCGCTGTGACGGCGGTTTGTTGCGCCGTTACAGGCGGCAATGGATTACTGTCCAGGGGTTCACTTGCCGGGGGATTCAGAGCCTGGCTCTGCGTTTGGTTTTTCTCGCTTTCCGCGTCTCTTACGATAACAGGTGCGTCATTAACCGGGGGATATGTCATTGGCCGCCAGACAGCGGCGGCCAGTGTGACAACAGTCAATGACCCCAGCATCACGCGGTGAGGCCGGGGCAGGCTGTTATACGCCAGAGCGATAGTTCGGACTATCTGCTGCACTTGTTCCTATCCTCATTATTTTTCCTTCAGGCAGCTTAAATACTGTTCAGACAGTTGCGACAAAAAACGCACGTAGCTGTCTTGATCCGGCACAATGTCACTTCCCAACGGGTCCAGCACGCCGATGCGTACGTCAGTTCCCTTGGCGACAGCATTGATGACCGCTGGCCTGAATTGTGGCTCAGCAAAAACGCATACCGCTTTGTGCTCAACCAACTGTGTTCGTATCTGGTTTAAACGCTGTGCGCCGGGCGCAATAGCCGGGTTGATAGTAAAATGCCCCAGTGGGGTCAACCCATAATGCCGCTCGAAGTAGCCGTAAGCATCGTGAAACACGAAATAGCCCCTGCCACGCACAGGCATCAGCATATTAACAATATTTTTATCTGTCTGTGCAAGTTTCTCAGTGAATTTACGCAGATTTGCATCCAGTTTGTCTTTATTCTGCGGCATGCGTTCCAATAATTTTGCATGAATCGCCACGGCAGAAGCCTGGGCCATTTCAGGCGACAGCCAGAGATGCATATTGAACTCACCATGATGATGCCCGTCATCATCGTCATCCTGATGATTTTCAGGATGATGACTGTGATCATGCCCATCACTTGCCTGGCCGTCATGATCGGCATCATGTGGCGTATGATTTTCTGCGGCAACCTGCTCAGGATGTGATTCCCGTAACAATAGAGAATGAATCGTTGATTGCTGACTTAAGGCAAGTTGCCGCTCAGCGGGCAATGATTGCAGTGCTTTGGGCAAAAAGGCTTCCATCTCCGGCCCAACCCAAATCACCAGATCGGCTGATTTAAGGCGCTGTACATCGGAGGGGCGTAGTGCATAATCGTGGGGGGATGCACCGTCCGGTAATAACACCTCCGTCGGCGTAACGCCATCGGCAATTGCCGTCGTGATAAATGCCAGAGGGCGAATAGACGTCACTATAGCGGCGGAAACACCCGTCGCCGCAGATAGTGAAGCCAGCAATGTACCGGTAGTCAGTACAGCATTTAGCCATTTATAATGCGTGACTCGCAACATACCCAATCATCCGTCGATTTATTAATATAAACGCGTTATATTATAACGTCACACACCCTCTGCAAATAGAATTCTATGTCAACGCTGGTTTCACTGGAAAATATTGGCGTGCAGTTTGGTAACAAAGCTGTACTCAGTGATATTTCGCTTACATTGCAGGCTGGTCGCATTCTGACGCTGCTCGGGCCGAACGGTGCGGGGAAATCCACACTGGTTCGAGTGGTGTTAGGATTGCAGCCACCCACCCGCGGTACACTGACGCACGCAGCGCATCTCCGTATCGGCTATGTACCGCAAAAACTGCATCTGGACCCCACCCTCCCTCTGACGGTTAAACGCTTTATGCTGTTACGCCCTGGTGTGAATAAACAGGACATTATGCCGGCATTAAAGCGCGTACAGGCGGGACATTTGCTGGAACAACCGATGCAAAAACTCTCTGGCGGCGAAACCCAGCGTGTTTTGTTGGCCCGCGCTATTCTTACACGCCCGCAATTACTGGTACTGGATGAACCTACCCAAGGGGTCGATGTCAACGGTCAACTGGCACTGTATGAATTAATTAATCAGTTGCGGCAGGATTACCAGTGCGGCGTGCTGATGGTTTCCCATGACCTGCATCTGGTGATGGCGAAAACCGATGAAGTCCTGTGCCTTAATCAGCATATCTGCTGTTCCGGTACGCCGGAAGTGGTGTCGCTGCACCCGGAATTTTTAGCCATGTTCGGCCATCGCGGCGCCGGACAGTTGGCGATTTACCGCCACCATCATAATCATCGCCATGATCTGAACGGGAAAATCATTTTAAAACGACAGGATGGTAATCACGCATGATTGAGTTGTTGTTGCCTGGTTGGCTGGCGGGAGTGTGTCTGGCGCTGGCGGCAGGGCCGCTCGGTTCCTTCGTCGTATGGCGGCGCATGTCTTATTTTGGTGATACCCTCGCCCATGCATCCTTGCTGGGCGTCGCGCTGGGATTGCTGTTAGACATCAACCTGTTCTATGCGGTTATTGCTATTACGTTACTGCTGGCCGTCGGGTTAGTCTGGCTGGAACGCCGGCCAGGGCTGGCGATCGATACCTTGCTCGGTATCATGGCGCACAGTGCGCTGTCGTTGGGGCTGGTGGTTGTCAGTTTAATGAATAATGTCCGTGTTGATTTGATGGCCTATCTATTTGGCGACCTGCTTGCCGTCACCAGTGAAGACCTACGGCTGATCGCCCCCGGCGTACTGCTGGTACTTGGTGTGCTGGGATGGCAATGGCGTGCACTGCTCTCCATGACGGTCAGCCCGGAACTGGCGCACGTCGATGGTGTCGCGATAGCACGAACCAAACTGTTATTGATGCTGATCACCGCATTAACCATTGGCCTGGCGATGAAGTTTGTCGGCGCGCTGATCATTACCTCATTGCTCATCATTCCCGCCGCTACGGCTCGTCGATTTGCCCGCACGCCGGAGCAAATGGCTGTTTGTGCGATGGGAGTCGGTATTTTGGCCGTCACCGGGGGGCTCGCTTTTTCAGCAGAGGTCAATACGCCTGCCGGCCCTTCCGTGGTGTTATGTGCGTCGCTGCTGTTCATGCTCAGCCTACTGAAAAGGCAAACAGCCTGACGTCGTGATAGGTTGGCAACGCCGGGAAAAAGCGAATTAACCTGTTGGTGGGTTACAGCGTAATACGATTTGCCGCCAGTCAATCGGCTGGCGGCAACGATGAAAAACGATGAAAGGCGACCAGTGACTGTTCTTCCGGTGCTCTCTTCGGGGTTCCTACTCTTCCTGCTCGCGGGTCAGGCCGAAATGGCGATAGGCATGTTGCGTCGCGATGCGTCCACGCGGTGTGCGTTGCAGAAACCCTTGCTGAATAAGATAAGGCTCCAGCACATCTTCAATCGTTTCACGTTCTTCGCCAATCGCCGCCGCCAGGTTGTCCAGACCCACCGGCCCCCCCATGAACTTATCGATAACCGCCAGCAGCAGCTTGCGGTCCATATAATCGAACCCTTCGGAGTCTACCGCCAGCATATCCAACGCCTGAATGGCCACCTCTGCCGAGATCGCACCGTCTGATTTCACTTCGGAGAAATCACGTACCCGGCGTAACAATCGGTTGGCGATACGCGGCGTACCACGCGACCGACGAGCCACTTCCAGCGCGCCGTCAACCGTCATCTCCAACCCCAGGCACTGAGCGCTGCGCTGCACAATATGTTGTAAATCAGCAACCTGATAGAACTCGAGTCGCTGCACGATACCGAAACGGTCTCGCAGCGGCGACGTCAACGATCCGGCTCGGGTCGTCGCCCCGATAAGCGTAAAAGGCGGCAAATCCAGCTTGATGGAACGTGCTGCCGGCCCTTCACCGATCATAATATCCAACTGATAATCTTCCATCGCCGGATAGAGCACCTCCTCTACGACCGGCGACAGCCGATGAATCTCATCAATGAATAACACGTCATGCGGCTCGAGATTGGTCAACAACGCGGCCAGGTCGCCCGCTTTTTCCAGCACTGGACCGGAGGTTGTCCGCAGATTGACCCCCATTTCGTTAGCAACGATATTCGCCAGCGTGGTTTTACCCAATCCCGGAGGCCGAAAATCAACAAATGGTCAAGTGCATCACCCCGCCTGCGCGCGGCCTCGATAAAAATCTCCATCTGTTCGCGCACCACCGGCTGCCCGACATATTCGGATAACAGCTTGGGACGAATAGCGCGGTCCAGTATTTCCTCATCGGAGACTACACTGGGTGAAATCAGGCGGTCGGCTTCAATCATATCTACCTCACAGCGCAGCGCGTAGCGCATCCCTGATCAGGGTTTCACAATCAGCACCCGGTCGAGACACTTTATTCACCATCCGGCTTGCTTCCTGTGGTTTATAACCGAGCGCAACCAGCGCGGCTTCCGCTTCGGCTTGTGGATCCGCTTCCGGTGCCGCCTCACCGGTTTGCGCCGGCAAGGCAATATCACTGGCGGCATTGAACAGATCGCCGTTCAATCCTTTAAAGCGGTCTTTCATTTCCACCACAAGCCGCTCTGCCGTTTTCTTGCCCACGCCCGGTAATTTCACCAACGTGTTGATTTCCTGACGTTCTACCGCACTGACGAACTGCTGGGCCGACATACCGGATAAAATCGCCAACGCCAATTTCGGCCCGACGCCATTGACTTTGATCAGTTCGCGAAACAGAGAGCGTTCTTGTTTATTGTTAAAACCAAACAGCAATTGTGCATCTTCGCGCACCACAAAATGGGTAAAAATCACCGCTTCCAGGCCAAGATCCGGCAGTTCGTAAAAGCAGGTCATCGGCATATGCACTTCATATCCCACGCCGCCGGCTTCAATCAGTACCAGTGGCGGCTGTTTCTCTAATACAATGCCTCTGAGACGACCTATCACGTGGTGTTTTCCTTTATCTGGCTGATGTCAACATGGCGCGGATACCCGCCATACGTCATGGTTGCGGGTGCGTTGGCACTCCTGCAACCCGAATTATTTTGGGTATAGCTTATAACACAAAAAAAGAGGCGGATACAGAAAAGCTGGATGCATATCCAGATATCGGGCGTCGAGGGGTGAAAGCCCCCCGACAATCAATGAAAACGAGATAATACCGGGGAAACCGCTGGGATACGACTCCAGTTAACCATGCGGCTATTACGCCGCCGGGCTATTCATGGCATCGTAATTTCGCCAGCGATAATTGGCTAATGAGACTATCCAACATACGATAAACAGTGCCACGACATAAAATCCGGCGTTGCCCAACTGCTCATTAAACGTATCGATGACTCCCCATAAACCCGTATGTAGATCCAGTTTATCCGCCAGTAATCCGAGTGCTTCCATACCGCCGATAAACACAGCCACCACCACCGATGTCGCGGTAATGGTCAAATTGTAGTAGAGCTTACGTTGCGGTTTGCTGAATGCCCAGCCATAAGCGCCGACCATCAACACATTATCCAGCGTATCCACCAGTGCCATACCGCAGGTAAACAACGCCGGGAAAATCATGATCGACCAGATCGACATCCCCTGCGAAGCACCAGCGGCGGAAATGCCCAATACGCCGATTTCGGTAGCCGTATCGAACCCTAAACCAAATAACAGCCCCACCAGATACATATGCCAGCTTTTGTTCACCAACCGAAACGTGGCGCGGAATAGCCATCCCATGATACCGGCGGTCGGCACACCATCAGCCTGGCCGAGTATTCCTCGATCACCCTGTTTGAACTGCTGAAAACGTTTCCAGACGCCACGTAAAATCACCAGGTTCACCAACGCCATCAGCAGTAAAAAACCGGCGGAAACCGATGTGCCGATCACGCCGCCAACCTCGTGAAACCATGCCATATCGTCCTGTAATGCGGCGGCTGTTGCCGCCAGCGCCAGCGATGCCAGAATGACAATCGAAGAATGTCCTAACGAAAACCATGCCCCGACACCCAACGGCATTTTGCCTTCCTGCATCATTTTACGGGTAACGTTATCGATAGCCGCGATATGGTCAGCATCCACTGCGTGGCGCAAACCGTAACACCACGCCAGCAGGCAAGTAGCCATCAGAGCCGTATGGTTGTGAAATACGGCCCATGCCAGCAGCCACACCAGCACATTGACCACCACCAGACCACTCAGTATTGCCACAGCTCGCGGATTATTTTTGAGAAGTGAAGACAGCATACAAAGACTCGGTATCAATCCGGCGGGTTATCGCCGTCGGGTAAATTGTGGGTATGAGATTTTATGAATTGTTCATACACCGCCGTGTTATTCCAGATCAAAACAAAAGGCGGTTATGACAGCGAAAGACAGGTAAGACACCTGAACACAGCGCCAGAGGGGGTCCATCAAAGAAAGCAGGTAATCAGGCTGCTTTCTGACAAAAGCGGTAGTTTGCTTGGTCAAACCGCAGCCGGGATTAAAACATAATATCGATTAGCGAATACGCCCACGCGCCAGCGTCAGCTTGTCGTGGCTAATTCGTGAGAAATTCTGACTAAAATGACAGTGCGTAATGGCAATCGCCAGGGCGTCGGCGGCATCAGCCTGCGGGCTGGCTGGCAGTTTGAGTAGTGTTTTCACCATATGCTGAACCTGGCTTTTTTCGGCAGCGCCGGTGCCGACCACCGTTTGCTTTACCTGCCGCGCCGCGTATTCAAATACCGGCAATGACTGGTTAACCGCCGCCACAATCGCTGCACCTCGCGCCTGCCCCAGCTTCAACGCCGAGTCGGCATTGCGAGCCATGAACACCTGCTCGATAGCGAAAAAATCAGGTTGAAACTGCGTGATGATTTCACTGACGCCGGCATAAATCAGCTTGAGACGCGTGGGCAGATCATCCACCGCGGTGCGGATACACCCACTCCCCAGATAGCTGATCTGCCGCCCTTGCTGACGGACAATGCCGTAACCGGTCACACGGGAACCGGGGTCGATGCCGAGAATAATACTCATCACGCCTCCCCGGTTGTCGGCTGCAATGAACGGGCGGCCATTACAGCAGCGCCGCTACCTCATCGGAGATCTCACCATTGTGATAAACCTCCTGCACGTCGTCGCAATCTTCCAGCATGTCGATCAAACGCATCAGCTTCGGTGCGGTTTCAGCGTCCATGTCCGCTTTGGTTGACGGAATCATTGAAACTTCAGCGGATTCAGCCACCAGACCAGCTGCATCAAGCGCATCTTTTACCTGCCCGAAGCTTTCCCACGGCGTAAACACGTCGATCGCGCCATCGTCGTAAGACACTACGTCATCGGCACCGGCTTCTAGCGCCGCATCCATCACCGTGTCTTCATCCAGACCCGGTGCATAAGAAATTACGCCTTTCTTGGAGAACAGATAGGACACCGAGCCGTCGGTTCCCAGGTTGCCGCCGCATTTGGTAAAGGCATGACGCACTTCAGACACGGTGCGGTTACGGTTGTCACTCAGGCATTCCACCATCACCGCTGTGCCGCCAGGGCCGTAGCCTTCATAAATGATGGTTTCCATGTTGGCATCTTCATCGCCACCCACGCCGCGCGCAATCGCCCGGTTCAGGGTATCGCGCGTCATGTTGTTGGACAGCGCTTTATCAATGGCGGCACGCAGGCGGGGGTTGGAGCCGGGATCGCCGCCGCCCAAACGGGCCGCGGTAACCAGTTCGCGGATAATTTTGGTGAAAATCTTACCGCGTTTAGCGTCCTGTGCTGCTTTGCGATGCTTAGTGTTGGCCCACTTACTATGACCTGCCATAAAAATCTCCGAAAAAAGCCTGTTATACCCTTAAGTTATCGGGCCGCCACCTTGCGGCGCCCCGGGAATCGTCAGGGCCTGGCTGGACAAATAACAAATTCTTCAATCGCCTGCCGGTTGCTCCAGGATTTGGTCAACCGCGCCGCATCGGGCGCATCCAGCCATTGGTAAGCCAGATGTTCACTGATCTCTACCGGGCGTTCATCGGGCAATGCCAGACAGAACCAGTGTTCCAGGTTATGCGTCACGCCAGGGGCATAGCGACGTCTCAAATGAGCAAAAAGCTCGAATTCCACACTGCGTTGACAGTCAACCAACGACAACGCCTCAGCGGCGATGTCGATGTTAACTTCTTCTTTCACTTCACGCTGTGCGGCACATCGCGCGCTTTCATCCTCTTCCAGGCTGCCGGTCACCGACTGCCAGAAATCCGGATCATCACGTCGCTGAAGCATGAGCACCCGCCCAGTATTCCCGGCATAAATCACCACCAGCACCGAGACGGGTCGCTTATAGTTCATCTTACTGATTCTCTGCATCCTGAGCGGCTTTGCCTTTACCTACCACCGCGATGGACAATTCTTCCAGCGCCGACGGATTGGCGAAGCTCGGCGCTTCAGTCATCAGGCAGGCCGCCGCCGTCGTTTTCGGGAAGGCGATGACGTCGCGAATATTGTCGGTACCAGTCAGCAACATCACCAGACGATCAAGGCCGAAGGCCAGACCGGCATGTGGCGGCGTGCCGAATTTCAGGGCATCCAGCAGGAAGCCGAATTTTTCGCGCTGCTGCTGTTCATCAATGCCGAGAATGCGGAATACCGTCTGCTGCATTTCACCATTATGGATACGCACCGAGCCCCCACCAACTTCATAGCCATTCAGCACCATGTCGTAAGCGTTGGCGATAGCGGCTGTCGGGTTGGCCGCCAGCTCCGTCGGCGACATATCGCGCGGTGCGGTGAACGGGTGATGCATCGCGGCCAGTCCGCCTTCGCCATCCTCTTCAAACATCGGGAAGTCGATGACCCACAGCGGCTGCCAGCTATTTTCATTGGTGATTTTCAAGTCGCGGCCTAATTTCAGGCGCAGCGCACCCAACGCATCCGTAACGACTTTAGCGCTGTCGGCGCCGAAGAACAGAATATCGCCATCATCGGCAGCGGTACGTGCCAGCAAGTCAGCCAGAATGCCGTCATTCAGGAACTTGGCGACCGGGCTCTGAATGCCCTCAAGCCCGTTAGCTTTCTCGTTAACCTTGATATAAGCCAGCCCTTTGGCGCCGTAGATCTCAATGAATTTGGCGTATTCGTCGATCTGTTTGCGGCTGAGTTGCGCGCCGCCCGGCACGCGAATCGCCGCTACACGACCTTTCGGATCGTTGGCCGGACCGGAAAACACCTTAAAATCCACGTCTTTAAGCAGGTCGGCCACGTCTACCAGTTCCAGCGGGTTACGCAGATCTGGTTTGTCGGAACCGAAACGGCGCATGGCTTCAGCGAACGTCATGATCGGGAAGTCGCCCAGATCCACACCCTGCACCTCCAGCCACAGTTCGCGCACCAGTTTTTCCATCACTTCCCGCACCTGCGGCGCGGTCATGAAAGAGGTTTCCACATCGATCTGGGTAAACTCCGGCTGACGGTCGGCGCGCAGGTCTTCATCGCGGAAGCATTTGACTATCTGATAGTAGCGATCGAACCCGGACATCATCAGCAACTGTTTAAACAATTGCGGCGATTGCGGCAATGCGTAGAATTTACCTTTATGCACACGGCTCGGCACCAGGTAATCGCGAGCGCCTTCCGGCGTAGCTTTGGTCAGCATTGGCGTTTCGATATCGAGGAAGCCGTGGCTGTCCATGAAACGGCGTACAAAGCTGGTAATCCGGGCGCGGGTTTTCAGGCGCCGAGCCATCTCCGGCCGACGCAAATCAAGATAGCGGTACTTCAGGCGCGCTTCTTCGGTATTGTTTTGATTGGAGTCCAGCGGCAGCGGTTCAGCACGGTTGATGATAGTCAGCGCCGTCGCCAGCACTTCCACCTCACCGGTCGCCATCTCTTTATTAATTTGATTGTCCGGGCGCGCGCGCACCACGCCGGTCAGTTGAATGCAGAATTCGTTGCGCAGTTCAGAAGCCAGTTTGAACGCATCCTGACGATCCGGGTCGAAGAACACCTGCACCAGACCTTCGCGGTCACGCATATCAATAAAAATCAACCCACCCAGATCGCGGCGGCGATTGACCCAACCGCACAACGTCACTTCCTGGCCCACATGGGACGAATTCAACAGCCCGCAATATTCAGTACGCATTACGATGTCCTTTTACACCGCCGCCGGTGCTCTGTTCCACTCGCCAGTTGGCGACGATACAGAATCGGTGAACCGGTCGGCATGGTTTTTCTGGATTACAGTCCAATGAAAAAAGGGGAGCATTATAAAGGAATTTCCCCATAACGATAAGTCTGATGGTAGCGGTCTGCGGGCCGCCCCGCATACTCTTTTTTGCTTTTTGCCGCGCTTTTGCCTGCGAGTTACACAATTGCGGGGGATTATGCTAAAACCTTGTTACATCAGTCGTTATGATGACTGACCATCAAGGGCGTTAACTCGCAAAGAAAGCTATCGGGACAAAGGCTTATGTATATCGGTTTACCGCAGTGGCAGCATCCGGGTTGGGTCCGGCTGGGTCTGCGCGATCTGGCGGATTATGCCCGCTACTTCAACTGCGTGGAGGGAAATACCACCTTTTATGCGTTGCCATCGGCGGAATCGGTGTTGCGCTGGCGCGATATGACCCATGACGATTTCCGTTTCTGTTTCAAATTCCCCTCCGCCATCAGTCATCAGGCCGGGTTGCGTCATTGCCAGCAGCAAGTAGCGGAATTTTTCCGCTGTCTGGAACCGGTCCACCATCGGTTAGGCCAATTGTGGTTACAGTTGCCGTCTGCGTTCGGGCCGGATCAGGAAGAGACGCTGTGGCAATTTCTGGATACGTTACCGGCGGGCTTTTGTTACGGAGTCGAAGTGCGACATCCGTTGTTTTTCGCCAAAGGTGATGAAGAGCGGCGACTCAATCAAGGATTACATCAACGCGGCCTGAATCGGGTGATTATGGATAGCCGACCGGTGCATCATGCCGCACCGGTGAGCGACGTGTTGCGGGATGCGCAGCGTAAAAAACCTAAAATCCCGCTGCATGTGGTGCGCACCGCCGACGCGCCACTGGTCCGGTTTATCGGCAATGAAGACCCGGACGATAATCTGCACTGGTTCATGCCGTGGGTCGCCAAACTAGCGCAATGGCAATCGCATTCGCCGTACCTGTTCATCCATACCGCCGGAACGACCAGCGCGCCTGAACTGGCACAACGCTTGTGGCCACACCTGAGCGCCGTTATCGCCGACATGCCGCCCAGCCCCGACTGGCCGCAACAAACCTCGCTGTTTTAACGCTGTTTCACAACCATGAAGGCAGACGCAATCGTTGTCGCCATTATCACAATTTCTTATCAACGGTATTGGCTATCTGTCAATTTTACCTACAATATCTTCATGTTATGCCGGTGACAGACAAGCTATGATAGCGGTTGCCGTTTCTGGTCGGGCAATGGAGTAAAAAATGGTAAGCGCGCTTTATGTAGTGCTCAGCGCATTGTTGTTAGTGAAATTGTCGGTTGATGTGATGAAACTGCGGATGCAATACCGGGTGGCCTACGGCGACGGCGGTTTTTACGAGTTGCAGACCGCTATTCGCGTTCATGGCAATGCCGTAGAGTACATCCCTATCGGTGGTCTTCTGCTGGTGCTGATGGAGATGAACGGCGCGATGAATGCGATGATCCATCTGTGTGGCACCATGCTATTACTCGGTCGTTTGTGTCATTACTATGGCCTGCGGCATCGCGAATTGAACTGGCGGCGTTCGGGCATGATGGCAACCTATCTCTCGCTGTTGCTGATGATCCTGTTCAATCTCTACTATCTGCCCTGGGATTTGGTACTGACCGTACGGTAACCTCATCTCGCTGTTTACGGTAAGGCTCAATACCTCAGGCTAACCCAGGCCTTCGCCTTACCCCCTTCTTCATCATACATCTTTGCACCATTTCGCCCCCTCTTTCTGTTAGAATGCACCTTTGTTCTTCCCTGTATGTATTTTTCCTGCTATGTCAAACCGCGATATGCTTTTCTCCGCTCCCATTGCCAACCTGGGTGACTGGACGTTTGATGAACGCGTGGCTGAAGTGTTTCCAGACATGATCCAGCGCTCGGTTCCCGGCTATTCGAATATTATCGCTATGATCGGCATGCTGGCGGAGCGCTTTGTTCAGGCCGATACCCAGGTTTACGATCTGGGGTGTTCTCTGGGCGCCGCGACCCTATCGATGCGCCGTAATATTCGTGTGCCCGGCTGCCGTATCATTGCCGTCGATAATTCACCTGCGATGGTGGCTCGTTGCCGCCGCCATATTGAAGCTTTTCGCGCGGAAACGCCGGTTGAAGTGCGTGAAGCCGATATTCTGGATATCGACATTGAAAACGCATCGCTGGTGGTGCTGAATTTCACGCTGCAGTTTGTCCCGCCGGCACATCGTCTGGCGCTGCTACAACGTATCTGGCAAGGGCTGCGCCCCGGCGGGGCGCTGGTATTGTCGGAAAAATTCAGTTTTGATGATGCGTCGATCGGCGAATTGCTGTTCAACATGCATCTGGACTTTAAACGCGCTAACGGCTACAGCGAGCTGGAAATCAGCCAGAAACGCAGCATGCTGGAAAACGTCATGCTCACCGACTCGGTCGAAACACACAAAGCCCGGTTGCGCGAGGCCGGCTTTAGTCACAGTGAAATGTGGTTCCAGTGCTTTAACTTTGGTTCCCTGCTGGCGCTGAAAGCGGAGCCGCATCCATGATCGATTTCGGCAATTTCTATCAGTTGATCGCCAAAGGGCCGCTCAGCCATTGGCTCAATACGCTACCGGCCCAAATCAGCCAGTGGCAACAGGACTCATTACACGGTGAATTCAAGCATTGGCTGAATACCGTATCTCACCTGCCGGCCTTAACCCCCGACCAGCTCGATCTTACTCACAGTGTAACGGCGCGCCTGAATACACCGTTGTCGATTGGCCAGCAAGCCGGGATTGAACGCTTGTTACGCAACCTGATGCCCTGGCGTAAAGGTCCGTTCTCGCTCTACGGCGTCAATATCGACACGGAATGGCGCTCTGACTGGAAGTGGGAACGCGTCTTACCGCACATCAGCCCATTGCAGGACAAACTGATTCTGGATGTGGGTTGCGGCAGCGGTTACCACCTGTGGCGAATGATCGGCGCCGGTGCCCAGCTCGCTGTGGGTATTGATCCGATGCAATTGTTCCTGTGTCAGTTTGAATCGGTACGTAAGCTATTAGGCGATGATCAGCGCGCCCACTTGTTACCGCTGGGCATCGAGCAGCTACCGGCACTGGCGGCATTTGATACCGTCTTTTCAATGGGCGTGCTCTATCACCGCCGCTCGCCGCTCGACCATTTATGGCAGCTAAAGAATCAGTTGGTGGCTGGCGGAGAGCTGGTACTGGAAACACTGGTGGTGGAAGGCGACGAGTACAACGTCTTGCTGCCGGGAGAACGCTACGCCCAGATGCGCAACGTCTATTTCCTGCCTTCCGCCGCCGCACTGGCTCGCTGGCTGGAAAAATGTGGTTTTGTTGATATTCGCATCGTAGACCAATGTGTGACGACACTGGAAGAACAACGCCGCACCGACTGGATGACCACGGCTTCGCTGGCGGATTTTCTTGACCCGAACGATCATAGTAAGACCGTCGAAGGCTATCCGGCGCCTTTGCGCGCTGTGCTGGTCGCGCGAAAACCCTAGGGAAAAACACGACATCCGGAGCCAGGGCGGCACGGTATGGTGGCAATCTCGCTAACATGCCCCGCCGCCCATGATGCTCACGACATTAATTGCGATTCTTGACGATCAGCTCAATAGCAGCGTCTTCGGTCATGTCGGTACTCAGGATCTCGACATCAATATCCTGATTGCTGACCTCATTAAAAAGCGTCGTCTTGCCGACGGTATGAAAATCACCCGTTATCGCATCCCCTCTTTCCACCTCATAAATATCCAGCAATTTAGCAACGATGAACCTTTCTTCAGGATCGCGGATAACGATGCAACCTATGCGATGCTCATGATGAACAACGATTCCACGCATGACAGGATTCCTTTTTGTTGACTGTTGGGATAATAAGCAGCATATCACCGGCTTAAGGCGATAAAAGATAAGCGTATAACAATTCAGCGCATTTTTGGCGGCAGATCACGTTCAAATGATGAAAAATCCCCACAACCGTGATTTTATCATCGAGGTTGATCAGGTAAGCGGCCGCAGAGCGATGCACGACGGAAAATATCCGCGAGAGTGGCGACGAAAAGACGAAAAAGAAAAAAGAGAAAAAAAGCCCCGGCAAGGTCGCCGGGGCCTGGTACTCGCAAGCAAACCGAAAAGGGAATGCTGCGCGGCAAAGGGCATCGGAAGAATACCAGACAGCGCCAATCTTCTTATGGGCACAGTCTAGAAAGCGGATGTCGCAGAGGGAACCGTTTCCGGGCTCAGGGCATTTTTCATAGCCGCTACGACATCGCCATCAACACAGTAATGCTGGAACTCGTCCATTTCGGTTTCAGAGCAGAGCGTGACACCCAATTTACGATAACGCATCGGCGATGGCAGCCACTGGCCCGCCGATGTATGCAATTCCTGAATGCCGCAGGCGCGGAATTTGTGCAAGTTGGTCAAGCGCACCCCCGCACCGGCCATAATGATTGGACCACAATCGGCCTCATTAAGTTCCCGTAACAGCGTTAATCCATTTTCGGCGCTTTGCTGTTGGCCGGACGTGAGGATACGCGCGACCCCCAAATCCGCCAGTTGATGCAGCGCCAACCGTGGATTCAGGCACATATCAAATGCGCGATGGAATGTTACCGCCAATCCCTCGCATCGCGCCATAATCTGCCGCATACGGGCGATATCGATATGTCCCTCCTCATCCAGAACCCCTACCACCAGCCCAGGAAACCCCATCGCCTTAATCTGATCAATGTCATACAACATCGCGGCAAATTCTTGCTGGTTGTAGCAAAAATCCCCCCCGCGCGGCCTTACCATCGGGTGTACCGGAATTGAGATCATATCCCCGGCGCGGCGCAACACACCGTACCCCGGCGTTAACCCACCCTCGCGTTGTGCGGCACACAGTTCAATCCGGTCCGCCCCCGCCTGTTGTGCCGTCAGCGCGCAGTCCAGGCTGTAGCAGCAGACCTCCAACATCGGCATACCCCCTCCTTTGCAAAAAAATAACGAAACCGGAAAAACACCGTATTTCCGAAACATTCATCCGTTCATGACAGCATAACGCCGTGATACAGGGCCTAATACTGGCATCCCCCTGACGGTGGGGAAGAGAGGCGTGTCACACTGGCGACAGGATTTGCGCGTGGAATATGACACGCCACACAATTTACATGACCATGCGTTAACTTACTGAGCGGCCGACTGTTCGCTGGCGACGATCGCTTGTATGCGATAGGGATGAAATTTCAGGGTGATGCGGCCATTCGTTACCGCTAATGTCGGATTAGGCAGGCGCTCACCCTTTCCCTGAGGATGACTGAATTTCAGCTTAATGCCGGGCGTGGTCAGGGCTACGTCCGACAAGCAGGCCAGCGCGCGAGGATGTAATGTCGCCGGATCACCGGGCAATACCAATTCCACATGTTCCCATCCTTCATGCGGGTAATATCGGCTACCAGGCCATGGAAGTTCTATGCAATCAATCCGCCAGGGGCCGACGACCAACGGCTGGTGTAGCGTAAACAGACAAATTTTCCGGCCATTGATAAGGTTTTCCGACAACAGCGAACCGCACTCTAGCAACGCAGAGTACCATTGTTCCGCCGTGCTGTTTTGATGACAGCGTAAAGAGATGTGGTCGGCCTCAAACGCGGTCAAGTCAAGTTCGAGCTGCTGTGCGAATTGCTGAAGTTCAGCCGTAAAACGGGAAAGATCATTCATTAAGGCGGAGGGAAGCGTCGACGGTAACAAAGCGGTCATTATTTTCTCATTAACCTGAATAATAGTTTATTCAGCCTAATTTAACATAGACAGAAATAACCTCCATCTTTTTGCAGTTTTTGTATCATACCATGCTGACATTAGCCTTACTTTCTTGTCTTTTCATACAACCATTCGCGATGACAGACAAACTTCATTCCAATCAAATAATAATAACATCGGATATCGTTAACAAAATGACAGAAATATAATAAAAATTACAATTTATTGATTTTAAATGATTTTAAAAAACTGATGAGAGTATTCTTAAATATCCTCTGTAACATTGAGAAATAAACAAAAAAACGATAACTTCGAAACTCCCCAATCTCCATTAAATGACCAAAGGGCATTCACCATGTTACTAATAACGTTCTCTATGCTAGTTGTCATTGCCGGCTATTCACTGTTCCGTCATTTCAAAACGATACAGAGCACACGATTGAGCACGGATCGCCGCCACAGACGACGCTAAGTTTTTTTTATATACCTCCCCGCCTTTATTTAGGCTTGCCGGCAAGCCAGGTCTTTCACCTTAATTTTATTATCGATAATGACAGCACCGGTTTTGCTGCATTGTCCGGCGCATTATTTTATTTTTACTGCCGCCCCGCACGGGGCGCTTGTTATAACCGCTCTGCTGACTCTCCCCCCCAAATATGGTATAAGGAAAGGCTTGATTCGTCATTTAGGGTAAACCGGTGAATATTCAGGCTCTTCTTTCAGAAAAAGTCCATCAGGCAATGATTGCGGCGGGCGCGCCCGCTGACAGCGAAGCAATGGTTCGCCAGTCAGCAAAAGCGCAATTTGGTGATTATCAGGCAAACGGCATCATGGCAGTCGCCAAGAAACTCGGCATGCCGCCGCGCCAGTTGGCCGAAAAAGTGGTTCAAACGCTGCAACTGGATGGCATTGCAGCCAAGACGGAAATTGCCGGTCCCGGTTTCATCAATATCTTTCTCGACCCTCAGTGGTTGTCCGCTCAACTGGAGCATGTGCTGGCCGCCCCGAATCTGGGGGTTTTGCCCGTCGAGCCGCAAACCATCGTCGTTGACTATTCCGCACCTAACGTCGCCAAAGAGATGCACGTCGGTAATCTGCGCTCCACCATCATCGGTGATGCAGCGGTGCGTACGCTGGAGTTTCTCGGTCATCGCGTTATCCGCGCCAACCATGTCGGTGACTGGGGTACCCAGTTCGGTATGCTGATTGCCCATCTGGAAGACGTGCAAAACGGCAGCGCCAGCGATCTGGAATTGGCCGACCTGGAAGCCTTCTACCGCGAAGCGAAAAAACAGTATGACGAGGATGCCGCCTTCGCGGAACGCGCCCGCGGCTATGTGGTGAAGCTACAAAGCGGCGATGAGTACTGCCGCTCAATGTGGCGTAAGCTGGTAGACATCACCATGGTCCAAAACCAGCGTAGTTACGACCGTCTGAACGTCTCGTTGACGCCAAACGACGTCATGGGTGAAAGCCTTTATAACGAGATGCTGCCTGAAATCGTCGCGGACCTGAAAGCCAAAGGGCTGGCAGAGGAAAGCGAAGGCGCCATCGTGGTCTATCTCGACGAGTACAAAAACAAAGAAGGCGAAGCGATGGGCGTCATCGTCCAGAAAAAGGATGGCGGCTACCTCTACACCACCACCGACATCGCCTGCGCCAAGTACCGTTATGAAAAACTGGGTGCCGACCGCGTGCTGTACTATATCGACTCCCGCCAGCATCAACACCTGATGCAAGCCTGGAGCATCGTACGTAAAGCCGGTTACGTGCCGGAGTCCGTCAGTCTGGAACATCACATGTTCGGCATGATGCTGGGTAAAGACGGTAAACCGTTTAAAACCCGCGCCGGCGGCACCATCAAGCTGTCTGAGCTGCTGGATGAAGCCTACGAACGGGCGCTGGCGCTGATTGCAGGCAAAAATCCGGAGATGGATCGCACCGAACTGGAACAACTGGCGCAGGTGGTATCCATTGGCGCCGTCAAATACGCCGACCTGTCGAAAAACCGCACTACCGATTACATATTCGACTGGGACAATATGCTGGCGTTCGAAGGCAATACCGCGCCGTATATGCAGTACGCTTACACTCGCGTGTCGTCTATCTTTAAACGCGCCGGTGTGGAAGAAAACAGCCTGACTCAGCCAATCGCCCTGACTGCCGAGCATGAACAAGCTCTGGCTACCCGCCTGCTGCAGTTCGAAGAAACGGTGACGACGGTGGCCCGTGACGGTACGCCGCATGTGATGTGTGCTTACCTGTACGATCTGGCCGGGCTGTTCTCCGGTTTTTACGAAAACTGCCCCATCCTCAACGCCGACAGCGAAAGCACACGCCAAAGCCGCCTCAAACTGGCGCTGCTGACGGCCAAGACGCTGAAAACCGGCCTGGATACGCTGGGTATCCAGACGGTCGAGAAAATGTAAGCCTTATCTGGGCCGACGTCAGGTTTCAGACTGTCGGCCCGCTCGCCTCCTGCGCCAAAACACACCTCACCAGCGTCGGCTTCTCTGTCGCTCGGTTATTTCATCCCCAAAGACAGCGTATTGGTCGATGCATTATCCAGTCGTTGATGACCTGCTCCAGCCTTCAACCGGAAAATCTCTACCAGTTGGCGCAACCTCGCCGCCTGATCATTGAGCGACTCCGCCGCCGACGATGCCTGTTCCACCATAGCCGCGTTTTGTTGCGTGACGGCTTCCATTTGGTTGATCGCCACGTTGATCTGGCTGATACCCCGGCTCTGTTCCTCCGATGCCATCGACATTTCGCCTACCAGCGACGACGCATTGGTGATCAGCGCTTTAACGTTGCTGATCGCATTGCGTACATCATCGGCTTGTTGCGAGCCGTTTCTTACGGCGGTTATGGCATTATCGATCAGCGTTTTGATTTCTCTGGCGGCCGAAGAGGAGCGCTGCGACAACGTACGCACCTCACCCGCCACCACAGCAAAGCCACGGCCATGTTCACCGGCACGCGCGGCTTCCACTGCTGCGTTAAGCGCCAGAATATTAGTCTGGAAAGCGATCCCTTCAATCAGATTAGTAATCTCCGCCACTTTCTCCGAACCGGAAGCAATCGCTTTCATCGCCTGCATCATGCGTTCGACGGAATCATCACCATGGGTCACGGCGTCCGCCGCCTGCTGACCAAGGCTATTGGCCTGCCGGGCGTTATCGACATTGCTTTCTACCGTGGAGGAAATCTCATGCATGCTGGCGGCGGTTTGCGCCAGGGATGAGGCCTGTTCTTCAGTCCGCGCGGACAGATCGATATTTGCCGCGGCAATCTCGTTAGACGCCGTCGCCACGCTTTCGCTGGCCATACGCACATCCGCCAGCACCGTGGCGAAACGCTCGGTCAGGTTATTGAGCGCCTGCGCCGTCTTACCGATTTCATCATGATGGCTATCATCGGCCCGCAACGTCAGATCCAGATTGTCGCTGATCGTCAACAACGTGTGTTGCAAGTGATTCAGGCTACGGCGAACGTAGAGCAGAATCACCCACGCCAGCGTACCAGCTACCCCAACGGAAACAACGATCAGGCTGACCAGCGTATAGAGTGCGATGTTGTAGCTTTCTTTATTCGCCTTTTCCTGATTACTGGCCAGCGTCAAATTGTATTCTCGCTGATCCTGCAACAATTTTATCAATGCCTGCTCGGTTTGTTTTTTAGTATTTTCTGCTGCTGCATCGGTACTTTTCTGAATAGTGCCGCCTTGATAAAGGCTATCGATAGACTGACGGTAAGACGCCAACAATTGAATGGTGTTATCGGTCATCTGTGCGTCACGATCGTCGGAAATATAATTTTGCTTATAATCCGCCATGAATTTATCTACGTTCGCCAGTTGTCCCAGAATGGTTTTTAACTGACTCACGCGCTGCGCTTGATCCTCAATCTCCGACAGCATCGAGAGCGATGCCCGTACTTCACGCATATTGATATTCGAGTTAGATAATAACGTCAGGCTGGGTAAGGTATTGCCGGTAACGTATTCAACCCTGTCTTTCGAATCCCCCAGTGCTTTGATGCCGTACCCGCCCACCCCACCGAGCGCCAGTACAAAAATCGCGATAGCTATGGCTAACTTCTGGAAAATCGTCATCTTTTTTTCCTTTGTTTACTAAAGGTTATTGTGTTTTTATTTGAAGCATCAGTAATGTATTTACCGATAATTTATTATCGGCAATATACGCAAACACATTAATAAAATTAACATATAAAACAGCAACATAAATAACATCAATTGGCCGGAAAACACGTAAATCCAGGTCCATATTGTGCGATTGACTTCCATCATTCGGTGTGTAACCAATCAGAAACACTGAACAAAATGGTAAAATTCAAGCAATATGCTATTTTTTTAAGAAACGACGAAATAAAGGGGGGATACTAAAGATGTCTCAATAAGCAGGCCCGCAGGCGGCCTACCAAGCAAGCCGACCGCGAACCATGAAAGAAAAATCAACCAATGAGGAATCAGGAAAAAATCAGACGCTACGGCGGGAAAAATCTCCCGGACGGAATCCCAGTGTGACCAGCGAGGCAAAATAGCTGACGACACCTGCCGCCACTACCATCAGCAAACGCAACAGCCGCTCCGTCATATTGCCTTGCTCCCAGGGGGGCATCCACAGATTCAGCGTGATCAGCACGGCAGACATCACCACGACGGCCGTCACCAGTTTCACCAAAAATACCGTCCAGCCCGGTTGAGGGGCAAAGATACGCTGGCGACGCAACTGCCAGAATAACAACCCGGCGTTGAAGCAAGATGCCAGACCAATCGACAGCGACAGCCCGGCATGTTGCAACGGACCGATAAATATCAGGTTCATCAACTGGGTCATCACCAGTGTCGCCATGGCGATTTTTACCGGCGTTTTAATATCCTGCCGTGCATAAAATCCCGGCACCAATACTTTCACCAGGATTAACCCCATCAAACCGATGGAGTAAGCGACCAGCGCACGCTGCGTCATCATGGCGTCAAACGCGCTGAATTTACCGTACTGGAACAGCGCCACCGTCAGCGGTTTCGCCAGCAGTCCCAACGCCACCGTCGCAGGCAATGCCAGCACGAAGCATAGCCGCAACCCCCAGTCCAATAACCGGGAATACTCCTGGTGGTTGCCGCTGGCGACGCTTTTCGACAACGACGGCAGCAGAATCGTCCCTAATGCCACACCCAGCACGCCGGAGGGAAACTCCATCAATCGATCGGCATAGTACATCCACGAGACAGCGCCCTGGCTGAGGAACGAAGCAAAAATGGTGTTGATGATCAGAGAGATCTGGCTGACCGATACGCCAATAATCGCCGGCACCATCAGCTTCATCACCCGGCTGACGCTGGGATCGCGAAACTTGATGCGCGGCAACACCAACATGCCGATTTTTTTCAAATACGGCAGTTGATAACCCAGTTGCAGCACCCCGCCGACTATCACCGCCCAACCTAGCGCCATCACCGGCGGGTCAAACCAGCGGGCACCCAGCAACGCAAAACCGATCATACTGATGTTTAATAAGGTTGGCGCAAACGCCGGAACCGAAAATCGGTTCCAGGTATTGAGCACCGACCCAACCATTGATGTCAGCGAAATCAGCAGGATATAAGGAAAAGTCACCCGCAGCAGCGCAGAGGTCAATTCAAAACGCTCCGGCGTCGAGGCAAAGCCCGGCGCGGTCACCATGATGACCCAGGGGGCGGCAATCATCCCGGCTACCGTCACCAGCGCCAGAATCAGCGTCAACATGCCGGCGACATAGGCCATAAAAGTGCGCGCCGCCGCCTCGCCTTGCTGACTCTTGTACTCAGCCAGGATCGGAACGAACGCCTGAGAAAACGCGCCTTCGGCAAAAGTACGCCGCAACAAATTAGGTAGCTTGAACGCCACAAAAAAAGCGTCGGTTGCCATACCGGCGCCAAACACGCGAGCGACGATCGCATCGCGCATAAATCCCAACACACGAGAAAGCATGGTCATGGAACTGACCGCTGCCAGTGATTTCAGTAGATTCATTCAGTTGTTCTGACTATGGGAAAGAAATGGATGGCGGGGAAAAGCCGTTCGACCGCCATGCCCAGGACGGTCACACCGCCCGCAACGCCTCACGCCATAGCGGCGGCACTCACTGCCGATCGCTCACTGCGCGGGTTATCGCGGCACACAGCCTAGTCGATTGCCCCGCCAATAGCCACATGAGCAACCGATGGCCGCTGTTTTTTTCAGCATTCTCTCAATAGCATCTCGATCACCCGTTGCGCATACAACGCCTGATCACCTGAGCTTAACGGCGGCGTATGTGAAACCATCGCCGATCACCTGCACCACCAACGCTTCTGCCTGCGCCAGCGGTTTATCCACATAAACGTGTTTGCCCGCCAATAACAGCGTATTAACCATCTCATAATGGCTGGCGGTACTACTGTGGACAAATATCGGAACCACATCAGGCAAGACGCGCCTGCAACGCCGCCAGTTGCGCCCGTAATTCAGCAACATCATTTTCCAGTACCGACACCCGGGCAGCCAGGCCGTCATCCGGCGGCGCATCACCCGACACAGAAGGCGCCGCCTCGGCCACTTCGCCGCTAAACAGATGCATAAAACGGCTTTCGCGTTTACCCGGCTCGCGCGCCAGCCGCACCACAAACGGCCCGTCCTCACGCTGTTGCAGGTGCTGCAACACGTTCTCCACCTCTTCCATATCGGCAAATTCGTGCAGACGAGCGGCACGGGTGCGCAACTCGCCCGGCGTCTGAGCACCGCGCAGCAACAAGGTCGTCACCAGCGCCACTTCGGCCGTGGAGAATTTCAGGTCGCCGAATTCAGAGTTGCAAAACCGGTGTTCATATTTCATTACCCGATTGCCAAAACCGCTGACGGTACGCAGAAAATGTCGTTTCACCAGCAAGTCCAGCGTTTGTTGCACCTCGTTTTCGGTCAGATCCATCACCGGCTCGCGGTTGGTCTTCTGATTACAGGCGGCGGTCAGGCCATTCAGGGACATCGGATACTGCTCCGGGGTCGTGACCTGCTTTTCCAGCAGGCATCCGATTACCCGCGCTTCCTGGGGCGTCAATGAGTATTTCATGGCTTCTCCTGATTTATCCGTGCATTCAGCGCATCGGCGTCCATTCATTGTTCGTCAGAGCGGTCAGCACATGATCCTGCCACTTGCCGTCAATCAATAAATAATTTTTGGCGTAACCTTCTTTCTCAAACCCCAGCCGGGCCAGCAGGTTGCCGCTACGATGATTATGCGGCATATAGTTGGCCATAATGCGATGCATATGCTGCTGGCACTGCATGTAACGCAATGCCGACTGCAATGCTTCGTACATGATCCCCTGCCTCTGCCATTTTTCACCCAGCGAATACCCCAGATAACAGGCATGAAAAGAACCGCGCAGCACATTACTGAAGTTAGCCACGCCGCGCACTTCGTTTTCATCCGGGTCCAGCAGCAAAAAATAGTACGCGCTCCCCTGTTTGTGCATATCGCAGATCACGCTCAGCCGCGCCTGCCAACCGGAAGGATAACAGTGGCTGGCATCGCGCACCGGCTCCCAGGGTTTTAAAAAATCACGGTTCTCCGCGTAATACTCAGCCAGACGCCAGGCATCGCGTTCGTGCGCCAGACGGACCACCAGCCGATCCGTAATCAGACGGACTCTGGGTGTCGTTGAGCGATAGCCAAACATGCCTTCCCCCTCAGGTGACGAATTATCGATAAATAAATTTTATTAATGCGATCAACGCCGATACGGCGGACGCCATAACCGGATAACAAGCCAATAGCGCTTACTATAACCACATAAATTCCATAGCGTAAAATCATGACCGCCGAGTTATTGAACAATCGATACGCCGCACTGACTTTTTTTCTTAAACTGTTCGACAGATAACAGTTGAACGATAAAAAAATTTATTAGCAGGATCCCCTATCACGATGACGCAATCGGCGAGAGAATAGACAAGCTGCATTCCTTTCTTTTTTCCTCGTGGTGAAACATGTCATTAATGACACAGGCCCGCAGTCTGGGTAAATATTTTCTGCTGCTGGATAACATGCTGGTGGTATTGGGTTTCTTCGTCGTGTTCCCGTTGATCTCCATTCGCTTTGTCGATCAGATGGGCTGGGCGGCGCTCACCGTCGGGATTGCACTCGGCCTGCGTCAATTCACCCAACAAGGGCTCGGCATTTTCGGCGGCGCCATCGCCGACCGTTTCGGCGCCAAACCGATGATCGTCACTGGCATGTTGCTGCGCGCGTCTGGATTTGTGTTCATGGCGCTGGCTACGACACCGCTGATGCTGATGCTCTCCTGCGTACTGTCGGCACTGGGCGGCACCTTATTCGAACCACCGCGTAACGCGATGGTTATCAAGCTGACCCGGCCGCACGAACGCAGCCGTTTCTTCTCGCTGTTAATGATGCAGGACAACGCCGGCGCAGTGATCGGCGCGCTGATCGGTAGCTGGTTGATGCAATATAACTTTTCGGTGGTGTGCTGGGCCGGCGCGGCGGTATTCGTGCTGGCGGCCGCGCTGAACGCCCTGCTGCTGCCCGCCTATCGCATTTCCACCATTCGCACCCCCATCCGCGAAGGGATGATGCGGGTGATGCGCGACCATCGCTTCGTCGTTTATGTGCTGACGCTGACCGGCTATTTCATGCTGGGCGTTCAGGTGTTGTTGATGATGCCTATCATGGTGAATGAACTGGCCGGCACGCCGTCTGCAGTGAAATGGATGTACGCCATTGAAGCTGCGCTGTCGCTGACGCTGCTTTACCCGATAGCACGCTGGAGCGAAAAACGTTTCCGCCTGGAACAGCGGCTGATGTTCGGGCTGTTCATCATGACCCTGAGCCTGATCCCGATGGGCATGATCACCAGCCTGCAATGGTTGTTGGGTCTGATCGGGCTGTTTTACATTGGTTCCATCATCGCCGAACCGGCGCGGGAAACGCTGGGCGCATCGCTGGCCGATGCCCGTGCCCGCGGCAGCTATATGGGATTTAGCCGCATGGGGCTGGCACTGGGCGGCGCGCTCGGTTACAGCGGTGGCGGCTGGCTGTTTGATACCGGAAAGGCGCTCGGCCAACCGGCCTTGCCCTGGGGTATGTTAGGCATTATCGGCATGCTGACCCTGGCCGCCCTGTACTGGCAATTCCATCTGAAACGGATCGAACCGGCAATGCTGAACGAGCATTGATCAAGGCTATCAATCACACTCAGTCCACATCATCTGCGGGGCGCCGTCATCGCCCCATTTTTACCTGCTATTTCCAACCGTTGCTGCGCACATTTGTTTCGACGTACATTTGTTTCGACGTACATTTGTTTCGACGTACATTGCACATGGACGCACAGCGGCTGACAATGGATAATTTCCCCGACATCATGATTACGGCTGCGTCTGATCCCGGCGTCGCTCAACCAGGGAGTGCCCATATGAAATTGTTTGTCTATGAACATTGTCCTTTCTGCGTGAAAGCACGCATGATTTTCGGCCTTAAACGGTTGCCGGTGGAACTGCATGTGTTGTCTAACGATGATGAAACCACGCCGATTTCAATGGTCGGCCAGAAAGTGGTACCGATCCTGCAAAAAGACGACGGCAGCTACATGCCGGAAAGTCTGGACATCGTGAAATACGTTGACGAGCTGGACGGCAAACCGGTGCTGACCGGCCCGACCAACCCGGCTATCGACACCTGGATTCGCGGCGTGTATGAATACGCGCCGCGCCTGCTGATTCCCCGTTTTTCCCGCGCGGATTTCGACGAGTTCACCACTGACGCCGGCCGCAACTACTTCATTCACAAGAAAGAGGGGCAAATCGGCAGCTTCGATACTCATTTCAGCCAGAGCGCTGAGCTGATCAGCCAGTTGGAAAGCGACCTGCAAGCGCTGGCGCCGCTGATAGTACCGCCACAGGCGTGCAACGGTACGTTGTCGCTGGATGACATCAACCTGTTTGCCCTGCTGCGCTCGCTGACCATCGTTGCCGACGTCAATGTCCCGGCGAGTGTCGCCGCTTACTGCGACACCTTGTCTCAAAACGCCAACGTCGACCTGCTGCTTGAACAGGCACAATAATCCCCTTGTCGCCGCCGCCCGACGGCGGCGTTTAGGCGTATTCCGATTGGCGATGTGAGCGGAATAACGCACCCTGCCGGCATTCCTCGCCTAGCGAGGTCTATTACGGAAAACAAGAGGTTATAACAATGAAAAAATCGGGACTGGCCGCTCTGGCGCTGCTGGGTACATTGCTGATAAGCGGTTGTAACCAACTGGCGCAATACAGCCTGAGCGAGCAAGAAATTAATCAGTATTTGCAGCAACATAATGACTACCAGAAGCAATTGGGCGTTCCCGGCGTGGTGGATGCACATATTACGCTGACCGAGCTGACCAGCCAGATTGGTCGCACAGAACCCGGCAAAGTGACGCTGAGCGGTACCGCCAAGGTCGATATCAGCTCGCTGCTGGGTAAACAGCAGGCAGACATGAAACTAACGCTTAAAGCCCAGCCGGTGTTCAACAAGGATGAAGGCGCCATCTACCTGAAAGAGATGGAGTTGGTGGATTACAGCGTTCAGCCGGAGAAATTACAAACAGTGATGCAAACGCTGACGCCCTACCTGAATCAGTCGTTGAAAAGCTATTTTGACCAGAAGCCCGCTTATGTGCTGAACCCGGAGCACAGCAACAAAGAGGCGCTGGCGAAGAAACTGGCCAAAGGCATCGAGGTGAAACCCGGTCAACTGGTTATCATGTTGACCGATTAAGACTTGATCGATTAAGACAAAAAGGGGTGGCATCCGCCACCCCTTTTTCACTCTTCAGGCGTCTCATCATCCATCTCGCCGTTTTCCGCTTCCGCCAGTTCGTCACGCATCGCGTCCAGTGCTTCACGGCAAATGATCGCCAGAGTGCGATAAAATGCACTGGTAGCATGGCTTTCCACCTTGCCCAGAAAACGATCACTCCACGGCAATAAATAGTTATCGAAAAACGCCGACTGCGCCGCCGTTTCATCTTCCTGTGCCTGATCTTCCAGCCAGGACGCCGCCAGCAGCAAAGCACCAAAGTGATCCACCGGCCCGTCGCCCAACGGCATACCACGTTGTTGTAAAAACGAGCGGATTTCAGCTTCCGGCGCGTCCGGCTCCCAACTGGAGCGCCACGGCGCTACCGAGGGTTCTGCGCCGAACAATGCCTCATAATCAGCACTCATCGCCGGTAAATCGACGTTGCGCTGCCAGCGCGCCATCAGCTCGTCTTGCGCCAGCGGCCATTGCTGCGCCAGCTTGCCTTGCTCAATCAGGGTAAACAACGGCGCCAACAGCGGATCCTGCGGCGAGCGGTTAAACAGCGTGCCGAGAATGCGGCACACCACGGAAAATTCATTCATCTCATCAACCTGTAAAAAGACATGACGGCGCGATTAAGTGACAACGTCACAGATCGGCAAACTCCGGGATCACCGGCTTACCGCGCTGCTCCAGAAAATCCAGCACCCGGCGCGGGCTGACATTCAACACGCGATCCTGCGGAAAATCAACGTCCCGCATAATACGCTCACAATGTGGAAATTCCCCCAACGACCAGGCGATATGCGAATCCGACCCCAGAGCCAGATAACCGCCGGCGTCACGCACCGCTTCGGCTATCGCCCGGCAATTCACCTCGCTGCCTTTGCGGGAATGGGTGAAAGAGGAGTTATTCAATTCCAGCGCCACGTTATATTTGGCCGCCGCTTGCGCCACCGCACGGATATCAACAGGGAATTTCGGGTTACCGGGGTGGCTGATGATATGTACCACCCCTTGTGCCATAGCGGCAATCATCGCTTCGGTATGGGCTTCACGATTTGAAGGGGGAAACACCGGCTCATGAAAACCGGCGATAATCAGATCCATGCTTTCCAGCATCGGCCCGGTGCAGTCGATATCGCCCGCCAGATTCTTAATGTTAGCCTCAATACCTCGCAGAATACCGATACCGTCCACTACCCGCGGCCAGACACGCATATTAATGAAATGCCAGTGATGCGGCGCATCCGCCATATCCGGGCCATGATCGGTAATGGCGAACAGGCGGATCTGCTTAGTTTTAGCTTCGGCCACATAGTCATGTAAGGTGCTGTAGGCGTGGGTGCTGGCGACGGTGTGCATGTGTAAATCGACGGGATACATGGTTTCTCCTGACTCGGCATTGATAAGCCAGCATAGCATTTATCCTGCACCGGCACAGCCGAGGAGTCGGCACCACAACCGCAAATTAACAGAAGTGAAACATACGCCGTCTTGTTGCACACCCGGACTACGAGCCGACAAGACGGACTGGCGAGTAAAGCAACAGATTGCGCTAAGTTTGGCTAAACGCACGTTTTTATGAAAGAAGTGTGTTGACGCTGCGGCGGATTTTCCCTAG